>JBNJDT010000048.1:0-11278 GCA_051745145.1 Elusimicrobiota bacterium
GTAGCTGTGGTACTAAGCTTCTTGTTCATTGTAGGACTGGATACCGGTTATGGAATGCAGCGAATAAAGACGAAGTTTACGGATATTATTCTTGCAGGAATGAAACCGGGAATGGTTTACAGTGTCAAGCAGGAAGAGAATGTACCGTATACGGTGATTAATGACTCCAAAGAAACAGCTCAAATGGAAGTACTGATAGAAAAACCGAAAAGCCGTTATCTTAAGAAAGGCTACGAACCGATTCCTGATCCGACCTGGATTAAAGTAAATCCGGCTAATTTTACACTTGAACCCGGCGAAGAAATCGACTGCGATCTAATTATATCTATACCCGAGGACGAAGAGTATTCACAGCGGCATTTTCAGGCTATGATAGTTACTCAGTCGGCCGGAACGCCCAATGCGGAAGGTGTACAGATAGATTTCGCATTGGCTAACAGACTCAGGTTTTCGACAGGACCGCGTCCGGAAGAAATATTTTCCGAGTACAAGGAAAAAGTTTTATCGGCTCTGGAAATGGAGATGATGCCTATGAGTCTACATTTGGATAAAAAAATTCCGGTTGGTACAAAAGTGGATTTGGATGGTTTTGATATATCGGTACCACAAATTACAAACAGGAGTAGAAAAGATTATGAGATTAAAGTTGAAGTAGATAAGGAAATATCTGACTACGGTGGACGGGCTGAATATGATTCTTTGCCGGAAGAAGCCAAAATAAATTTGACCACTGATACCATAAAGGCTGATTCAAGAACAATAAAAGATGTAACTATGGAACTGAAATTACCGGATAAGGAAGAGTACCTGGATAAAAAGTTTGGGTTTGCGGTTGTAGGAAAAGTACTTGGATTTGATATGCCGATAGAGTTATTTTCGCGGGTGTACTTTACGACAGAAAAATGAAATATTTTAACGGAAAAATAAAAAAAGATGGAAACTTTAGCAGAAAGTAAAAACGGAGAAAAAATATTTGAATAAATATCTTCGCAATTTAATAAAGATCTTTATAGTACAGTTAGCGCTGTGCGCGGGGATATTTATGCCTGCTCGAGGGGAAGTATCCGCTTTTACTGATGTTTCGGTTTCTATCCGGCCATCTCACAACGAAGCCCCTGATCCGGTGACGGATTTAATTGCTTATACCGCTGCCTATGACGGGGAAACCGGTAAGGTAGATTTATCCTGGAGTGCACCGTCCACTGAACTGGATGTAGATCTCCAGGGGTATGAAATTCGGTACCGCAAATTTAGTATTGAGGACGGTTTAGATCTTGGTTTAACAGTTGATGAATGGTTTGAGAACGCTGATAAATCACAATACTATCTGTCTCACAGTCCGGGAACTCCAATGGATTATACCGTCGGAGGACTTGACGCGGATACCACGTATTATTTTGCCATAAAAGCGGTGGATGAGTTTGATAATACTAGTGATTTAGATGTCAAATCAAGTACGGAGACAGAGGCAGAACAGCCATGGGCTATTTCTTCTTCAACCATGAGTAAATCGATAGATCCCTTAAACGGATCTGCCGGAGAAAATGACGGCGAAATTGATCTGATCTGGGATTCTGTCGGTGGCGATGAATATAAATTAAGATACAGTACCAAGGCACCTGTAGAAAATCGTGAAGTGATATGGTGGGAAACTGCTTCAGAATACAGTATAGAGGATACACCGGCTTCTGAGGGGGTCCAGGAAGAATATGTAATGGAAGGCCTTACTACCGGTGCTACATATTATGTAGCTCTAAGAATGAAATGGGGGACTAAACTTGCACCTGTAGGGGAAGTGGCAAAAGTTGTAACCGGCGATTCAATACCGTCTGCTCCCACCGGTATAGAACTGGAATGCCTGGAAGATGCCGTTAAAGTTAAATGGCTTGAAAATACTGAGCCGGACATAAATAAATACTTTATAGAACGCCGTAAAATCGGCGAAAATTTTCAGGAAGTATCGGATCCGGATAATTCACCGTATTATGATACCGGGGTAAAGGCTAATAATACTTATGAATATAGGTTAAGAGTTGTTGATAATACCGGTAATTACAGCAATTACAGCGATGTAAAGCAGGTATATACCGGTGATATACTCCAGTTTGACGATATAGGCTTGCTCCGGATTAAATCAACTTCTGATAATAAAATAACGCTGGATTGGGATAATGTCTCCCAAAGCAGTGATTTAAAAGGATATGTTGTAGAACGATCTCAGAATTTAGAGGGTCCGTGGAGTGATGTTAGTTTTATTTACAGTACAAACACTTTAAGATACACTGCAGATCTCACAGAAGAGACTTATTATTACAGAGTAAAATCAGTTTCCTGGGTGGGAATGGAGAGTATTGGTTCTAAGATAATAGATACTTCAAAAGATTTTAACCATTACTATGTAAGTGAAGATTTAAATGCCCATGTGAAATTACCTTACGTTGATGCAACCGAGTTATATCCGGAGAATAATAATGGCCGGGAGATGGCTCTTTCGGTTATAAAAGAGGAGAATGAAGATTATCTGCTTACCTACAATATGAAGGTAGAAAGTGGGGGTAAGGAAATTAATGATTTCCGTTTTTCGGATAGTGCAGATGCAAAAGTAGTGATTTACTATGATAAATTAAAAGATAATGAAGATATAAACTTTGAAACGAACAAGCAACCGGCTCTGTACTGGTTTAACGGTGTTAAATGGATTAAATTAGGGGGAGTAAGGGATTCCATAAATCAAAAAATTGAGATCAACTCAAAGCAACTCGGAAAATTTGCTCTCGGGTTAACGACTCCGGTTAGTGGATTTGAATTAACTACGGTTGAACCTAAGATATTTACTCCGGAGGAAGGGGATTACCGGATAAATGAAGTAAGCTTTTACTTTGAAAATCCGGAGTTTTCCGACGTCAATATAAGTATCTTTAATTCAGAGGGCAGAGAAATCAGGAGTAATCTGGAAAAGGTTAAAGAAAATCAGATGGTCTGGGATGGGACTGATAGTTCCGGTGATATTGTCAAAGGTGGAATATATATTTACCAGGTAGAAGTGGAAGGGGAAGTTATAAACGGAACGATAGTAATAGCAAAATGATGGAGAATAAAAAAATAAAAAAAGGGATAGCGCCAATTATTAAGAAAATAATAAAAATAAATATTTTACTGATAGCTGCAGTAATTACTGTGAGCTGCCCTAAAACAGGAAAGGCTGCTTTTGAAGATATCGGACATTCAGCTCGGGCAGATGGCATGGGGGAAGCTTATGTGTCTATGGCTGATGATGTATCAAGCATTTTTTATAATCCCGCCGGTTTATCTAATATTGATATGGCTTCATTCCTTACCGGATACGGGGGACAGCACATCGGTCTTGATGACGGGGGCTTAAGCAATAGTTTAGTGGGTATAGGTTATCCGCTTGACAATACAGTTAATTTCTTAGATAAGGAAAGTGTGGGTTTCGGTTGGTCCAGATTGAAGGCGGGGGATTTATACAGAGAAGATGTTTTCACGTTGGGCTACGGAGCAAGTATCATTAAGAATTTGAGTGCAGGGTTAAATATGAAGATGTTTTCAGTAGGCTATAGAAAAGATGAATATACAGAGATTAACCCTGTATTTTCATCCGGGTATAGTAAAACAGCTCTATCCGGGGATTTGGGGGTTTTATACGACATTGATGACTATACTCTCGGGTTAGGAGTTTTTAATATAGGTAATCCGGATGTAGCTTTAAAACATACTAACGTAATACCTATGTCCGTTAAATTAGGCGTAAATACGGTCCATAAGGTAGGAAAACTTAGTTTCCAGGTGGAATACAGTGAAGATGATGTAGATGTTTCCATAGGCACCGAAAAAGAGCTCTTTGACAGTAACTTCTATGTAAGGGGAGGTCTTAAACTGGGTACGAGAAATATGAGAAAACCCAGCGTGGGGTTTAGCTACGGTGATTCCTGGTATAAGGTTGACTATTCTATGCAATATCCACTTTCCGGCGTTAGTAATACATTCGGCTCTCATAATCTGAATATTTCGTTTTATTTAGAAGATAAGAAAAGAGAGCAAAAACCGGAACCTGCAGAATTTGTGGTAAAAGATTTTGAAGTTATTCCGGAAGAAGTCTATGTAGCTGAAGAGTCAATAGTTTCTGCTGATGTGTATAATAAAGGTGAGAAGGCCGGGAGTTATAAGACAGAGTTTTACATTAACGGGGATACGGTCACGACGGCAGCAACTAAAATATCTGCCAATAGTACAGAAACTGTGAGTGCTTCTTATTATACCCAAACGCCCGGTGAATATACGGTTAGGGCAAAAGATACGGCGGGTAAAAAGAATTTGAAAGTATATGAATATCCAAAAGTATCTACACTTGATGCCGAAAATATATATCATTCGTCCGCCGCGCTTAACGGTGAGCTTATAAAAGCAGGCCAGGGCGGTTCTGTATATTTCCGCTACCGGGTTGAAAAAGATACTGACGGTTGGAATTCCACCGATAAGCAGAGGATGACAAGCACGGATACTTTTAGCTCTCTAATAGAAGAACTTGCTTCCGGGACTACTTACCAGTTTAAGGCAGTTGTAGAATGGGATAAAGGCGAAGATACCGGAAAGCCTAAAACTTTCACTACAAAAGAAATAAAAGAAAAACCTGAAGAAGAGAAAACACCGTCTCCGGAAGAGCTCGAAGAATTTGAAGAAGCCCGGGAATACTATGAAAAACTTGTTGAATCCGGTGCCGGAGAAGCCACAAGAAGAAGGGTTCTTGAAAGAATAATATCCAACTATGAGGATACGGGAATAGATTTGGACGATTTAAGAGAGGACCTGGAAGAGTTGAAAGAGTAGGTATTAAAAACCTTACCTAACAGAGTTTAATCTTAAATTGTATCTGGTAATCTTTAATAGAAAGAAATGCAGGGTTGAAATTTGAAATATTTTAGTCTATGCCACCCATTCTCTATCCGGATAATATTTTTTAAGTTTTGCTTTTATTTCACTTTTTAATTCTCTATCATTATCCAGCTGAGTAGCTGCATGGACTAGGGGTTCATATAAAACTTCCCTTAAATATTCCCTGTTTTCTACAAGTTGTAAAAGCAGTTTTATGTTTTTTTCTGATATTAAATCCCCCAAAAGTTTACAGGCACCGTCCCGGAACTGGCCGGTTTCTTCTTTAATTATATCCTTTAATATTTCAGTTGCAGAATCAGGATCAATTTTATGAATTACTTCTATAATCCGTAACCTTATGCGGTAATCCTCGTCATCCAGGAACTGTTCTACCATATTTAGAGCAACCTGGTTTTCATACGGATTCTCTGTAGTGAGTTCATTTTCAATTATTTCAATTTTTTTCATTTTGCGTTCGTATTCGGTTTCTTCAGGATTTTTTTCTTCTTCTTCTATTTTTTTGCTAACGGCAATTTCTTTATCTTTTGTTAATTTTTTATACAGTATTATAAATCCGCCGCCTGCTATAAGAACAACTCCAATAATTACCCCTAGCCACAGACGTCTGGTTTCTTTCTTTTCCGTAAGAGCTTCTTCAAGCTGTTTTTCTCTTTCCTGAAGTTTTTCTTCGACTGTCTGTTTTTCTTGTAAAGTTTCGCCCAGAGAGTGTTGCATTTGAACCCGGGTTTCGTCGTATTTTTCAAGTAATTGCTCCTGCCGTTGACGATATTCTTTAAAAGCTTCCAGTATATTTTCCATATCCTCCGGTGTTCTTGTATCTTCCGTAGCAGAAACATCTTCCCCCATAAACTGTCTGGTAGTCTCTATAAAATCTTTTATATCTTTATTATTTGGTCTGATTTCCTGAGCTCTTAAATAATATTCCAGGGCGGACTCATAGTCGTCTTTAAAACTGTATTCTATGCCCAGTTCAGTTAATATAGTAACAGCTGTATCTTTGAGGACTTCATTGTCACTATCTTTTTGAAGAGCTTTATCAATTAATTTTTCTGCTTCTGCGAGATTTCCTTTTTCGTAGTTGTCTGAAGCCTGCTGCAGTAAAACAGCGGTACTGGACTCGGTGGAATAGCTGTTATCTTGAGATTGAGCAGGGGAGGAGAGACAGAAGGTAAGAATTGATAAAATGACTAGATACTTAAATTTCATTTACAAAACCTTTTTGACAGTATCCAGCAGGTCATTTATTTTATAGGGCTTAGCAAGAAATTCATCCGGTTTGACATCATCGTCAACCAATTCAAAATAATCTTTCAGCCCACCTTTACCGGAGCTAATTATTACCGGTACATCTTTTAGGTCAGGCATGCTTTTAATCTTTTTTAAAAAACTAAAACCATCCATTTCCGGCATAACTATATCCAGAATAATTGCATCCGGTTTACGTTCCTCTAAAACTTTTAGAGCTTTAGCGCCCGTATTTACCGATTTAGTGCTAACTCCCGATAATTTTGAAATACCGAGTTCCAATAATTTTCTTATTTCCTCTTCGTCGTCTATTACTAAAATAAATTTATCTTTACTCATTTTCTGAATTACCTTCTTCTGTTTTTTTATTATTCAAACCGTTTTGTATTTTCACCTGTACTCTTTTTAAACCTTTGGAAAAATAATCCTCTGCTTCCTTGGTTTGCTCCTGAATATTCTTTTTTAAATTATCTAAACCTTTTTGTAAAGGTTCATCTTTCTTAGCTCCCCCCGCGCCTATTACTTGTTCTTCGTCGATAAAATCATCCTGTTTATTAACTTCTTTTTCGTCTTCTTTCTTAGAATTCCCTGAACCTATTACCTGATTGTCAGCAATAATTTCTTCTTTTGCTTCTGTATCTGTTTGAGCTGTCTTTTCTTTTTTTATTTTTTCTTTGAGAGATTCTAATTTATCTTTTAGTTCAGAATTAATCGCTTTATACTTTTCTGCTTTTTTCTGCTCTAATTTTATTTTTTGTTCTAACTCTTCACTTATGTTTTCTTTTATAGAATCTTCAGCTTTTAATTTTGATTTATAAGTTTTATTTTTTTCTCTTAATTCTTTTATCTTGGACTTACTGTTTTCGAGCTCATCTTCTAATTTATTTTTCTTTTCCTTTAAAATTTCTTCTTTTGATTCACTGTTATTGAGCTTATCCTCAAGTTTATTTATCTTATTTTCCAGGTTTTCTTCTTTTAAAGTCGTATTTTCTTTAACTCTTTTGAGTTCTGACTTTATGCTGTTTTTCTCGTTTTTAATTTTTGTCAAAGTAGTTTCTTTATCAGTAAGTTGTTCTTCAAGTTCATCGATTTGGGTTTGAAAACTTTCTTTTTCTGAATTGTATTTTTTCTTAAGATTTTTAATCTTTTTTTGTAAACTCTTTTTTTCGTCTTTAAAGTCGGAGACTTTTTCTTTCAAATTTTCAAGTTCATTTTCTGCTGAATATTTTTCCTGAGTTAATTTATTTATTTTATCTTTATTTCCGTCAAGCAAAGTTTTTAAATTGTTTACCTGGGCCTGATATTCTTGAACTTTTTCGGTTAGTTTGCTTTCTTCCAATTCTTTTTCGTTAAGTTTTTCTTTTAAATTATTTATTTTATTTTCCAGGCTTGTCTTCTCTGAATTATATTTTTCTTTAAGATTATTTGTCTCTTCTTTTATAGATTTTTTTTCTTTTCTGATTTCTGCAAGTTCTGACTTCAGTACATTCAGTTCATTTTTTAAATTTTTCTTTTCTCTTTTTAATTCTTTAACTTTACTGTGTCTTTCATCTATTTTACGTTTTAAGTTATCTTTTTCGTCCTTATGTGCTTCGATTTCTTTGTTTAAGGAACTTTCGCTTTTTTCTTTCTCATTTTTAATTTTTCTTAATTTTGCGTATAAAGAGTCTAAATTGTTTTCAACAGATTCTTTTTCTTCTTCTAAATATTTAATTCTGCTGTTGTTTTCCTGTATTTTTTTCTTTAAGCGTTCTTTGTCTTCTCTGTGAGATTTTAAATCATCTATTAAGGTATGTTCGTTGGTCTCTTTTTTATTAAGTTTTTCTGTTAAAATATCTATCTGATTTTTTAGTTTATTCTCTTTTTCATTAAAATTTTCCCTGAGGTTACTAAGATTAGATTTTAAACTTTCTTTTTCACCGGCCAGGGTAGTTAATCTAGAATGCAGGTTGTTTATTTTATTCTCTTTATTATTTTTTTCCTCTCTTAATTTAATAACTTCATCATTAGTATTTTGAAGTTTAGTATCCAGGGTATTTGCCTGTTCCTTATGAAAATTTAATTTTTCGATTAACACTTGTTCATTTGTCTCTTTTTCATGAAGCTTTCTTTTAAGTTCTGTGATTTGTGTTTTATATTTTTCTTCTTCGGTATTAAATTTTTGGGTAATTTCATTAAGATTAGTTTCTAAATCTTCTTTTTTGTCTTTAAAAAATGTTAATTTATCGTGTAAAATAGAAATTTTTTCTTCCAGGTTTTCTTTTTTATCTTCCAGAGATTTAATTTTATTTTTGCTTTCCAGAACTATATCTTTTTGATTTTTTCGGACCTGTAATTCACTGGACAGTTTCTGCTCATTTATTTTCTTTTGACTGAGTTTTTCTTTTAGATTATTAATCTGATCCTTAAGGTTTTCTTTCTCTGTTTGATACTTGTATTCAAGATTATTGTACTTTGATTTTATGTCTTCTTTTGTATTTTGAGTTTCGGTTAATTTTGTACGTAGAATATCCAACTCGTTTTCCATATTGAATTTTTTTTGTTTTAAATCTTTAATTTTACTTTGACTTTCCTCAATATTATGCTTTAATTGATTTTTATCTTCCCGGTGATTTTTTAAATCTTCAATTAATTCGTGTTCATCTACTTCTTTTTCCTTAAGTTTATCTTTCAAATTATTTATTTGATTTTTTAGAGTTTCCGTTTCTGAATTAAATTTTTCTTCTAAGGCGTCTATCTTTTTTATTAAATTTTCTTTTTTATTTTCTGTATCCCTTAACTTATCCTGCAAAATATCTATTTTATTTTTCATATTGTTTTTCTCATCCTTTAACTTCATAATTTTACTGTTAGATTTTTGTAATTTACTACTTAGCTGGTTTACTTTTTCTCTGTGGAAATTTAGTTCTTCCGTTAATTCCTGCTTTGAAGTTTCCTTTTCGTTAAGTTTTTGCTTAAGTTCCTGAATCGTATTTTTGAATCTTTCTTTTTTATCTTCAAAATTTGTTAATTTATCCTGTAATATAGATATCTCATCTTTTAAATTATTTTTTTCTTCTTTTAAATTTACTACTTTATTTTTTCCGTTCCGGATTTCATTTTTTAAATCATCTTTTTCTTCTCGATAAGCTGCTAGATTTTCAGTAAGTTCTTTCTCAATGGCTATTTTACCATCAAGTTCATCTTTTAAATTATTTATTTTATCTTCCAGTGTCTTGATTCTGGTTTTGCTTTTTTGTACTTTATCCAGTAAATTATTTTTTTCTTCTCTATGTGAATCTAATTTTTCATTTAATTTTTGTTCTTTAGTTTCTTTTTCGTTGAGTTTTTCCTGTAAATTAGTTATTTTATTTTCTAAAGTTTCTTTTTTCGCGTCAAATTTTTCCTGTATACCGGAAAGTTTAGTTTTTAAATTCTCTTTTTTGTTTTGAATATCTGTTAATTTAGACTGTAAAATATTTATTTCATTCTGCATATCCTGTTTTTCTTTTTTGTGAGATTCTAGTATTTCATTGAATCTTTGTTCATCCAATTTCTTTTCATTAAGTTTATTTTTTAAATTATTTATTTGATTTTTAAGATTTTGTTTTTCTGTAGTATATTTTTCAGAAATATTTTCAAATTCTGATTTTATATTATCTTTTTCATCTTTAATTTCAGTTAACATGGCCCGGAGCATAACTAACTCTTTTTCCCGGGATGTTTTTTCTTTTTTAAGTTTATTAACTTTATTATTTCTTTTTTCTATAGAGGCTTTTAATTTTTTTTCTTTTTCTTTCCGGGTTTGTAAGTTTTTAGATAATTTTTTTTCTAGTTCCTCTTTCTGGGAGAGGGTCTTTTTAAGTTCATTGTTGAGACTTTTTAATCGGTCTCTCTCGTTTTCAATTTCTTCTTTTTCAGAAAGAGTGGATTGTAATTTTGTTACCTTATCTTTTAATTGTTCTTTTTCGGCGTTAAGCCGATCACATTTGTTTTGCAGGCGGACCTCATTTTTTTTGAGCTCTCTTATTTCTTTAACTTTGCTTTTTATTTCCGGTGTTAATTCACTCTCTTGTTTTATGGTTTGTTTGTTAATCAATTTAATCTTTTTGCCTCCGTAATTTATTTTACAATTTTAATTAAACAGTTATTTAATTTAAACAATTAAACCAGGTATAATTTAAGGTAAATATTACTAATTAAATTGTCTACAAAATATATAGTTACTTCAATACTAATGATATTTATGAAAATATCAAGATTTATTAAATTCATATTACAATTAATAATAATTTCTTAGAGTAATTGATTAACAAATATTTTTAATCTTATACTATTATAATACAAAAACTAGACTATAACAAGGTTTAAGGATTGAATTAAGTAAAAATACTCACATTTTTTTGTCTTTTCAAATTTTTCAAAGTTTCACTAACGAGCTTATACGCGGGTAGGCACACCACCCTTATTAAAATACTACAAATCAAAATAAAAGCATTTATAATATTAGAATTATAGAGTTGATACAGTTGATACACATTTAGTATTTTTTGTAGGTGCCTATAAAAACTAATTGATTGCTTAACTTTAAAAGCTCAAACTTTTCTAATTTTTATTTGCATTCTCTTGCTGTTTTTGGTATAAATATTAGAAATATTGGAAGTTCTGAAGTTGGCGGTTAAAAATAAAGGAGGTAAATTAAAAATGAGGACCACAACAGCTGAAACGGTAAAAATTGGACAGATAGCCAAAAGTTGTAATCTTCCGGTTTCAACAATCAGGTATTATCTTAACAAAGGGTTAATTAAAGAGGAATATCGAACTCCCGGCGGAGTTAGATTGTTTGATAGGGAAAAGACCGTACAAAAAGTTAAAAAGATAAGAGGTAGTAGTAAAAAACTTACTTTGGAGCAGTTAAAAGAGATAGTATAGGCAAGAAACTGTAAATACTACAACATACTGCATATCACTCAAGGGATTGGAGTGGGTTGTAGGTATGCGTATATATTATAATGATAAACAATAAAAAAATTAAAAAAGGAATTGTTTTTACATTAGCCACTTTAGGCTTAGTTATACTGAGCTTTAGGCCGGTTAATGCAGCAAATTATTTATCCAACTGGCATTTTGATAACTGGAT
>JBNJDT010000049.1:0-11110 GCA_051745145.1 Elusimicrobiota bacterium
AGCTACGCAGTAGTTCCTTATTCTGACATGGGAACTAGTATTATCGGAAAATTTTAAATCTTTATAGAAACCAGTGAAAGAAGAACTCCACCTGTCCCCAGTACTTGTCACAAGTGATCGGTACGATGAACCGGATTATAAATAGTTAATATGCCCCTTAAAGGACACTAAAAGCTTAGACAGCAGAAATAGAGTAAATATTGGCAAAAAGTTAATTAAACATATAACAGAGGAATTTAATCAAGTAGACTCCTTTAAAATATTTTTAGGAGAAAATGGTGATATTTTATTGAGGCCTGCTGCTAATATTCCAAGTAAAGAATTATGGTTATATGAGGATCAAAAAGCCTTGAACATGGTAAGAGAGGGTTTAAAAGAAGCAAAAGAGGGAAAAACTGAAAAAGTTGAAGACTTGGATGAATATTTGGAAAAATTATGAATTTCGTTTTAAAAATTACACCAAGTGCCAAAGAACAATTAAAAGAATTAAAAAACGACAAAGGGTTAAAAAAAAGGAAAAAAGCCGTAGACAAAGCCTTAAAGTTTCTTAAAAATAATCCAGGACATCCAAGTTTACAAACACATAAATATGAAACGTTGGAAGGTCCTAAAGGAGAACCAGTATTTGAGGCATATGCCGAACAGAATACTCCAGCTGCTTATCATATATTTTTTTACTATGGATCCAACAAAAACGAAATTACAATAATTGCTATAACACCACATCCATAAAATTTAAAAGTAAAAAGGGACGGTTGTCCCCTTTTACTTTTTACACACCCAAAATATAAAATTAATTTGCAACTGTGTTTATATTAAATAAAATAGATAAGATAGTTTGGGGAATTTACAAAAATTATAATAAGGAGTTTTCATAAAAATGGTAAATCTAAATAATATTTTTCAGCAAATTTTTAAAAAATTAGAGGGACTGGATTGAGAAAACAGAGACCCCCTATTTTACTATATCTCATATTACTTTTTACGGTAATCCCCCTTACCGAACTTGCTCTTTTAATAAAGATAGGGCAGTATATCGGTGTTTTTTATACTATACTTATAGTTCTAATTACCGGGGTTGTGGGAGCCAGTCTGGCCAGAGTCCAGGGGTTTTTAGTACTTAAAAAGATAAACCGTGAACTCAGCCAGGGAATAATGCCTTCGGATCATTTATTTGACGGAGCTCTCATACTTGTGGGGGGAGTAACGTTACTTACTCCCGGTTTTTTAACTGATTTTGCCGGTTTTATGGTACTCATACCCGCTACCCGGGATATAATAAAAAAATTAATCAAAAGAAAGGTGAAAAAACATATTAATTCAGGGTTTTATAGATATTAGACTGCCGGAAAAATCTGGGTAAAATTCCCACAGGACAGGTTGAAAAGTAGGCGGAAATTTGTTATAAGTTTTTAATCAAGTGGCAAATAAATGATTTGCCACTTTTTTTATTATTGGGAAAGATTATGAGCATTACAAAAGAACTTACGGAAATAGTTAAAGAAGTTACTGAAGACGCCGGATATGAATTCGTGGATCTAAAATACGGCAAGCGGGGGCAGAGATGGTTTTTACAGGTATTTGCCGATAAAGAAGGGGGGATTGTACTTTACGACTGTGAAAAACTGTCTAAAAAATTAGCCTATGAACTGGACCGACATCCGGATTTGTTAAAACATTCATACAGACTGGAAGTTTCTTCGCCCGGACTGGACAGACCGCTAAAAACGGAGAAGGATTTTAACAAGTTTAAAGGAAAGTCAGCTAAATTTAATTTTTACGGTCCGTTTGAAGAGCAAAGAAGCTGGACCGGAAAAATTATTGAGGCTAAAAACGGAAAAGTAACATTTGAGGATAAGGAAGGGCAAAAAAGAGTAGCGGATATAGAAAAAATTGCAAAAGCAAAATTGGAAGTTAACATAAATGGAATCTAATTTAAAACCAGTTTTAGAACAGATAGAAAGAGAGAAAGGCATCCCCAAGGAAGAGGTGAAATATATGCTGGAGACGGCTTTAAAGTCGGCCTTTAAAAAACACGCTCAGGAAAAAGACGTGGAATACAGCGCTAAAGTAAATCCGGAAACCGGGGATATAAAAGTTTATGCCGAAAAGGAAGTAGTTGAAAAAGTAGACAATCCCGGAAAAGAAATAAATAAGATGGGGGCCTTAAAAATTGATCCCGCAGTTAAACCGGGGGATAAAGTAAAAGTTGAAGTACCTGCCGATAAGTTTGGCAGGATTGCAGCTCAAACAGCCCGGCAGATTATAATTCAGAAAATGAGGGAGAATGAACGGGATAGCATATACCAGGAATTTAAAAAGAAAGAGGGCCAGATAGTATCGGGAACTATATACCGTTTTACTAAAAAATCTTGCATATTAGAGGTGGGCCGGACCCAGGCTATATTGCCCAAATGGGAACAGATAAAAAGAGAAACTTTAAAACGCGGGGATAATTTAAGAGTATATGTGATTGAAGTTAAAAAAGCTGCTAAAGGTCCGAAGATATTTGTCTCCAGGACTCATCCCGGACTTGTGGCCAGGCTTTTCCGTCTGGAAGTGCCGGAAATTGCTGAAGGAGTAGTGGAAATAGAGAGAATAGTAAGAAATCCCGGAATACGCTGTAAAGTAGCGGTAAAAAGCAATAACGAAAGAGTGGATCCCATAGGAGCCTGTGTGGGAATTAACGGGGTAAGAGTGCAGTCGGTTATAAACGAACTGCACGGTGAAAGAATGGATTTAATAAAATACTCTGAGGATGAACGGGAGTATTTAAAAAGTTCTCTCAGCCCGGCGCAGGTCAGCGATGTTATTATTTTAGATGAGGATAAGAGGGAAGCACGCCTGGTAGTTGAAGATGATATGCTGTCTTTATCTATAGGTAGAAATGGACAGAATGTCCGGCTGGCCGCCAGGCTTACAAACTGGCACCTGGATATACAGTCAAAAACCCAGATGAAAGAGCTGGCCAAAAAACAGATGGAAAGTGAAGAAGAAGAAGAAGAAGATAAAGAGGAAAAAACTGCGGAAGGTATCTCTCAGCTGGATGGGGTGGGGCCAAAGACCGCCGGACTTTTAAAAGAGGCCGGTTATGAAACCAGCGAGGCTGTGGCAGAAGCCAAAGAAAAGGATTTAGAGGAAATCCCTGGAATAGGGAAGAAGACGGCACAGAAAATTTTAGAATCAGCGCGGGAACAGATAAATGAGTGATAAGATAAGAATATATAAACTGGCTAAAGACCTGGATTTAGATTATAAAGATATTTTAAAAGAGGCTAAGGATCTGGGTATAGAGGCAAAGTCTCATGCTTCTACGGTTACACCGGATGAAGCGGAAATTATTTCTGAAAGTTTAAAAGAACAGGAAATAGTTGAAGATGAGGAAAAAGAAACTCAGGATTCTTCAGAAGAACAAGAACCTGAAGAAGAAACCGCTGATAAGCAGGAACAGGATTTTGACGGGGAAATTCTTAATATTAAACCCGGTATTACAACTGAGGAGCTGGCTGAACAGATAAGTATGGATGTGGATGAACTAATAGAAAAATACGGTGAAAAAGAGATAGTGATAACCGCAAGTCAGAGAGTTAATCCCAAAGATGCTAAAAAAGTACTTAAAGATTTGGGTTACCGGGTTCAGGTAGAAGAATTTGCCGGCTCGGGTGAAGACATTGAGAGAACTAATTATAAGCCCAGGGCGCCGGTAGTGACGGTCATGGGCCATGTGGATCACGGAAAAACCCAGCTTTTGGATACCATAAGAAATACCAAGGTCGTGGCCGGTGAAAGAGGGGGGATAACCCAGCATATTGGGGCATCTAAAGTAAAAGTAGATGATAAAGGGGAGATCGTTTTTATAGATACTCCCGGACACGAAGCCTTTACGGCTATGAGAGCGAGGGGGGCCCAGATAACCGATTTAGTAATTTTGGTCATAGCCGGAGATGACGGAGTTATGCCCCAGACTGTAGAAGCCATAAATCATGCCCGGGCGGCCGGAGTGCCCATGATTATAGCTATAAATAAAAAAGATTTACCCGCGTATAATGCCGAAAATGTCAAAACACAGTTATCTCAACACAATGTTTTAACCGAAGACTGGGGCGGAGATATCATAGCGGTTGAAATTTCCGCCATAGAGAATGAGAATATAGATGAACTTCTGGAAATGGTTCTGCTTCAGGCTGAAATGCTTGAACTTACAGCTCCGGTTGACGGACCCGCACGGGGTCTGGTAATAGAATCAGAACTGGATAAAAGGATGGGCCCTACGGGAACAGTTTTAGTTACCGAGGGCACTCTCCGGACAAAAGACGCTTTTATATGCGGTTCTTCCCCGGGTAAAATAAAAGCTATGACTGATTCTTCGGGGCAGAGGGTAAAAGAAGCGCCTCCTTCTACACCTGTTAAGATACTGGGATTTGACGAATTTCCAAACACCGGGGACACTTTTGAAGTAGTGGAAGACAGAACTGTGGCCCGCAAGCTGGCTGAAGAAAGAAAAGAACTGTTGGAAAAAGGGAAAAGAACCGAAAAAGAAGGTTTTACTCTCGAAGATTTCCAAAAACAGGTAATGGCCGACGAAACTAAAGAGTTAAAACTGGTACTTAAGGCGGATGTTTCCGGATCTCTGGAAGCTATAAAAGATGCTGTACGGAAACTGGAGACCGATGAAGTATCCCTGGATATTATTCATGCAAGTGTAGGGGGGGTAACTAAAAAGGATATCATGCTGGCTTCTGCTTCGGATGCTGTTATAATGGGATTCAATATAAGCGCCAGCGGCTCAATTAAAAAAGAAGCAGAAAGAGAAGGGATTCAGATAAGAACTTACAGGGTTATTTATGAAATAATAGAGGATATTAAAAAAGCCCTCGAAGGTTTACTTGAACCCGAAGAAAAAGAAGTTACTCTGGGCCGGGCCCAGGTTAAGAAAATTTTTAATATTTCCGGAGTGGGGACTATAGCCGGGTGCAAGGTCATCAGCGGTGTAATTAAAAGAAGCGGTTCTATCCGGGTATTGCGCGATTCGCGCATAGTTTATGAAGGTGAGCTGGAATCGTTAAAAAGATTTCAGGATGATGTATCAGAAGTAGACGAAGGTTATGAATGCGGTATGAGTGTGGAAAATTTTAATGATATTAAAACCGGCGATATCCTGGAAAGTTTTGAGATAAGAACCAGAAAAAGGACCCTTTCCTAAGCCAGGTGGCTGGAAAATATGAAACAGACCAGAAGAACTCAACAGGTTTCCGGACTTATAAGAAAACATTTATCCTCTATAATTATTGAGGAAATTAAAGATCCTAACTTCGGGATAGTAACTATAACTTCCGTGCGGGTATCTACTGATTTAAGAGTAGCCAATGTGAAATTTTCAATTATTGGCGGCAAAAAACGCCTGGATAAACAGATAAATATAATTAAACGCATGGGGAAGTCTTTAAGGGGATACCTGGCCAAGCGCATAGAACTTAAATACATACCCGCCTTAAATATGCAGTACGATAAGACTCCTCAAAAGGCACAGGAAATAGAGAAAGTAATAAAGAAAATTGAGGAAACAGAATGATTAATGTGGATATACCTCAAAAAGATTTTTCAATAATAGATGACATACTTAAAGAAATCAAAAGAGCAGAGACCGCATTTATAACCTGCCATGCCCGTCCGGACGGGGATGCTTTAGGCAGCACGTTAATGCTTTATGAAGTTCTCACGGCTTTAGGGGTGGATGCTGAAATGGTCAGTCCCAGTCCTCCGCCGGAGACTTATTCGTTTTTAAAACATGTAGATAAAATAATAACAGAAGTACCCGATGATGACAAAGATATAGGTTTTATCCTGGATTCTTCGGATACAAAAAGACTGGAAGGGGTAAGTGAATTACTTAACCGCACGGATACTATTATAAATATAGATCACCATAAATTAAATGAAGAGTTCGGGAAATTAAATTATGTCCGCCCCAACTATGCTTCTGTTTGCGAACAGGTCATGTATTTAGCTATGAGGGGCGGGGTAGAAATAAATAAAGATATGGCCGTGAATGTCTATATAGGTATTTTGACGGATACCGACAGATTTCAGGAGCAAAACACAACTGCTCAAAGTCATAAAATAGCAGCTGATTTAATTGAAAAATTCATTAATCCGGTAGAAATTTCTACCCTTGTTTACGGAAACTGTTCGGCTAATAAAATGAAACTTATTGCCAGAACTCTGGATACCTTAAAATTTGCCGCTTCCGGCAAGATAGGGTATATCACAATTACCCCTCAGGTACTGGAAAAGACAGGTACGTCAAACGAAAATGTCGAGGGTATTATAAACTACGCCCGCAATGTCAAGGGAGTGGAAGTCGGTATTTTATTCCGGAAGATCCCCGGACTTGACGGAGTAAAAGTCTCCTTCCGTTCAAACGGTAAGATAGATGTGGGCTCTGTAGCGGTTGAATTCGGAGGCGGGGGGCATCACAATGCTTCAGGCTGTCTGTTTAAAGGTACGTTTGAACAGGCCCATAAACAGATTATAGGGGCCGTAGAGCGGGAGATTAAAAAATTGGAACCGGTTAATGACACAAAGCAGTACGGTTGACGGGTTCGTAAACACTGATAAACCCCGGGGGTGGACATCTTTCCAGACAGTAAAAAAAGTTAAGTCTCTTTCCGGTTCCCGAAAAGCAGGTCATGCGGGTACCCTGGATCCTGCCGCCGGCGGCGTTTTAATAATACTTTTAGGGGAAGCCTGCAAAACATCTCAAATTTTTAATTCTGTAAATAAAGAATACAGGGCCGTGATAAAATTGGGTTACAGCTCCAGTACTCTGGACGGAGAGGGAGAGATTACTAAAAGCAAACAAGTAACAGTTGAGCCCGGTAAAGCAAAGAAAATCGTGCAGGATTTTAAAGGCAAATATGTACACAGAGTCCCGGATTATTCGGCAAAGAAACACAGGGGAAGAACTTTCTATGATATTAAAAGATCCGGTGGCACTCCTCCAGAAAGAAAACAGAATTCTGAAATACTGGATATTAAATTTCTGGGTTCAACCGATGATGAGATCAAAATATCCGTAAAATGTACTTCGGGTACGTATATAAGAACTCTGGCCTCGGATATTGCCCGAAAGTTTGATACCCTCGGATACCTTAAAAAATTAACCAGAACCGGTGTGGGAAGTTTTAAACTTAAAGATTCTGTTTCCCCCGCTGAAGAAACCTGGAAAAAAGGATTTACTGAAATGGATGAGGGGATGAAATTGATGGAACACGTGGTAATAAATAATACAGCTGCAAAAAAAGTGGAAAACGGCGTAAATTTTTCACGCAGTGATATTATTGAGAACAAAATGAGTGCGGAAGAAAATATATTCGGGGTTTTTTCCGAAGAGTATAGATTAAAAGCCCTGGCCGAAAAAGTTAATGAAAAATATAATTTAAAGAGAGTTTTTAACCGGTGATAATTGAGACAGAATATAAGAATATAAAGCTTGAGAATAAACAGGCGGTTACAATAGGTACCTTTGACGGGTTCCACAGGGGGCATAAAAAGATAATTGAGCATACTCTGCACCGGGCTGCCGAAGAAAATCTGGATTCCTGCGTAGTTATTATAGATTCAGTGCCCGATCACGAAAAGCTACTTACCACCCGGGAAGAAAAATTTTATCTTTTTGAAAGGATAGGAGTTGACCGGGTAATAGTATTTAAAAAAAACGGCAGCTGGAGAAATATGCCAGCCGGAGCTTTTGTAGAAGATTTTTTAATAGAAAGATTAAACTGTTCTCATCTTTCGGTGGGAAAAGATTTTAAGTTCGGCAGTAAAAGAGAAGGGGACCGGAAAATTCTGGAAAAGTACTCACCCGGAAATTTTAAGCTGGATATCCATCCCTTAGAAAAATATAAAGGTCAAAAAATTTCTTCTTCGAATATCCGCAGGCAGTTAAAAAAGGGTAATTTAGAAAAAGTAAATAAATTACTGGGTAGAAATTATTTTTTTATGGGGCGGCACATAAAGGGTAAAAAAATCGGACGGCAGCTGGGAACTCCCACTGTAAATTTCAATGTGGGAGAGAAAAAACTGCTTCCCCTGGGGGTATTCGGGGCAAAAGCTATTATAAAAGATGGCCGGGAGGTTTTGGGGGCCTGTTTTATAGGTCCTGTCAGAGTGGGAAAACATATAGAAAAAGAGAAAACAGTCGAGCTAAATATTTTAGAATACAGCGGGGGAATTGAAAAAAAGATAGTTTGTGTGGAACTGGTGAATAAGATAAGGGATCCTAAAAAATTCACCGGGAAAAAACAGCTTAAAGCTCAGATTAATAAAGATATAACAAAAATAAAAAAAAAGTCTAAAATAAGATAGATAAATATATACTCTATGTATTGAGATTATTATTTGACAGGATTACTTCATTCAAGTAAACTATAAATCTAAAATGCAAAAAAGTGGAAAGAAAAAAATTTTGATTATCGGCGGAGGAAGAAGAGGTCTGGCTACGGTTGAGATTTTAAATGAAGATGAAAATTTCGATATTATAGCAGTAGTAGATAAAAAACCTAACGCTTCCGGCGTAAAACTTGCCCAGCGTCTGGGCATTAAAACAGATACAGACTGGGAAAAATATATAGAAGAGAGTGAGCTGGACGCCGTATTAAATCTGACCGGTGATAAGAAGATACAGGATCTTCTGCACAAAAAAGCTCAGGATACCGGTATAGAGATTCCCGGGGGAACCGCTCTTGAATTTTTAAGTAATATCCTTATGGAACGTCAGGTTCAGGTGGAACTTCACCGGGTCTCGCAGCGGATAACTTCCGATATTGAACTGGACGAATTATTAGTTCTTATTTTATCATCCTGCGTTAAGGGAACCAAAGCGGCCGGGGGGCTGATAATACTAAAAGATGATAAAAGCGGTAATTGGGAAGTAAAATCCAGGTGGGAAGTTCCCGACAAGTTCATTGAAGAAATGGTTGAAATAGCAACCAAAAAATTATATGACTGGGATGATAAAAAAGAGGTGGAAAAGCTCTTTGATAACCCCGCAGAAGATTTAAATGCTGTATTAAAAACCGCTCTTTGCGCCCCATTAAGATTCAGAGGGGATATAATAGGAGCTATTGTGGTGTTTAAAAAAGAGGGCAAAAGTAGTTTTTCTCCGCAGTTGAAGAGATTGCTATCCACTTTTGCCAATCAGTCGGCGGTTGCTATAGAAAATGTTTTATTATATAAAAAGTCTCAGCATCTATCTATAACAGATGGATTAACCGGAGTTTATAATCACCGGTACTTTCAGGATAAGCTGGCCACGGAGCTGAGCAGAGCCCAGCGGTATGATTTAAATTTCGGGCTTATAATTTTTGATCTGGATAATTTTAAGAATATAAATGATACACACGGGCATGTAAAAGGTGATGAGATATTAAAACGGGTGGCTTATCACATTGAAAAAGTATTGCGAAAATCCGACACTATAGCCCGTTACGGAGGAGACGAATTTGTGGCCCTGTTGCCCGAAACCCGAAAAAAAGATACAATAAAAGTCGGAGAAAGGATAAGACAGAGTTTAGAAAGAGCAAATGAAGAAAGCGAGGTTGCTATACATATAAGCGTAGGCGTGGCCGCTTACCCGGATGACGGCGTGTATCGCGAGGATCTGGTTAAGAAAGCGGACGGCGCTCTTTATAAAGCTAAAGAAAGCGGCAGGAATAAAACCTGCGCGGCATAGAGTTTTTAATTTGAATAAATTAGATCACAGGTAAAAAAGGAGGTTTTAACAGTGTCAATAACCAAAGAAAAGAAAAAAGAAGTAATAAAAAAATATCAAAGAGATGAGAACGACACCGGTTCGCCGGAAGTACAGATAGCTATTTTAACCAATAGAATTAATACGTTGACCGAACACGTAAAAGAAAACACAAAAGATCACAGTTCGCGTTTTGGTCTTCTTAAACTGGTATCTCGAAGAAGAAAACTTCTTGATTATTTAAAAGATAATGACGAAGAAAAATACAAAAGTTTGATTAAAGATCTTAAGATAAAAAAATAAAATAATATAGAATGTTGGAAATTACCGGAAATAAATTTGTTTAAGTTTATTTAAGTAAGTGATAAAGAAAGAAAGTTTGTAAGAAGAGGAAATGATGGAAAAAATTACAGAAAAAGTAGAAATTAATGGTAGAGATTTAGTTGTTGAAACCGGGGAACTGGCCAAACAGGCCGGAGGTTCGGTTAAAGTAAGTTACGGAGAAACAGAAGTTCTGGCTACATGTTGTATGTCGCCTGAACCTTCGAATATGCCCTTTTTCCCGCTGACAGTGGATTACAGGGAAAGAACCTATGCCGCGGGAAAAATCCCCGGCGGATTCTTTAAAAGAGAGGGAAAACCCCAGGAAAAGGAAATAATAACTTCCCGGTTGATAGACCGTCCCATAAGACCTCTTTTTCCGGACGGTTTTAATCACGAAGTACAGATAATGATAACAGTGCTTTCTTCAGATGAGGAAAATGATTCTGATATACCCGCTATGCTGGGCGGCAGTTTGGCTGTCTCTTTATCCAGAGCGCCGTTTAACGGTCCTATAGGCTCGGTAAGACTGGGTAAAATAGACGATGAATTTGTAATTAACCCCACTTTTGACCAGCTGGATGAGAGCGAACTTGATATTATAGTAGCCGGTAAGGAAGATACTGTTACTATGATAGAAGGGGAAGCCTATGAGACAAAAGAAGAGGTTGTATTAAAAGCCATAGAACACGCTAAGGAACCTATAAGTAAAATTATAGAACTCCAGAAAAGAGTCATCAAGCAGGCTGCCAAAGAAAATATGGAATATACACCCGAAGAAATTGATGAAGAACTTGAAAATAAAGTATCTGAATTTGCCTCTGATAAGATAATGGAAGTTCTGAAGGGTGGCTACGGAAAACAAAAAAGATCTTCTGAAATTGGAAAGATAAAAACTGAGACCATAGAAAATTTCGCCTCCGAAGAAGAAGAGAGCGGTGACCTTGAATCGAATATAAAGACTGTAATTTCCAATTTGGAGAAAAAACTGCTCAGAAAGCTGGTTACCGAAGAAGATCTGAGAGTAGACGGCAGATC
>JBNJDT010000050.1:0-10720 GCA_051745145.1 Elusimicrobiota bacterium
TTGTTGCGGGGAACTCCAAACATATTGTGAAGCATCGGAGCTCTAAAATCTGCTTCCACCAGCAAAACTTTTTTATGGGCCTGGGCTGCCGATAATGCAAAATTAGATACAACGACAGATTTTCCTTCCTGCATGGTGGTAGAGGTAAAAAGAAGAGTTTTATCCTCAATTCCTGTAGAAGTAAAATCGACATTTGTTTCCATAGTTCTAAAAGCCTCTGATACGGATGATTTGGGTTTGTGAGCAATAACAAGCCGCGAACTATGTTTTTTAGAACCCGACGCTTTTTCTTTTAATTCATCTATTGCCGTTCCCACATCTTTTTCGGGGGTAAAATACGGGATAATTCCCAGTACCGGTAATTTTAAAAATTCTTCAATTTCTTCAATAGTCCCGATCGAAGTATCCAATTGCTCCTTAAAAAAAGCTAAAATTATACCAAATATAAGTCCCACTATACTGCCCATACCGTACCCTACTGCTGTTCCGGGAGATTCCGGGCTTTGGGGTTCAATAGCCGGATTTATTACTCTTACTTTAGGTGGTTCCCCGGCATCAGCAACTAACATTTCTCTATACTGTTTACTTAACATAAAGTAAAGCTCTTCGTTTACCTTAATATCTCTTTCTAATCTCTGCTGGACAAGACGCTCTTCAGAAATAGCGGAAAGCGACGATTGGAGTTCTTCTATCCGTTCCTGAGTTTCAAGAACCTTAGGATGCTGGTCAGTATATTGAGATTTAAGAGACTGTAAGTCCAGTTTAAGCGACTCCAGTCTATCTGTGAAACTACTTTTTACTTTACTCAAATCTCCCGTATCCATGTAGTCAATAAGTGCCTCTTCACTTGAACGTAAAGCTTCCGAGATATATTCCAGCTGGGATGACATAAACTCCCGCCTTTCCCGGCTGGTCTGTTTTTTCTGCCACTGACTTACTTCTATATAGGCCTCGGCAATTGTATTCGCAAGATTTGCTGCTTTATCAGGTTCGTGAGAAGAAACTTCTATTTTGAGTAAATTAGTATTACCTTCCTGGGTTACCTTTATTTGTTTAAGTACACTGGAGACAAGTTCATCTATTTTATTAAGGGGGGTCTCTTCCGTTATCTCCCCTTTCATTTCAAGCGCTCGCTCGACAACTTTTCGGGATTTAGCAACTCTTATTTCCGTTTCCATCATACCGGCCGAATACCACTGATACGTACCTCCGACACCAGCTACCGACTGGGCGGTCACCTCGCACACAGTAGATGCTTTATATACCGGATCTTTCCTAAGAGAAAAGAAATGCGCGGCGCCAAGGACAATAATTACAGAAAATATAATAAACCATTTTCTTCTGCGGAGTATCCGCCAGTAATCGTATATTGTGTATTCTTGAGACATCAGAAAAGAATCGCCGACATAGT
Source organism: Elusimicrobiota bacterium (assembly GCA_051745145.1). Lineage (GTDB taxonomy): Bacteria > CG03 > SLGR01 > SLGR01 > JAGXOG01 > CAYZAK01. Next base: position 1,412 of record JBNJDT010000050.1, read on the forward strand.
AGCTAATGTTGCTATAAAACTAAGAGTAGGCATTACATTGTCAACAAAATAATTCCAGGAGGTAAGCCTCGTATGGGGTATGTAAACCACATCTCCCACCTGCAGTTTAAAGTCCGGAGCTTCTCCGTTTAATATAGCATCCAAATTTACCTCTATCTTTTTGCGGGATTCATCTTTAACTTCTCTAAGCACAACACACTTTTTTGTCTTGGCATCTTTTGTGACTCCGCCAGTACGAGCTATAAGCTCAAGAAGTCCCATACCTTCATAAAAAGGTACTTCCCTGCCTGACTGCCGGCGCACTTCTCCAAACACAGATACTACCCATTGAGAATGGCGGGAAATTATTACCGATATGCCGGGTTTCTTTAAATATTCTAAAAATTCAGAAACAAGTTTTTCTTCCAATTCTTTTGCTGTCAGGCCCTCCGCTTTAACTTTTCCAATAAGAGGCATTGCTATACTTCCATCCATCTTAACTTCCAGCTGACGAGTTAAATCAGGATTATCCCATATAAATACTTCAAGTTCATCACCCGGCGTTATTTTATATTCTTCCGCAAAAACTCCCGATGCTCCAAAAAGAAAATATATAAAAATAAGAATAAATAGTTTAGATTTCATAGCTCCCACCCTTTTAATGCTCTATAGTTTCGATATATATTTCTAACATAGAGGGTAGTTTCCCGAAAAGGGGGGACGCCGTTATACTTTTTAACAGCCATACTCCCGGCATTATAAGCTGCAAGAGCAAGCCGCTTGTCACCGTTGTACTTTTTTAAAAGATAAGCCAAATGTTCTGTCCCGGCGGAAATATTTTCAGCGGGGTCAAAAATATTGGTCACTCCGTATTGTCTTGCCGTTCGGGGCATAAGCTGCATAAGTCCTCTGGCGCCTTTGTGGGAAATGGCCGTTGGATTAAAACCCGACTCCTGTCTTATTAGGGCCTTTAATAACTCTTTTTCCACACCATGTATTGCGGCATATTTATTTATTAAAGTACTGAACCGGCTTTTTGAAGACTGCAGTGATGCATAATGATTTATCAGAGACTTCATTTCTGCTCCGTCAAGCCGGCTACCGTTCATAAGTCTTATTTCCTCTACCTGCAAAGGGGAAAATACCATACCGCCGCCATCAATATAGACAGTTACTTTCCCTTTAGAAGAGATATCTATATTCCCGTCGAAATGATTGCCGTTTTTTAAACAAACCCTTCCCATAGATTGACGGGGATTATCAGTTACGGGAGCATGGGCTTCCTGAATAATAACTGTGGACAATACTAAAGTTATTACAGATACTACATATCTTAATGTTTTAAATAATATAGAAATTTTCATCGGTATATTAAGGCGTCGTCTCAATCAATACAGTTAAAGTATTTCTGTATACATTAAAACTCATTTATCGAAATAATTTCTTACAGCTTCCCTAACTTCGTATATTGTAAAAGGTTTATTCATACACTTGTACACCCCGCGGGACATATAATTTTTTACTTCTTTCTCATCAAAATAACCTGATATCATTATAATACCGCAGTCCGGCATACTTTTCTTTATATCCCCCACCATATCCCTTTCTTCGGAAGTTCCCAGGGAGTGGTCAAGTATTACTAAATCATAGACATCTTTTTTTATCTTATCAACTGCTTTAGTATAATCTATCGCAGTATCAACTTCATAATCATCTTTTTGGAGGAGTTTTTCTAAAGTTCTTAAAATATGTTTCTCATCATCAATAATAAGTACCTTGCTTTTCATAAAAAATTATCCTTATTTAAATCTACAACAAACTTTTACCCCACTTCTTTCTAAAACTGTACAACAATAATTGTTGAACCCCCGATTGAAGTTGCTGCCAAATCTGCCCAATTAAAACCCGTCCGAGGAATATCATATATTTCTTTACCCAATCCCGCTGTTATTGAAAGAAGCATTGAATACATCCAGGCATCATCTTTACTTACATGCTTTTTAAAAAAGGGATATGACCCATGCGACACTAAAACACCGGCGGAAAAATGAACATATTTATCTTTTTTCAAAGAGGACAGCGTATTAAAAACAGCACCTGAATTTTTAGGAAACGCCATTATCAAAAATAAAAAAACAGTAACTGTTATTTTAAAATTTCTCATTGTCTTTTTTAAAGCTAGATAATAACATTAATTGTCCTCTAAATCAAGAAAATTATTCAATATATAAACGCATTAAAAAGGTCTGAAAATTCACTTAGTATATTTAGATACTGTATTTCTCAACTTATTTATATCCACGGGTTTTGAAATAAATTCTTCCGCACCGCTTTTAATAGCTTCTTCCATATAACCCGAATCAGCATAACCCGAAATAACTACAACTTTCACGGACGGATTTTTTCTCTTAATTTCTTTTATCATATCAGTACCGTCCATTCCGGGAAGATCTAAGTCGGTGATAATAAAATCATATTTTTCCCTATTAAAAAAATCCAACCCAACTTCCGCTGACTCGGCAAGCTTTATATCATAAACAGGTTCTTTTTTGAGAATTCTATAATAAGTATTCCTCAATGTCTTTTCATCTTCAACTATAAGTATCTTTTTATTTTTTTGGTTCATTATTAAACTCTTGCTTTATACAGTATTGCCCCCCTCCTGTATTTTCAGTTTACAATCAATAAATATGATTTTATTATATATATAAAAAATTTCAACAGTTATTTAAATTAATTTTTTATATAATTCTTTAATTGTACCCTACTATCATGACCTTATAATATTCGAAAGATAAAAACAAGACGGGTCCATCTTATTTTAGAGGAGCTTTTATCATTTTAACCATTAACAGAAAAGGGCGGCAATAATACAAAAATTCCGCGGGACGAAAATTGTATCTTCTTTTTAAAAATTCCAGGGACGGGAAAAGAAACTTTTTAATAAATATCAACTTTTCCCGTAAATTTCCTGCATAAATCGGTCTAAGAAAATGTCCTTTTTCCGAGAAATGGGGAAGTGATAATATGAATTTAGTATATCCGGTTTTAAACCCCTCTCTTTTACCCCAAAATACCTGGCTGTCATATATAGTAAGAAGTTCCTCCAGGCCATACTTTTGAGCTTTAGCTTCTAAAATCTCCGGCTGGGAAATTTCCTTTAAAAGTCTACGTAAATCCTCAGCCCATGAATTTCTCAAATATCCGTGCTGCACAAAAGCGTGAAACAGTATATAAATAAAATGTTCTTCATCGGGTAAAAAAGTTAAAGTCTCTTGGGAAGCCATCTTATTCCACAACCGTTCCAGCTGCTCCCTGTTCATATACAGGATATCCGTATGAATATCTATAATAGCCGGTTCTCCCTTCCGATAATACCCTTTTTCCCCGCTTTTTACGGGATAATAATTGTTTTTTCTTAAAATTCTTTCAATTTTCTGTTCATCTTCTTTTTTTATGAGTATATCAATATCCTCCATATCTCTTTCACCTTTACGGTATCTACCTGTAAGTAAAAGCCCCATCCCCTTCAAAGGACATAATTGAACTCCGGTACGGCGACAATTTTCCACCAGATTCGAAAACTGCTTTTCAAGGAGTATATTCCTGTATATCAGTCTTTTATCCATTGTTTGATAAATATTTTCCTGAAACCGGTGATATCCAGTTTTATCTTCTTCCCATCTTCTACATCTTCTTCGGACATAATTCCCAGTTCATTAAAATTATCTCCGTAAATTTTTGTCTCCTCCGTCCAAATATCTTCCGAAAAATAAAGTTCGGCTGTACTTTTTATAATAGCTCTTTTATTCATATTATCGGATATATTTAAATTGATACGCCTTACAATTCCCTCTTCTTCATCTTCAGTTTCCCGTATATCTTCCTCAACTTGTATTTTTATTCCCTCAACATTTTGCTGTTCGGTAATATGTTCTATCCTCCGTATAAATCCCCCGTCGGAAAGATATTTAACGCTCCAGGTGGCTCCTACCGGGGTAATACTCAAAGGAACCACTTCTATATTCGATTTTTCTTTACTCTCAACTTTTTCAGTACCGGTTGAAGTTTCACTTGTCACTTTTTTTCTTTTTTTCTGGGCCGAAGAAAGTTTTTCAGCCGGTTTTTTTTCTTTTTTTGGTCCAAATTTCATTCCCACAGAAATCCGGTGGGTATTGCCCAGATATGAATAGGGGGCAAAGGCATAATCCAGGCTCCAATCAGACATTCTAAGACCGAAACCTCCCCTAAAACCGGAGAAACCACCGAGTGGAAGTCCTTTAATACGGTAAACATAACCGCATCTTAAAAGAAAATTCTCAAAAAGTGAGTACTCCGCTCCCCCGTGTATTGAAGGATAATCATCTGTAGGATAACGGAAATTAATTCCCGCAGAAAGATCTTCAATTATTTTTGTTCCCGCTCCCATATTAATATCAAAAGGCAGGTTATAGTACTCTTTACGAAATCTCATCGCCGGCCCGAAATTTCTAAGGACTCCGGACAGGTATATATCTCTATCCAGGGCCCGCAGTCTATAGAGCACCCCGGCATCCAGGGCCATACCGTATGCCTTGTCCTGATCTATAGATTGGATAATACCTTTTAGAGAAACCCCGGCAGAAAGATCTTTCTTCAAATTTAGACCATATCCAAAACCGGCCATTATATCATAAGCGCCAAAGCTCCCTTCCGGAGAAGTATAAGGAAAAAAGGGATCGTTCTCGTCTTCGCCGCTTCTTCTTTCCATATCAGATGGAACAGTGAGGGACCGGAACATCAAACCTCCGGTACCTCTTTCAAAAGGTACGATACCGGCACCGAAACTGTTATTAATTCCCTGGAACCATCTATTGTATGTGGCAGCCGCCTCGTATTCACTGTATCCTGCAAGATAGGCCGGATTCCACCACATCCCGTAAGTATCCGGTAGAATACCGCTCTGAAATTCTCCCATCGCACTTCCCCGTCCACCGGGCGGAATCTTTAAAAAATCCGCTGCGGTAGTGCCCGCATCCGGATGTACGGATAAATCCGCCAGAACGGCCGTTGCAGTTACTGCTACTATTGTAATAATACTAAATAATTTTTTCATTTTACTATAGCCAACTTCTTTACGACCTCATCATCTCTGTCATCTCCGGAAGCTTTAATTCGGTATACATACACTCCGGAAGCAATATTTGAAATATCCCATTCTATTTCCTGCCATTTTCCGATCTCTTCAGAGGAGTAAGTTTCTTTAAAACTTTTAACCGCCTCCCCGGCGACATTAAATACTTTAATCTCTATTTCGGCCTCTCTTTCTATCAGAAATTTAAATGTAGCTTCATTACCGGGAGCCGGATTCGGATAAGTATATACATTCTCTTCCGTAATTATCTCTTCTCCTCCCACATGCTGGCCTAATCTGTAATAAGAAAACCTATTTACTTTTGCACGGACTTTATTTTCAGAAGGTACGGCTTCGGAAGTATCCACCATTCTCCATTTACTATCCTGTACATCGTACCAGTAAATCCTCAAAAGTTCTTCCGTCATACCTGATATATCATTCTCCCCGTAAACCAGTTCCATCCGGGCGGAAGACTTGAATTTTTGGTCGGGATCAATACTAAAACGCCAGGCCAAGGACGTGGGCATCCACGGACTTAAAGTATCTCCCTCAGGTATATTATCTCCCCTCATCCGCTCGATCTTTACCCTGCTGTCTTGTTTGAGAATTTCCGGGGGGAAATAAACTTTAGTCCCGCCGGGGAGCTGGGCTGTTCCTCCATCTTTAGCGGAAATATCAAACCAGACAAAACTATCATCAATGTACACTGAAGAAATTTCAGAATTTTTAGATTCACTGTGGGAATCAAAACTTCTTACCGTATAGTAATATGTGGTAAAGGGGTCAAGTTCATCGTCATAGAAAGATTCCTCGCCGGCGGATTTAGAATCAAGTGGAGTTGAATAATCAAAAGTGGCCGTGGAAGTTTCCGCCCGGTAAATATTATAACCTTCAACATCATCATTTCCGGCGCCGTCATCGGAAGATTTTTCCCATGAAAGTTGTGCACTTCCTCCTTTTACGGTCTCTGCTTTTAAATCCGAGACAGGCCCCGGCGGATTATCTACATTAACGGTTGTTAAAGCCTTCCCCGATTTTGATGTTTCCTGTACAGTAAGCTTAAGAGACCATACTCCATCTTCCAAACTACTTACGTTCCAATTGTCCAGTACCCCGCTGTCTATTTGAACTGTAGAAGTAAAAATTTCATTCCATGCAGAAGGATCTTCACCAGATCCATAAGAAAGGTTGTACTCTTCAAACTCAGGATAGGCCCTGGCTGTTCCCCTGATAACATTGGAACTGCCCGATACCACATCATCTCTTTTCGGGGTAACAATAGAGGCGGCATTGCCCGCTTTCCACACAGAAATTTCTCCGCTGCCTGAAACCGCCGCCACATAACCATCGGATACGGCCGGAGAATTGACAATCTCCGTGGTAGAGGAATCAACTTCAAGAGAAATCATCCGGTCGCCGGGCTCAACTCCCTCCTCCGCGTTTTTATAAGTATAGAAGCTTTTTATCTGACCGTTTTCAGTTCCCGTATAAACTGCCCCATCAGTTACCGCGGGGGTAGGCTGATACTGATTGTCCCGGGACTGGGCAAGTTCTTTTTTCCAGTTAAGCTCAAGGGTCAGGGCATCCAGGCAGTAAAGAACCTGTACGGTAGAGGACATTACCACATAAAGATTTTCATCCTCATCACTGGCCACCGAAGAAGTATAAACTCCTTCGCCGCCGGTATTAAGTTCAGGAGATTTTGCGGAAACGCTTTTATCCGTATCCAGGGCGTATATCTTTCTTATAGTGTCCCCGGGAGCAAAATAAAGGATACCGTCCCAAACGGAGACCGAAGACAGTCTAAAAATACCTGTTTCGGTAGAATACTTCCAAACTTTATCTAAATTTTCATCCAGTTTATAAACACTCCCGTCATTGGCAGCGGAATATATATAGCCATTATAGTAAAGCGGCGAAGACCATACGGGCTGTCCCGGAGTAAAGATATCCAGGGTGAGCGTCCCTTCAGTTGTTAAACGCACAATATCATTTTTAGGAGTTCCCCGGCCCACATATATGCCCTTTTCTGTAATAACCGGCGAAGAAACGCCATCACACTCCAGATCAACACTCCACTTTATATTACCGTCGGTGGCGTCCAGCGAGTAAAATACCCCCTCCTTTGTAAAGGCGTAGACCGTATTATTTTCAATAGCCGGCGTCGAGTCAACCCAGCTGCCCAACGACGTTTGCCACTTTACTTCTCCGCTTGAAATATCAAAAGCATAAATAGCGCCGGACCGGGATGCAGTATACAATATTTCATCCGATATTACCGGTGAAGCAACAGCATCGTCGTACATATCGTACTCCCATTCGCCTTCAAGGGGGAGCATTGCCCATTGCCTGCTCGAAGAAGTCCGGCTTTTATTTCCCAAAAACATAGGCCAGTCAGAACTTTCAGCAAAAGAACTGGATACCGGACTAAATAACATACCTAATACTAAAAAGATTTTAAATAGTTTCTTTTTCATAAAATCATGGTCCTATGTTAATTGCGTGCAACCTTCCGTCGGAAGTTCCTACATAAAGTCTATTAGTATTTTTATCTACCACAGGAGGCGATATAATAGACGCCCCTAGATAATAGGGGAAACCATCTCTCATAGTCAGACCGTCGGAGCTCGATACGGCGTAAAGATATCCTTTACTATCCCCGAAATAAACATAGTCATTGTCTATATCTAAATAATTACCCGGAAGCATAACCGGACCGGTCCGGATTGCTCCCTCGGCCTGAAAAGGCTGGTTCCATTTAAGAGTTCCGCTGACCATGTCTACCCTATATAATTTACCATCATCGTTTCCAAAATACAAGGAGCTTTGGTTTATTCCCTTATGTATATTGCCCTTTATCGGAGCTCCCGTTTCAAAAGCCCCGTCCGGATGGTCTGTCCTGTCTTTCCACCCGTCCGGTATTGTAGAAAGATTTCCGGAAGTCCGGCAGTAAACCCGTCCGTCATCGGAAGGAACAAACAGAAAATTTGTTTCCAGATCTTCGTTGTACTTTCCGGTATTAATTACCGGACTGGTATATATCGAATCTTCGGCCGTAAAGTTTGAGGTTATGGTTCCGTCACTGAGCTGGAGCCGGTATACATTATTATCCGTAGAAGCAGCCCAAAGTGCGCTAACTCCCCGCCAGCCGTCCTGAACCGCAGGCTGACCTGTAAGGTCCCCTGAAAGCTGGCCGTCCCACCCGGAAACACTTTCTCCCGTATCCGGTTTTAATTTGTAAATATCCCCACCTGAGGTTGTGGCATAGACATACTCTCTTTCCACCACCGAATTAACTTTATCTTTTAAACTCCTTTCCCACAATAAAGAATATGAATCACCATCATCCCGTAATTTATGGATATACCCTCCGGCGTCCCCAAAATATATACTTCCGTCGCCGGTATCTCCGTATATATTGGACCTTACCGGACCTTCAGCAGTATAAGACCATTTTTTGGCTCCGCCCCCTGTAAGGGCAGTAAAAATCCCGTCTTCTGAACCGGTATATACATTTCCGGTGTCTATATTATCAATGTATGGAGTACCAGCCACATTGGAAAAACTCTCCGAAACAGCCGTCCAATCGGACTGAACTTCCCCTACCGGAGTTACTTCAATTGTCGTACTTAAAGAAACTTCCTCAAAATCCTGCCGGACGCCGGATATATCTTCTGCTATTACGGTATCGCTGCTGGTATCAATTTGTGCTCTGAAAACATCCACGGAAGAAGTATCAGCGGACGAGGAGAGCTCAACTCCGGCAAAGAAAGTTTCCGTACTGCCAGGTTCTATGGGGTACCGGGAGGCGGCCTCAGTATCTACATTTATTTTCTGTTTCCCTTCCGATAAGTTAAAGGCCTGGGAATCTATTTCCCCCATAAATGTATCCCGGTTTTTCTCAAATACAACTTCTTTATTAGAATCGGTGGAATTATAAGCTACAAACATACTGTCAAAAAGCTCCCCGGCCTGCCCGGTATCCAAAGGAGCTGTCCCTTTATCTAAGTATATATTAAGACTTTCAAGTCTCAGAGTATTATAATCAGCCGGGGAATTATTGGTTATATCAATCCTGAAAAGGGCAATCCTGCTGGAAGCGTTAGCCGATCCGAAAGAGGGAACCTGGGAATAGGAATTTGGAGTATGAATTGAGGCATCGTAGACAATTCCGTTCCTTAATATATTTTCCGCTGCTCCCTGGCTGTCATCCG
>JBNJDT010000051.1:0-10534 GCA_051745145.1 Elusimicrobiota bacterium
TTCTCATAAAAATATTCAAGCATTTTTTTCGGGCTTTCCTGCACCTGTTCGCTTAATTTCTCGATAATATCCAAATTTTCCCTATCAATATCAACTCTGTTTGAAGCTAATGCCGCATCATTTTTTTCTTTTGACAGAAGTAAAGCCTCATTATAAATTTCCTCTTCGGAAGCGACGTTTTTCTTATTTGAAACTTCTTTTTTTTGTGGCTGTGGCTCTATCTTTTTAGATGTTTTTTTCGGTTCTTTATCTTTTTTGTATATATCTGAAATTCTTACCATTTTAAATTATATAAAAATATACTTTCCCCTTGTCCGCGATAACTGCGGATCAATAACTAATTTTAGTTTTTCACCTATAATTAACTCTCGTAAATCTGATCTATTGCTATAGCAAAAAGAAGCAGTATTACAGCCATTCCGGCCCATGCCCTGGACGGCAATACAATAGGAGTAACTACAAGCCTGGAAATGCCCCCTATTACTGCCCCGGCCATGGCCACCCATACACAAGTTTTAGCAAGTTTCTTCATTTTTAATTTCTCCTTTTTTTTATATTAACAGTCCCTCAACTCAAGTCAAATTAAATCCCCCACCACTTCAGTTACAATATCTTCCCCTATCTGTTCAACTTTCTGAGTAAATCCGGTTAAAAGACTTAAATCGCATATGGAGTTAATACGGCGGGGAATACCGCCCGAATTATTGAATATCACTTCGCAGGCATTTTTTGTAAAAATCTTGTTTGTCCCACCGGCGACTTCAATCCTGTGTTTTATATACTCAGTAGTGTCTTTTAAATTCATCCTATCAAGATGAGCCTTTATTCCCACTCTTTGAGCAAGCTGCTTTATATTGTTAATTTTTGTATTAATTTCTGGCTGTCCCGAAAGAATAAGGGTAATCAAAAATTTCTCCTCTCGCTGAAAATTTAAAAGCATCCTCAGTTCTTCAAAGGTATCCTTGGAGTTAATTACATGGGCTTCGTCTACTACTACTATTGTATGCTTCCCGTCATTGTAATTATTTAAAACCGCCTTATCTATTCTCTTAAGAAATTCCGCCTTGTTCTCCGGTATCTCCTCATCAATTCCAAGATTATAGGTTATGGAAGATAAAAGTTCCAAAGGATTCATCTGAGGATTGGGAACAAAAACAATATCGTATTTACCTTTTTCCAGTTCAAGAAAAAGTGATTTTAAAAGTAGCGTTTTCCCGCACCCGAAAACCCCGCTGAGAACAATGCATCCCAATGCCGAATCTATTCCGTATTTCAGACGAGCTGTCGCCTCTTCATGCTGAGATGACGGGTACAAAAACTTTGGTTCGGTGGTATTTCTAAAAGGTTTATCCGCTAAATCCCAGTAAGTCTCATACATCTTCTTTTCCCCTGAGTTTTCTGGCCATTCTCATGCGCATCTCTTTTTCCGTTTTCGGTTCAGTTTCATCTTCTGTGTTTTCAGTTTCTGTCCTTTCTTTTGAACCGCGCCTTTTTTGAGAATCATCTGAAACTTTTTTAGTCTTTTCGGATATAACTGAAGCTCTTTTCTTAAAATTATTTTTCTCTACATTGCTCTTTTTAAATTCTTCTTTTTTATCTTCTATTTTCTGTTCTTTTTTATCTAAAACTTTTCTGCGTTCCTCGAGTTGTTCTTTAAGACTGTCAAGCCTCTCTTCTCTTTTTTTTAGCTTTTTTTGTTTGTTTTCCAAATTCTGTTGCAGAATATTTAAATTATCTTCCCGTTTATCATGTTTCCTGGAACTGCTGTTAAATTTATTACCTAATTTTTCAAGTTCTTCTTCTTTCTCTTCTAATTTTTGTTCTTTCTTATCTAAATTTTTTCTTATATTTATAATTTCATTTTCTTTTTTATCCAAACCTTTTTTCCGGTCATCCAATTTTTTCTCCAAATCGCAAAGATCTTTCTTTTTATTTTCAAGATTTTCAACTTTTGCCTTAATATTTTTCTTATTTTTTTTCAGATCCTCCAGGATATTTTGATATCCTCTAATATCCTCTTTTAAATGTCTGCGTTTCTTTTTTAAATTTTCATTCTTTTCCTTCAAATTTTCATTCTTTTCTTTCAAATTTTCCTGTTGTTCTAACTGAAAACTCAATTTATTTTTAACTATTTTTAATAATTTTTTGGGACCGAGAACTGTTTCTAAAATATTTTTCTCTTTTTTACTTTTTTTATTTTTAAGTTTTTCTTTGTCTCTTTTTTTATTTTTTACTCTTTCTTTTTTTATCTTTTCCCGACTCACTGCCCGATTTATTCTTTCTATATCTTCTAAAGTAAATCTAAAATGTTCCTCTTCATCAATTAAATTTTCTGTTCCATTTATTAATCTACTCTCATCATTCTTAATAACTCTCTGTATATCCTTAGTTTCTTCAATCAGTCTTTCCACTTTTTTTATATATGAATTTTTATTGTATTTTGTTGTTTTTTTTGTTTTTGTCATTTTATTTCTTTACTTTAAACATTAAGCTTTATCTCTTCCGGCAATCATTAAAACTATTATCAATAAATATATTAACAAACTCTGAGTCATTATTACAAGAGTATTTATTAATTGGGCTTTCCTTATAACGAAAGCCGAAAAACCAAATATTAAAGCACATACCCAAATTATTATTACGGCCTGATTTTTTGTAAACCCTATTTTTACAAGTCTATGGTGTATATGGTCTTTTCCCGTATGCACAATCCATTCTTTAAAATTTCTCACCGTCCCGTTCTTTATCCTTGATACTGTTGTATAAGCCATATCAAATATATATAGAGAAAAAATTAAAAGGGGGGTAACAATAGCCACCGGTAAACTTGCCGCATTCCAGGAGCCGGCTATGGCAATTGAAGCTAAAAGAAAACCGACAACCGTAGATCCGTTGTCTCCTAAAAATACTTTTGCTTTGGGGAAATTATAAGGTAGAAATCCGGCTGTGCTTCCGGCAAGGGCCATGGCCAGCCAGGATACAGTTAATATATTGCCGTCGTGAGCAATAAAAAAGAGAGTCAAAGAAGATATAATTGCCAATCCGGCGGCCTCTCCGTCCATACCGTCTAAATAATTAAAAGCATTTGTTATACCGATAACCCCTATATAAGTTATCAATACATCCCCCAAAATTTTAAACGGCACGGAGTGGGGGATAACCTTAACTCTTATTCCAAAATATATCAATGCACTAACCGCAACAAATTGAAAGGCAAGCTTTATGAAAGCAGATAACTTATATTTATCGTCAAGCAACCCTACTATAAATATAATTAGGGCGCCTAATAATACCCCTTTTACCTGATCCGTAAAAACCATATTTCTCACAGTAGCAATCCCAAAACCGGCAAAAACAGCTATTCCCCCGGTCAGCGGAACAGGTTTTTTATGAATTTTCCTGCTGTTGGGATAATCTTTTAAATCAAATTTTTTACCCAGATATATCACTGCCATAGTTAAAAGATAGGTGAGAAAAAAAGAAAGCAATAGTATATAAATATGGCGTATTTGCAAAATATAAAATAATGTTCCCCCTTGAGGATGGAGTAACAATAAAGATATAGTACCACAGATAATTATTTTCAGGGACTTAGAAAAAGTCACTTTAAATCAAGATCCCAGTCAAGAGAAAATCTTAATGGCAAAAACCCTTCCGCATATTTAGTTCTTCCCTGGTAACCTCTGAATATAGCACAGGATTTGGCACTTTCCAGAATTGAAAGTCCCTTTATCCTGGTCGCATTTACCTGTGAGGCATGGGCTTTTAAAAGTTCTTTTTTCTTTTCCCATACACTGCCTATATCCATGAAAACCGTGGGATTAAATTCAATTGAAGTAGGTACTTCATAAAAAAGTACATTTTTCTTGTACCTTGTAGCCGACTGCATACTGTCCGCGACTGCCCGGTGATCCTGATGGGTATCCTGGAAATAATTGGTAAATATGATTTCTGGATCTACTTTATTTATTATCTTTTCAATAAATACTATCGGTTCTCTTGAGCTGGGGATCTTTGTATCGGTATATTTGCCCCACCATATTTTTTTCACCCCCAGAATATCGGCACTGGCTTCCTGTTCACTTTTTCTGGTATTTCCCCCAACCTTGCCCTGAGTCAATATAAGTAAATGAATGTTGAAATTTTCCGTTAATTTAAGCAAAGTCCCGCCACACCCAATTTCTATATCGTCCGGATGCGGACCAACGGCAAGTATATTTGGTTTATCTGTGCTCATGTCGGTATAATACTGATTCACAAGAAAGCAGTTTCCCTGTAACTTTATCGTCACAAAAATTCAAACACAAATTATGAAAACTTTTTTCTGTCATTGAATTATAAATACTTCTTACCACTATCAAAAATGGCACCCTCGGGGCGACTCGAACGCCCAGCCTACGGCTTAGAAGGCCGTTGCTCTATCCAATTGAGCTACGAGGGTGCGAAAGCGCCCGGAGAAATAACACTTGTGTGTTGTTCACTGTACCAGTACTGGTGTCTCAGCTTGAGCACACTTGCTTCGAGACCGTTAAGAAAAATAACACTTGTGTGTTGTTTTTTAGGTCGAGCACACTTGTTTCGAGACCGTTTAAAAAATTAACCTCAACGGTTGATTTTTAGGTCGAGCACACTTGTTTCGAAAGCGCCCGGAGACACTGTGCCAGTACTGGTGAATAACACTTGTGTGTTGTTCACTGTACCAGTACTGGTGACCCAGATCGAGCACACCCGTGTGTTAAAATTATTCCGTCAAATGCAGCCCTGCGTCTTTATATTTATTGTAAAAGAATAAATTAATATAGCTGTCTATATTAGTAAAATGAGAGCAATGTTGTCAAACCGGATAAAAATTTGTAAGTTATTAATAATTTAAATAATAAGAAACAGGAGAATGTAAATTATATATTAAGGAGTAATTAAAAATGCATTTATCAAAACTGGCAAATGATGTAAATCTTTCGCCGACATTAGCTATTTCAGCCAAGGCCAAACAGCTTAAAAAAGATGGAAAAGACGTAATAAGTCTCAGTGCCGGAGAACCGGATTTAGGGACTCCCTCCCATATAAAAAATGCCGGAGTGGGAGCTATTACTTCCGGGAAGACCACCTATACCCCGGCTACCGGTACCCCCGAGTTAAAAGAAGCTATTATAAATAAATTTAAAAATGATAACGGTTTAGAATATAATCAAGACGAAATAATGGTTAACTGCGGCGCTAAGCATTCCCTATTTAATCTTATTATGTGTCTTTGCGACCAGGGAGATGAAGTAATAGTACCAGCTCCTTACTGGGTATCCTATCCGGAGATGGTAAAAGCTGCCGGTGCCGATGCCGTTGCGGCCGATTGCCGGTCAGATTTTAAACTTACTCCGGAGATATTAAAAGATTACCTCACTAAAAAAACAAAATTAATTATTTTAAATTCCCCGTCCAATCCCACCGGCTATGTATATACTAAAGAAGAACTTGAAAAACTGGGCGATATACTCTTAGAACACGATGTCCTTATTATTTCCGATGAAATTTACGAACATTTAGTTTATGAAGGAACTTTTACATCCATTGCTTCAATTTCAGAGGAATTAAAAGAACAGACCGTAGTGGTAAACGGCGTTTCCAAAGCCTACGCCATGACCGGCTGGAGAATAGGATATGCCGCCGGAAATTCCGAAATCATAGGTGCCTGTGCTAAACTTCAATCTCACTCAACTTCTAATCCCGCAACCTTTTCTCAATACGGCGCCCAGGAAGCTCTAACTTCCCCAAAAAGTAAAAAATCTGTTTCAGAAATGAGAGATATTTTCAAACAAAGACGGGATTATGTATACGAGACTTTAAGTAATATAGAAGGTATAGAAGTGGAAAAGCCCAGCGGAGCTTTTTATATTTTTCCGTCTATATTAAACTTACTTAATGAAAAGATAACAACTTCTATGGATTTTGCGGAAAAATTACTTGAAGAAGAACTGGTAGCCTGTGTCCCCGGAGAAGGTTTTGGAGCTCCGGGATATATAAGACTTTCATATGCCGCTTCTATGGAAGATCTCAAAAAAGCTATGAACAGGATCCAAAATTTTACTCAGGGCCTGTAATTAACTTCTTATTTTAATACCGTTATTTTTCAGATACTCTTTAGTCTCTTTTATTGAGTATTTTCCAAAGTGAAAAATTGAGGCCGCCAGCGCGGCATCGGCATTTCCCTGTTTAAAGACTTCACAAATGTGCTCTAAAGTTCCAGCGCCGCCGGAGGCTATAACGGGAATATTTACAGCTTCAGTAACTGCTCGGGTTAATTCGATATCATATCCGTCTTTTGTCCCGTCTGCATCCATACTGGTTAACAAGATCTCTCCGGCCCCGAGATCCTCTACTTTTTTAGCCCATTCCAGAACATCCAGTCCCGTAGGTTCCCGGCCCCCGCATATATAAATTTCCCAACTGTTTCCCTTTCTTTTAGCGTCAATTGCCGAAACTATACACTGACTGCCAAAATCCCGGGACGCTTTTTTAATAATATCCGGATTTTTAACCGCCCGGGTATTTATAGAGACTTTATCCGCTCCCGCTCTAAGCAACGTATTAATATCATTTACAGAATTAATACCCCCTCCAACTGTGAATGGAATAAATACATTCCGGGCAATCTTATCCACCAGTTCTACGCGAGTTTTTCTCTTCTCCGGTGCCGCTGCAATATCTAAAAACACCAGTTCATCGGCTCCTTCTTCGCTATATCTTGCTCCGGCCTCTACCGGATCACCGGCATCCCGCAAGTTTTTAAATTCCACTCCTTTTACAACCCGTCCATCCTTAACATCCAGGCAAGGTATTATTCTTTTTGCTAACATTTTTCTATAAAATTCTCCAATAATTTTAATCCCTTATCCGCACTTTTTTCGGGATGAAACTGAACCCCCCATATATTATCTCTTATGAGGGCACTTACAAATTTTCGGCCGTATTCAGTTTTTCCCGTTCTTAAGTGGTTATTACTGTTAGGCACAACATAGTAGGAATGGTCAAAATAAAAAAAAGAACTATCTTCTATTCCGTTAAACATGTGATTTAATCTATTGCTTTCCACCTGATTCCACCCTATATGAGGTTTCTTAACCTCTTTAGAAAACTCCTCAACTTCCCCGTCTATTATATTAAATCCGGAAGTACTGCCGTGTTCCTTACTTTTTGTAAAAAGCAACTGCAGCCCCAGGCAAATACCCAGGTATGGCTTTCCCGATTCTATAAAAGCTTTCACCGGTTCTATTAAACCCAAATACTCTAAATTATTCATAGCCTTTCTAAAAGCTCCCACACCCGGCAGTATTATGCCATCGGCTTTTTGAATATCTTTTGGAGAGGAAGAAAGTTTCACCGACGTATTTTTTAAATATTTCAGAGCATTTGCAACGCTTCTCACATTACCTAACTTGTAATCAACTATAGTAATCATAGAACTATATATATCACATAATATTTGAAATTTCAATTTTTTTTAATTAGAATTAACCCATTATGATGAATTCAATGAGAAAACATATGAAAAAGGTAATGTGGGTTATAGCTGCGGTTTTTATTACAGGTATTTTCTTCTGGTACGGATCCGGCAGCGGCATTAAAAATACGGTGGCCGAAGGTGAAAATTTTGAAATAAAAGTTAAGGATTACCGCCAGCGGGTATCCCGCCAGCTACAAAGTGAAAGACAAAATTCCGACGGCGAACTTTCCGATGATGAAATTTTTAATATACGGCGACAAGTTTTAAGTTCTATGGTAAACGAAGCAATTATTTACAATGCAGCAAATCAGCTCAAAATTAGCGTCCCCGATGAAGAAATTATCTCTACTATCCGCCGGCTCCCCCAGTTTCAACATGAAGGCCGCTTTAATATGCGTCTTTATACCCAGGCTCTTCAGCATTCCATGAATATGAACCCTGCGGAATTTGAAGAAATGATAAGAAAAAATATTACTAATCAAAAAATGGAACGTCTGATACTGGCCACAGCCAATACAACCTTGCCGGAATTAAAATTATATTATAAAAGTGAAAACGGAAATCTTAACGGATTTGAAGATAAAAAAGAGGAATTGAAAAATACTATTATACAGGAAAAAAGATCGGCTATATACCGAAATTGGATTTCTCAACTTCATAAGAAAGCTGATCTAAATGTAAATCCCGAAGTGGCCAATCTTCAATCTCAAAGACCGGCGCCGGCCCAGCAGCCCTAATCTGACAAAAAATTTATATTCCCAAATCCCTTAATAATTTCCTTAAAAGCTCCACGGGTAACCCCACCACATTGGTATAGCTGCCCTTAATCCACTCCACACTCCTATCCTTCATACCCTGTATAGCATACCCCCCGGCCTTATCCTGATGTTCTTTTTTATATTTTTCTATCTCTTCTTCACTGAATTCAGCCATTTTTAATTCAGTCTGATCAATTTTTTCTATTATATAGTCATTTTTTTTATCTAATTTTTTAACAGCCAGGGCCGTATAAACTTTCTGGGTCCTGCCGCTCAAAAGACGGAGCATCTTCTCAGCCTGCTTGGTATTTTCGGGTTTCAATAAAATTTCACCATTTAAATCAACCACGGTATCTCCGGCAACCACACATCCCGGAGGTTTAAGAGTGGATGCTACACTTTCAACTTTTTTGCGGGCCTGCCTCAATGCATATTTTTCAGCTTGTTCTACTTTTTTGGGAATTTCTTCTTCGTAATCCGGCCTTATAGCCAGAACCGGCAAACCGGCGTTTTTAAGAATTTTAATCCGGCGGGGGGAACCAGAGGCTAAAAATATCCTTCTTTTTGCAAAAACTGCTATGGAAGGTACTATCTTTTTCACTAACAGTCCGTTTACGCCGCCGGTTATTACAGCTGCTATTAAAATTACCGGTAAGATATAAAGTATATTTCCGTGTCTTACAAATAATAAGTAGGTCACAAGAATCTGAATCAGATTATGAGCCAAAGCTCCGCAGATACTTACCCCCACCACACTCAATTTGCCAAGAGGACGGTATAATCCGGCCATAATCAGGACAGCCCCAATTCCTCCGGTAAAACTCAAATAAAACGACGGAGTCATGAAAGTCCCTAAAAGAAACGAACTAAGTAAAATTCTGCCGGCCGCTACTTTTATTCCAAACCTTCCCCCGTACATAACTATCCCTACAAGAGTAACCATATTTGCAAGGCCCAGTTTTAACCACGGAAATGGACGGGGCAGCATCCATTCAATACCCTGGAGCACCGAGGCAGCTGCAATAAATAAAGCCAGATAAGCTAACTGCTTATTATCTTGAGATTGCATCTATACGACTTTTTCTTTCTTTGACCGTTAAAGTCAATTTCTGGGGTACACATACCAAAGTTTGGCCCGAGTTATATGCCGGGCCCTGCTTGATACAGATCTTTTTCGGACACCCGGATTCTGTTGCTCTTATACTGTTGTCCTCTATTTTTAATAACCAATAAATCCCCCCTCCAATAACTTTTACAGTCTGGTCTTTGCCAAGTTCCCCGTTGTATATTGACTCTCCTCTTAAATTTATTACAAAATTATCCGGACTTTTGTTTACGGTATTTATATTGATTAAATATATCACCCCCGCCGCCACAAGTAAAACTGCCGAAAGTAAAATATCTCTTTTAGTCAATATTTCATCATCTCCAATTTATATCGAGATCCGGCGTATTATATTTTTTATTATCCCCTATAATCACACATCCCCTAAACATATCATCCCAGGCCTCGCCTTTTTCTAATCCGGCCACCAGTAAAGCAGTTGAGAACCCGTCAGCCACAGCACACGATTTGGCAATAACTGTAGCGCTATAAATACCCTGCGCGGGATATCCGGTATCGGGATTAATAATATGGGAATACCTCTTACTGTTTTCTTCAAAATAATTTTCATAATCCCCGGAAGTGGCCACAGACATATTCTCTATTTTCAAAATTGCGTTTATCCCTTCCCCCCGGGGGTTTTTAATACCTATTTTCCAGACTTTATCGCCCCAGGCTTTTATATCACCGCCGGCATCCACCAGCCCCGCATTAATCCCTTTCTCCTTAAAATATTCTACTAAACTGTCAACCACCCACCCCTTAGCATATCCCCCCAAATCAAACCGGACATACCCGGGAGCATCTATATTTCCATTTTCATAGTTAACTTTGCGATATCCCGTTTTCTCCAACGCCGAATTTAACTTTTCTTCGCTTGGCACTTTAGGATTCTCCCCGTAAAACCCCCATAACTTCAAAACCGGATAAAGAGTGGGATCGTAAAAACCTTCTGTATCCCGGGCTAATTCCAGAGATCCTTTTACCAGTTTGTAAAACTTATCGGGAATCCGGCTCTGTTCCCTTAAATTTGAAATTTCACTATCCATTTCATCAACCTTTTCAAACCCCTGTTCTATTGTCTTTTGGGGAACTCCTTCAGGTAGAGTGACAGTGACATATGTATTCATACTAAAATTTGTATGTTTCTGGAAATTTCTATCTGAGTCCCGG
>JBNJDT010000052.1:0-10089 GCA_051745145.1 Elusimicrobiota bacterium
CTATTACATAATTCACTTAATTGCTTAACTTCTTCATAAAATTCTTTTTTCAATTTTTTCTCATACTCGTTACTAATTTCTACATTTATATCTTTTTTAAGTAAATCCGAATGCATTATTTTTTCTAACATCTTTAATAATAACTTAGGAAAACTATTCTTCTTTCCAAAATCAAATATTTTCACAAAACTGTTTTTAAAATAAATAGTTTTCTTCTTTAGTTTTTTATTTATTATTTTAAAATTATTTATATCAATGTTTTTTAAACCTAAAAATTTTAATGTATTTCTATAAACTTTTTTTGGATTCTGTTTAATATTTTTTATATCCATAGTAATTATCACTTTCTCTATGAAAATCCTTACAAAAAAAACGAGGTTCTTTAGGGGTACTCATGTATATTGAAGGATGTTTATCCAGATATGTATGAAGAAAAGTGGTACCGCATTTTGGAGCACCTACAATAAATAAATTCGGTTTATTGCAGCGCATCTTTATAATAAAAATATTTATACATTTAAAATCCTTCTTTAATAACTTTCTTTACATCTAACCGGGGAATAGCATAATTATTAATTTTAGAATTATTTTCTAAACACTTATTTCCTGTACAAAAAACGTATTTAAATCCTTTAATTCTTACCATAATTCTGGTAATAAAGTTATTCCTACCATACGGATATGAAAAATATTCTATTTTATGTCCTAATTTTGATTCCAGAATTTTCTTTGACTTGTTTATTTCTTTATAACAAACTGAAATTTTTTGAGCCGGTAAAGAAACATGAGAATGTGAATGAGCTCCTATGGTTATTAACGGATGGTTGTCCAGATATTTTATTTCATCCCAGGTTAAAAAATAATCCTGCATAGTACTACTTTCATCTATATTATTTAATTCCCTTATTTTATTCATATATTTTTCTCTAAAATCTGTATTTTTAAACTTCAATAAACCATGTATTTTTTTATAAACTTTTTCTTTTTTCTCATTACAACCTATTTCAGCCAAACCAGTTTTTGGAATTTCCAAATTATTTCTTGTTTTTAAATAATTAGAAAGTTGTAACTCATATCCACTTATATCACCATTAATAAAACCTGTTGTAATAAAAAACAAACAGGGTACCCCATATTTTTCTAAAACAGGTAACGCATTTTTTTTAATGCTTTTATATCCATCATCAAAAGTGAGAAGAAAATTTTTTTTATGAGTCGGTTCATTAAATTCAACAAATTCAGGGTTTTCTTTTAAATTTATTGTATTGTATCTACTAATTTTTTGAATAATACTTTTAAATTCATTTGTTAAAACTATATTTCTTGAGAATATTCCGTATTTTCCAGGAATTTTTTCTTGTACATCATGTGCAAATAAAACCTTTATCATACTCTTCAGGGTTTGAATAAAAACATACTTGGACGCTTGGAGGGTATTATTATATTCTGGTTAAATTCTACTAAATTATCCGATTCTCCTGTACTTTTTTCTCTGTAATTTTTTATTATGTAGGGGGTATAATTCCATTTTTCCAACAACCTGATTAACGCTCTAGGACCATGCTTAAATTGTTTCATCTGTTTGGGATGAATCTCTACAATTAATAATGGATACTTTTCTTTGATTATATTTTTCATACCCTTTACCGCAAAAGTTTCTGAACCTTCTATATCAATTTTTATTATGTCAGGCTTAATTCCTTCTACATTACAATAATGATCTATTGTTATTGTTTTCGCAGTACAAAAATTATTTTTTTGTTTTATTTTATCTTCCCTATTTAATATCCGATTAGTAGATAAATTATTTTTCTGATGAGGATAAAATTCAACAGTTTTATTATTTTTATCACAAACAGCAACATTATTTATAAAGACCTTCCCCACTTTACTGTTTAAATCCACAGATTTTTTTATCAAATTTACCAATCTCCTATCCATTTCAAAAGCATGGATTTCCCCTTCATAACATATTTTTGCCGCCATTACTGTGAAAAAACCTAGGTTAGCACCTATATCAAAAAATACGGATTCTTTATTTAAATATTCAATTAATAGCTGAGTTACCGGCGGTTCATGTAGACTACCATCTATATATCTGGGAAAAAACCATTTTTTTGCTAACTTTGAAGATGTAGAATAATTAACTTCACTATTATTAAACTTAATTTCAAGTTTGTTTTTAAAAAAAATTTGTATTTTTTGAAAAATTTTTCTTATTTTGTCTTTAACTTTTCTCATTGTTTTAATCTATTTTTCCCGGTTGTTCAAAATTTAAATTATTAACTTTTTTGTTTTTTATATATTCAAATCATCTAAATATTTTCAGTAATATAAAAGTCTACCTTATTCTTTTTACACTGGACTTAATTTAATTTATTACGTCTCAATCAGTTAGAATTTTTTCTATTATATTTTTCTGTTGTGTTGTTAATTCTTTTTTCCATCTATCGTCATATTTAAAACCTAAACTTTTATTATAAAAACTATCCTTATAATAACTTTTCGAAAGTTTATATTCTCTTATTAAATCTTCTATTTTTTTATTATTAAATTTCCTACTTTCCAAAGTTGAAGATATATTACCCCCAAAGATATGTTCGGGATACTTATAATATTCAAGCATTTTATTTTCAAATTTTTTATTTAAAAAACTGCATATCTTTTTTCCAATACTTTTTGGTTTTTTAACGAGGTTTTTATATTCAATGATTAATTTGTCTTTTTCGCTTAAAGAATCAATAAATCGTAAATATCTATTCAATTTCTCTTTTATTCCTTTCGCTACTTTTTTCACATCTTTATAATATTTATTACGTAATTTTGAGGCTATTATGGCCTTAGGATTTCTCATTAAAAATAAATACCTAGTATTATATGCATTATTTTTAGAATTCCACTCAGCCCAGGGTAACCTTTTTGAACTATCTATAATAGTGTCTACTTCAGTAATAGAATTAAAAATTTTGATAAAAAGCATTCCTGGATATAAGCTTTTATTAAATAATTTAAAATATATAGTTTTTATTTTTTTAATTGGATTTTTTGAAACATCATGTCTAAAAAAATTATACGTATCAAAAATATTTTTTTTGCCAATTTTTTCATCCCAGACTGGACACTTATCATGGTTACAATAGAAACACTTTATTTTTTTCCCGCGCTTGCTAATAGGAGATATTATTTCTCCTATGTGCAAAATTTTAGAATGAGCACCTAAAAAACTACCTAACAAGGTGCTTCCTGAATGTCCTAGTGCTATTATAAAAACTACTTTCTTTTTTTTCACTGGGCTTTTATTTCCTTTATACACCTTCTTATAATTTTCGTCCCATCAAATTTAAAATATTCATTAAAAATATTTTTAGTTTAATCTTATCAATTTTTTTCAAAATAATTTTTCTTACGTGCTCTATATATTAAACCAGGTATCAAGAGTCGGGCCGTTACAATTTTAAATCCTTCAAAAAATATTCTTATATAAATTTCTAATATTTTATTAAATAAATTTATTTTTTTGATATATTTTTGCTCTTTATTTTCATTTTTTTTACCACTTTTCTGACTGTAAATCCGCGATAAATTTGGGAGTATTTGGTTTATATCATTTATGAATAATTTCAATTCTATTTTAAAGAATTTAAACCATTCCCCCATTGAATCAGGCATTTTATGTTTAAAGAAAAAATATAATCTGGTAATATTCATATTTCGCCATGTTGTTCTAAATATTTTATCCGATGGTATATGTTTTATTTTTACTGAGGGTTCATATTTAGTTTCATAACCGGCTTTTTTTATTTTATATATTAAATCCGCTTCTTCATATCCTTGGGAAAAAAATAAATCGTAGCCTCCTACCTCCTTAAATGCCTTTTTTCTATATGACATATTTGCTCCACCAAAAACTTCAGCTTTCTCTATATCTTTAGTTAGTAAATACGTTCCGTTTTCGCCAATCCTTCCCCGTCCTTTATACTTTCCCTTTCCTCTCCCCACCACGTTTTTTATATATCCTCCTACTACGCCTATATTCCGATTAGAATTAAAACAATCTATAATATTAGATATAGCAGTCTCCTCAGCTACACAATCATCATCTATACTCATTATTACTTCACCGGAGGAATTATCCACAGCTTTCTGCCTTAAAGCAGCAAAACCACAGGGTTTTGTCTGAATATATTTGATTTTATACTTACTCTTTTTTTTCTTTAAAAAATTCTGGTTTTTCTTTTTTATTTTTCGACTACTATTATCTACAATAACTATTTCACAATTTTGATAAGTGTTATTAAATAATGATTTTAAACATCTTTTTAATTCCCGGGGGCGATCTCGAGTAATTATTATTATCGAAATGAGTTTCAGAGTATTCAGAGTTGTTTTAGTCTCGGTCACTATTCTTCCACTGGCTTAAATCTATTCCCAACAAATTTTCCGTCTTTTCTATTTCCGGAATACAAATTTTAAGAAGCGAATTATACAAATCATTCGGGATACCTTCATAATATTCCGCTTTACCGGACAAATATTTTTTTATTACTTTTTCTTTCCCCAAAAAAGGTACATACTTTTTAACAAATTTACTTATCCTACTGGTTATATGTAAATTTAAAAATGTTTCTTTCCGTTTTGCAGCATTACATTTTTCATAAATAACACTAGGCTTAAAATCAGCTTCCACACCTATAAATTCATATAATCTATTTAGGAAACTACCAGGATTTACCTCAAGGTCTTCAAATAATTGACATAGAATTTGTTCTCTGGGAAAAAACTTGAGATATCTTTCTATATACTCTCCATAAAACCCGGGTTCAAGCCAAGAAGAATACAGATCATAATTTTCAAGAACTTCCCTAAACTCAAAATTAAAATTTAATTTTTTCTTTTCATGCCAGTAATGGGAAAATGCTCTATCTAACGGATTTCTCATACATATTATTATTTTAGCATCAGGGTTATGTTGAAATATTCTTTTAGGAGCCTGAGGAGAATGCATATAAGAAGTTGTTACGTCACATAATTTTTGTTTCTTTAAACATGCATTAAAATGTTTTAAATACCATTCTTTTCCCTTTACATAATGCATGTCAAAATAATGTACTGTATCTTTGATTGGAGCGCATATTTCCGGATGTTCTTTTAAACAATTATATATCCAGGTAGATGCTGTTTTAGGGGGACCTATATAAAATATGTCTACTTTTGAGTTCATTTTAATTTTTATCTGTAATATATTTTTTTATTCTTAACCTTTTTTTACAATATTTTCACACTCTTTCTTAATAATATAATTATTAATCTTCCTGCCGGGCCATTCTTTTAAACTGGTCATTGTTTTTCAGCAGTTCATCGTATGTTCCACTATCAATTATTTTCCCGTTATCCAGTAGATAAATTACATCGCAATTTTTAACCGTAGTCAATCGATGGGCGATCATTATAAGTGTTTTTGCCTCTCCTATATTATTTATTGCTTCTAAAACAGCTGCTTCCGTTGCACCGTCTAAATCGCTGGTGGCTTCGTCAAGTACAAGAACCTCCGGATCTCTATAAAGGGCCCGGGCGATACCTATTCTCTGTTTCTGTCCGCCGCTGAGTCTTATTCCTCTCTCCCCAATAAGAGTATCATACCCCTCGGATAATTCCTTTGTTACAAAATTATGTATATTGGCAATTTTTGCTGCTACTCTTATTTTATCTCTGTCCACTTCTTTTTTAGGCATTCCGAAAGCTATATTACTGGCTACAGTATCATCCTGCAGATATATATCCTGGGGAATATAACCCAGATTCTGCTGCCAGTTAGAAAGATTTTCATCCGTTATCTCATTATCGTCGACAAATATATTTCCGCTCTGAGGTCTAAGCAAACCCAGGATTATATCCACAATAGTTGTTTTACCTACACCGGTTTTTCCGGCAAAAGCAATTGAGCTTTCTACATTTATTTCAAGATTAAGGTTTTTAATAACCGGTCTTTTTGTGTTCGGATAACTAAATGTAATATTTTCAAGCTTCAGCACATTTCTAATGGGTAAAGGTTCTTGATTGTCTTCTGTCAGTAACTTATCTTTCTCTTTTTCCGCGGAAGACTTAAGATCTTCATATAGAGTATTCATAGCATGGGCATTAAACCGTATTGTTGTAACTTGCCTGAATATCCCCTGTAAAGACGGCATAAGACGGCGCAGAGCAAAAGCGTAAAGTCCTATTACCGGAATAGCTGTTTCCAAACCGGTTCCTGATACAATAAGATAAAGCACTATTATCATTATCCCCCCGAATGCGACAAGTTCCATAAGATAATGAGGAATTTCTGAGATTGTATTGAAAGATGCCCTGTGTTTTTCGAATTCAGACGAGTATTTTGAGTAACGTGACAGAAAAATATCCTCACATCTCATAATTTTAAGTTGTTTTATACCACCGAAAGCTTCACTTACCACTTTGAATTTTGATGTATTGGCATTAAATCTTAATTTTCCCCGACGATCCATTTTCTGTTTTATTATTTTGTAAACAATAGAATATGCCCCCCCAAGAATTACAATTACAATAACAGATAAAAGAGCATCAGTCATAAAAAGAAGTATAAAAATTAATACTGCCACAATACCCCGGGACACTATATGCATTAAAGGAAACATAATTCCGTTTACCACCTGCTGTACTTCGGAGAGAATATTTTTCCCTAAATCGGCAGTATTTTTATCCAGAAAAAAGACGTAAGGCCGGTAGATATAACTATTGAGAAGCCGTTTTGATATCCGGAAATTCTGTCCTCCGGTAAACCGGTACATTCCCCACATTTTTAACGATTTCAATAAATTTCCGACAATAAGAATAGCTAGCACCAATATTCCGACAAATACGAGAAACCGGTTTGTATTTTGAAAATTAAAGGTTGTATAGAGAAAAGAAAGTAACTTATCCTGTTGAATAGAGCCAGGATTTGTAACTACCGAAAGAAAAGGCATTATCGAAGCAACTCCGGCAACTTCAATCAGAGCGGATACAGTCATTAAGACAAAAATAATATACAATTTACGGCGCTCGGTGGAAGTTAGTATACGATACATCTTTTTTATAATTTCAATCATAATATATATATTTACCCCAACCTTGCATTTTCAATTGTAATTGAGGCATCGGCAGCCAGGATTTCCATTACCATAACGTCTTTTTCCATAAAGTCCTCTTCTATTTCCGTTCTTTTAAGGTTAATAACTCCTATCACTTCATTTCTTATAACCATGGGAATACTCATCCCCGAGTAAATATTCTCAAACTTTTCCATTTTCTGAAACCAGTCCCTGGACCGAACTTTATCATCTACAAGTATAGATTTTTTGCGCTTCATTGCCCGACCGCAGACCCTCTGGCCCGGGTCAAATTTTTTACCGGTTGCTTTATCGCTGCGGCTCCCGATAGCTGTTTTTATAACAAGTTTTTCCGAATTTTGCTCCACAAGAGCTAATGAGCCGCCGTCGGCATTTACAGTATTGGCCGCTACTTTCAGTATAAATTCAATAACATCATCCAAACTTTTATTAGATACCATAATTTTAGCGGCCCGGTGAAGAGCCACCAAATTATCAAGCTGCCCGCTCTCCGTTTCCATAAGCTGTAACTGCCTGGCCTTGTTTACGGCCCCGATCAACTCCTCTTTTTTAAAAGGTTTGTAAACATAATAACAGGCCCCTTTTTCAATAGCCTCAAAAGTATTATCCTTATCTTTCATAGTACTGGCTATTATAACTTCCGTACCGGGGTGTTTTTCACGAATAATTTCCGTAAGTTGAATGCCATCCATAACCGGCATAACTATATCCACAATAGCAATTTTAAATTTTTCTTTCTCCAGAAGATTCAAAGCTTGCCTTGCAGATTTTGCTTCCTTTACCCGAAAATTCTCACTTTCAAGTATGACCTTTAAAAGCTTCCGTATATTTTTACTGTCATCAACTATTAGAATTTTTTCCATAATTTCCCCCACTCTCTTTTTCTATTATTTTTGGTAAAGACATTACTACAGCTAATACAAACCAAAACGGACCCATTATCCGCACTATTATAAAAGTATTGCTGGTAATAGCGTGAGTAAGAAGACCTGCAAAAGCACCTATAAACCCTATAGTCAAACCCTTAAACCAGTTATCTTTTAATGTTTTAAATATTCTCATCGAGATTTTAAATATTTTGTATTTAAGCAATACAAAAGTAAAAAAACCTACCAGCCCCAGTTCAACCAGTGTTCTTACGTACTGGCTATCTATAAATCCTTGTCCCGTCACTCCCCAGCCGGTAAGAGGCATTTTAGGCCAATTTTGTAAAAGTTGCACTTTCCAGGATTCCACTCTGGCCGCAGAAGACGGATCCAGTCCAAAAGTTCCGTAACCGCCCGTAAAAGTATAAGTAACCCGCTCAATTAAAATTTTATAAATTTCTCCCCCCATTACAATAGGAAGGAGCAAAACAGCCCCCACACCGGCAAGTATAATTCTTTCCTTATATTTTGTAGTAATCATAGCTATTGTAAAATACATCACTGCACCGCCAAGATAAGTGGCCCGGGACTGAGTTGCTACAATCAGGGGGATAATTGACATAAGTAGAGCCAGAAAAAATATTTTCATATAAACGCTGTCATGAAATATAGCCATACCTATAGAAAGACCCGATATTATAATAAAATATCCACCTACCGAGGCCGGTTCCCCAACATCAAAAGGAGCATGTATAGTTTCAGGATATAGAAAATAGCTGTGTATTATAACAATCACAGCTGTCAGAAAGAAAAATTTAAGAACTATATCTATATCTTCTTTTTTTTGTAGTACGTTATATGTCATCCAGAACATCATAAAATATTCAAGATATTTAAAAAGATAAAAAAACGATTGATAGGGGTTTGTGTGCCCCATTACAATGCCTTTACCTGTAAACAGAAAGCAGGCAGCAAGATAATAAAAAATATACCTGTTAATAGGGGAGGCTTTTAAAAGGGGGAGTTTTTTATCGACAGCCAGTTTTGCAAACCAGGAGATAAAAATAAGAATCAGCATAAGGTCGTCAAAACGGATAACAACATCACGCTGGGGAACAGCGGCAACCGGAATTTCCGGGGAAAGCAGCATACTCATTGCCAGAAAGCCCAGAGCAACTCTCATATCCAATAAACTGATCCCCACGGCTAAAACACCTATAATAAAATAAAGGGGAACGCCGGTGGGTTTAATAGAAATAAATCTGCCGAGTATCACCGCCCCGATAACAAGTATCAGAAAAAACAGAATTTCAGTAGTATCTCTCATTATTAAAAATTGTGATTTGTAAGATAAACGCGGGGACCTTTTTTAAATCGTCTTTAATATTTCTTTTTGTTAATTTTAAAATTTTTGATACTCTTTTTTTTTATAGTCACAGGAACTGTATTTTTTATAGTTAATTATCTAAAACTTACTCAAACAATAACTTCATAAAGATTGATAAATTTTTTAATATTACGCCTCTTCCTCACCATAATATTTATGATAGTATTTGTAATAATAATTTTTATCTTTCATTTCTGAAGCCCGGATCTGATTGAGAACTACTCCCAATACGTTAGCTTCTGTCTTCGTCATCTGTCTTATAGCCCGGCGGAGGGCTCCCCTTATAACAGTGCCTACTTTATAAACCACGACAACTCCACCTACCTGGGAAGAAATAACCGTAGAATCCGCTACAGGTAAAATGGGAGAGGAGTCTAAAATTACAAGGTCAAATTTTTGCCGGGCGCTCTCAAGAAAATTCTCAAATTCATTGGATTGAAAAAGGGGAAGCGGATTGGGCGGCAGTTTACCGGCAGTGATAAGTTTAAAATCATCTATCCCGGCTATATTGCGAACGCTATCTCCAAGCGACCCCGTCACAAAATCAGAAGTCCCCTTTATTACTTCATCCATATTTTTCTTTCCAATGAGTACCTCCGATAATCCATTGTTGCGGGGAACTCCAAACATATTGTGAAGCATCGGAGCTCTAAAATCTGCTTCCACCAGCAAAACTTTTTTATGGGCCTGGGCTGCCGATAATGCA
>JBNJDT010000053.1:0-9482 GCA_051745145.1 Elusimicrobiota bacterium
TAACCTATCTCCTAACACATAAGCATATAAAAACAGAAATAACGTATTAAACACAAATATTTAGACACATACCAGAGGCCAGATAATTGTATTCTATTTTTAAAAATCATATAATACGTAAAAGGAATTTTTGTCTATGAAGTTAAAATTTTTACTATACGGTTTAGTAGTACTTATTGTAACTTTTTTGTCCGCGCATTTACTGGGCCGACAATTAGATACCCCTACCCTGGAGCAACGCTGGGAAAAGGTTGAGCAGGCTAAAGAGAACGGGCTGCCCAAAACAGCCATAAAACATCTGGAAGAAATTTTGGATCTATCCCTCAAAGCCGGGGACTATACTGACTGGATAAAAGCCCTCACTAAAAAAATAAAATTTGAAACGGAAATTCACGGCAACCGCCCCCGGGAGAGTATAACCCGGCTAAAAAAAGAGATAAAAAAAGCTCCGGATGAGACTAAACCGTTATTAAAATCGGTTCTGGCCGGGTGGTACTGGAATTTTTTTCTTTCTAACAGGTGGCAACTGCAGAACCGGACCCAGACTAAAGATCTGGATGAGGAAGATATAACCACCTGGGACCTTAATAAAATTTTAGATGAAATCGACCGGCTCTATACAGAGATTCTAAAAGAAAAATCAGCCCTTTCAAAAATACCCGCGGAAGAATTTAAATCCTTTTTAAAACCCGGTAATTCATCTGTTCTGCTTAGACCTACTCTGTACGATTTTTTAGTATTTGAAGCCATAAATTTTTATACCCGGGCCCAGAACTACCGGGTAAAACCCGAAGGCAGTTTCCGGATAAATTTTAATTCCGGGGCTTCGGGGAATATCAAAGAATTTCTTAATTATAAGCCCCAGACCCAATACAGGGACTCTTTTAAATATAAGACCATCCGTCTTTATCAGGAACTTTTAAAACTTCACCGCAGGGAAAAAAACCGGGAGGCACTGGCCGATACCCAGTTAAACAGGATGTTATTTGTAAAGAACAACTCCTACGGTATCGACAAGAAAGAAATTTTTTTAAAAAGACTGGATGAAATCTTAAAAATATCCGAAAGCGACCATGTAAATACCGCTGTATACTACCGTAAAGCCAAAACCACGGGAGAAAAAGATAACCTGGTTAAGGCTCTTGAATACGCCCGTAAAGGTTTTCATTTAAATCCTAATACCCCCGGAGGAGAGTCCTGTAAAGCTTATGCAAAAGAAATTACAGCCCGAAAATATGATATACGGACCCAGCAACTTATCCCCGATGGAAAACGGGGACAGCTGCAGATAAATTATAAAAATATAGACCATATGCATATTAAAGTCGTACCCGGAAAATGGGAAACCTTTTCCGAAAATCTTTATCCATATTCTAAAGACCTGGAACAGCTTAAGGAAATTGTTAAACGGGAGGCGGCTGTATCCTGGTCGGTGGATCTTAAAAAAACTCCTGATTACAAAGAAACTGAGCATATCGCCCCGATGCCCGTAATAAAGCCGGGGTTCTACCGTATATTCGCCTCCCCGGATAAAGATTTTTTCAGGTTCGCCTACTCCCGGTTCTGGGTCTCTTCGCTAGGGATAGTTCGGCGCTCTTTTGATGAAAAAATCAACGGATTTTTAGTGGATAATATTACCGGAGAGCCCGTACCGGATGCCGGTATTAAGGCTTACGCTTACAAAAGCGGGAGCGGTTACCGGGTTTATAAAAATATTACAACTGATTCCGTCGGATATTTCAATTTTTCCACAGACATGCGCCACTACTATAATTATTTTCTCCACGCCCGAAACGGGGAAGATCAACTCCTGGATACCTCCCGGATTCGAGGAAGTTACCGCTACAGCGAGCCGGCGGAAACCGAAAAAGTTATTCTGATAACCGACCGTTCGCTGTATCGTCCCGGCCAGAATATCTATTTTAAAGGCATACTGGCCCGCATAAACCAGGCCCAAGATAATTATAAAGTCATCCCCAACCGGAATATAAAAGTCCGTTTTTCGGATGCCAACGGCCAAAAAGTGGAAACCGCAGAATTTGAGACCAACGACTTTGGGAGTTTTTCGGGAAATTTTACCGCCCCATCAGACGGTTTAACCGGGAGAATGTCTATCCAAGTCGTGGGGCCGGACGGGCAGACAAATTTCAGGGTGGAAGAATATAAACGGCCTAAATTTGAAGTTAATTTTGAAGTCCCCGAAGATGAGATAAAAGTTGAGGAGAAGATCACAATTCCCGGTAAAGCTAAAAGCTATAGCGGAGCCCCGGTAAATAATGCCCGGGTAACCTATAGAGTAAAAAGAGAGGCCCGGTTTCCTTTTCACCGATGGTGGTTTTTACCCCCTCCCCCTTCGCCAACCACTGAAATAGCCCACGGGACGGTATATACCGATAACCGGGGGAATTTTAAAATAGAATTCAAGGCCGTACCCGACAAAAGTATATCTAAAGAAGATGACCCGGTATTTAACTACAGTATCACCGCTTCGGTTACCGATAATACCGGAGAAACCCGGACAGGAAATTTTAATGTAAAAGCCGGATATACGGGTCTTAAACTTAATACCGAAATTCCGGATAATATCCGGGAGGATGAAGAATCTAAGATAAAAATTTCCGGTGAAACTATTAACGGTAAAAAGGTTTTCGCCAGGGGTAGATTAAATATTTTTAAACTCAAACAACCGGACCGGCCCATACCCCCGAATACAAAAACCGGTTTTTTAATGGATATCCCCGAGGGGTTTGACGAGAACTGGCAATCCTGGCCAAAAGAAGCAAAAATTCTCTCTAAAAATTTTAAATCATCACCCGAAGCTTCCGCTGAATTCAAACTGGATAATTTAGAGGCCGGTTTATACAGACTTAAAGCCCAGAGCAAGGACAAATTCGGAACTGAAACCGAAAATATGAGAACATTTAAAGTTCTTCCCCCCCGGGATGCTACAAGCTTTCCGCTAAAAATCCCCTCCCATATTGACGTAAAAAACAGAACCCTGCTCCCGGGTGAAAAACTGGATGTAGTCTGGGGCACCGGCTATCCCTCGGGCAGAGCGTTCTTTGAAATTGAACACAAGGGAGAATTTTTAAAAAGAGTTCAGTCTCCCGAAGGTAATACCCAGCACCGGTTTACCTTCCCGGTTTCCGAAAAGTTAAGGGGGGGATTTAACCTGATGGTTACCTACATAAGAGATAACCGCTCTTACAGCCGGACCATCCCCATAAAAGTACCCCACTCTAACAAGGAGCTTGATATAAATTTTAGTACTTTCAGGGACCGGCTGAAACCGGGTCAAAAAGAAAAATGGACCGTAAATATAAAGGATAAAGACGGACCGCTGTCCGAAAGCGAATTCGCCGCTGTTTTATATGACAGTTCCCTGGACGCATTTTATCCTCACCAATGGTCTTCTTTTAATTTTTTTAGCAGGTATACAAACCGCATTTCTCAGAATTTTTCCAACAGACCGGTTAGATTCAACGGAAATTCGGGAGACCGGTACCCCCCTCATCCAAAAGAACGGACCTACTGGAGTTTCCCCGATTTTATTAATATCCGGATGCGTTATTACGGTGGCCGACGGATGATGTTGGCCGAAAACTCCGGTCGGGTTGAAGCTAAAAGAGAAAAATCTTCCCGGACCCGGAAAGATGAGGCTGCCGAAAAGAAGACAGAATCCAAAAAACCGGAACCGGAAGACAGCGATTTTGAAGACATGGACATAAGAGAAAACCTGGATGAAACAGCTTTCTTTTATCCCCATCTTAAACCCGAAAAAGACGGCAGCCTGACTTTTGAGTTTACCATGCCCGAAGCTCTCACAAAATGGAAATTTATGGGCCTGGCCCACGGTAAAAAACTGGAAAACGGGATCCTAAAAGATTATACCGTCACCCAAAAAGACCTGATGGTCGAGCCCAATCCTCCCCGGTTTTTCAGGGAGGGAGATACGGTTGAGTTTACAGCTAAAATAAGCAATCTTACCCCGGAAAAAATGAATACTATAGCCCGGTTAGATTTTGAAGATTACATAACCGGAAAAAATGTAAATGAAAAAATAAGTTTAAAGGACAGTCAAAAAAGTATAACCTTAAATTCCAAACTATCTAAAACCGTATCCTGGAAAGTCAAAATACCCCGGGGGATGGGACCCTTAAGATATACCGTCAAAGCCCGATCCAAAAATTTTTCCGATGGTCAGGCCGGTCTGATTCCGGTGGTTCCCTCCCGGATCTTTATTACCGAATCCCTGCCTCTTTGGATAACCGGACCCGGCGAGAAAAAATTTAATTTTCAAAAACTAAATAAGCTCCAAGAAAGTTCTACTCTCGAGCCGGTCGGATTTACCCTGCAGATGGCTTCCAATCCTTCCTGGTACGCTATTCAGGCTCTGCCCTATCTTATGGAATTTCCCCACCAGTGCTCAGAACAGGTCTTTAACCGGTACTACGCTAATTTTCTCGGTTCCCATATAGCGAATTCCAATCCTAAAATCCGGAAAATATTTAACCAGTGGAAGGAGAATAACCCTGACCAGCTCACCGGTAAACTGGAGCAAAACGAGGATTTAAAGAATACTCTGCTTAAAGAGACTCCCTGGGTCAAAGAAGCACAGGATGAAACTTCTCAAAAGCACCGCCTGGGAATGTTATTTGACAAGAACAATCTTTCCGACAATTTAAACCGGGCCCTGGAAGAACTAAAGGATCAGCAAAAGGATAACGGTTCCTGGCCCTGGTTTCCCGGAGGGCGGGGCAACGAATTTATTACCCGGTACATAGTAACCGGTTTCGGTAGACTTAAACACCTGAAAGTAAAACCCGAAACCCCTGAATTTGTTCTTAAAGCTGTGGATTACATGGATCAAAAAATTAGAGAACAGTACAAAAATATAGATGATTTGGATGAAAATAACCTAAGCCACCCGGTAGCTCAATACCTATACGCCAGAAGCTTTTTTCTCGATGTAAAACCGATTCCTTCTTCTGTCCGTCCGGCTGTCGATTATTATCTCGACCAGGCCGTAGAGCACTGGCTTTCCTTAGATTCAAGAATGTCTCAGGGGTACCTGGCCCTGGCCCTGGGCAGGTTCGACGATGATATAACTTCTCAGAAAATAATGGATTCCCTCCTGGAAAGAAGTCTTTTTGACCCTGAAATGGGCAGATACTGGGATGATAACCGATCCTCCCGGTGGTGGTACCGGGCCCCTATAGAAACTCAGGCCCTGATGATTGAAGCATTTGCTGAGATAACCAAAAATACCGAAATTGTAGATGAGTGCCGGAGGTGGCTCCTAAAACAGAAACAGACTCAAAACTGGAAGACAACCAAAGCTACCTCCGATGCCGTTTACGCTCTTATTTTAGAAGGTACCGATTATCTTTCGAGCAATGAAATCGTGGAAGTAAAATTAGGCGGCAATAAGGTAATTCCGGACAATATAGTTCCCGGTCCCAATTATTACCGAAAAAAGTATTTCCCCGCCCAAATAACCGGGGAATTTTCGGATATTACAGTAATTAAAAAAGAAAAAGGTCCGGCCTGGGGCGGAGCTTATTTTCAGTATTTCCAGGATATCTCCGAGGTAGAATCAAACGCAACTTCTCTTTCCGTAGAAAAATCTTTATGGATAGAGAAAAACACATCCAAAGGTCCCACACTTGAAAAAATGAAAGATACGGTAAAGGTGGGCGACCGACTGATGATGAGGATTGTGTTAAAAACAGACCGGGACTTAGAATACGTCCATCTTAAAGACAACCGGGGATCGGGCACCGAGCCGGAAAATGTTCTTTCCGGATACAAGTATCAGGACGGTCTGGGTTATTACCAGGCCACCGGAGACGTCTCCACGGATTTTTTCATCAGTTACCTGCCCAAAGGGACTTATGTGTTTGAATATCCGGTAAGAATACAGCACAGGGGAAAGTACCAGAGCGGAATAGCCAGACTCCAGTGCATGTACGCCCCGGAATTCTCCGCCCATTCGGAAAGTGTACCTATAAAAGCTAAATAAATTTTACTTTAATTATTAGAGTATTCTTTGAGGAAATTGGCTACTTGAAAATGCTGTGCTTTTTCAGCTTCTAATGCCGCAGTTCTAAGATCATGATTTCTAGCATCCGTATCGGCTCCGGCATCCAATAAAACTTTTACCGTTTGCAGGTATCCGCCGGCAGCGGCTTCCATAAGAGCAGTCCAGAGATTATGACTTTCAGCATTAACTTCGGCACCGGCTTCCAGTAAAACTTTTACTGTCTGAGTATATCCCCGGGAAGCCGCCTTCATAAGCGCTGTACACTCACCCTGATTTTTAGCATTGACCTCAGCGCCGGCTTCTATAAGAGTTTTAACAGTATCGGTATGTCCTTTAGAAGCCGCTCGCAAAAGCGCTGTCCAGCCAAAATTTTCCCTGGCATTTACATCGGCTCCGGCATCTACTAAAATTTGCACTACCTGAGCCTGACCGGCCTCTGAAGCCTGAATAAGGGCTGTACTTCCTTTTAAGGAACTAATTTTAACATCAGCTCCTTCTTCCAATAAAAGTTGAACAATTTTATCATACCCCCCGGATGACGCCCGCATTAGAGCTGTCAGGCCATATTTATTTCTGCTATCAAGATCGGCTCCGGACTCCAACAGAAATTTTATCATATCTAAATTCCCCTGTTCTGCGGCCAGAATTAAAAGAGCACGCCCATACTCATCTGAAGTATTAACATCCGCTCCGTCCTCTAATAGCTTTTTTGTTTTTTCAATATTACCCTTTTTTACGCTCGTAATTATTTGTTTGGACATAATTAGTTTTCCTTTAATAGTTATTACTTCTCATTTAAAATAAATTATATAAAATACAGTTAAAAAAGTAAAAATTAATATACCGGAGTTATTTCAATAAAACAGTTTATTCTTCCAGGGCTTTTTTAAACCAGTCTTTATTCCGGTATTTCTCTTCTACCCCTTTTTCATTATACCGGACTATCCGTCCGTAGGCGTTATAAAGTGAATTATAATTTAAAATTTCTACCTCTTCTTCCGTAAAATCCGAACTCCTGCAAAGCTCTTTTCTTATTTTATTCCTATCCGGGTATTTAAATTTTTTCGACATTTTTTCTATCTTTTTTTAGCATTTAAAAAGGTAAATCGCGTATTTCTTAAAGTAATTTATAGGTTATAAATATTTCCTATAAATTTATTTCTTTTCAACAATTCCTTTTATTAAATTTAATACTTCCTTCATTTTTTCCGGTTCAAGAATAGTCCGGGGGTTTTTGCCGAATTTAGACTGATTACGAAAAGTAATCTTAGACTCTGTAATTATTATATACGGTCCCCCTATCTCAAAGAGCTGCCGTATATTACTGTGAACTTTTTCAGGAAGAAATGTGCTCTGTAATTTCCCGGAATTTTTCAATTCACTAAGAGGAATTTTATCACTCTTAAACCTGGAACCATCTTTGGGCATATTTGCTATAGGCTCTTCTTTCCCCTTTTTTATAGTACATTGTGCGGGAAAATTATGTTTTATAGTAACTTCAACGGCATTAGTGTATCTTGTCTTAATATTGCGTATTATGACATTTTTTGACTGCCAGATTCCGGTTAATTTCGCTATCATTATACTTTTAGAAGTATTGCCGTTTAACATATTTTTCAAGGGCATAAGCTGTTTTTCTAACGAATTAGTCCTTAAATATACCCAGCCGCCCAAAAGTGCTATCGATCCTACAAAAGTTAAAATAAATATCCGCATTATTTCCATTTCCGTCATGATAACTCCTTATTAAATTTTAAATTCCTACTAAACTTTTCATATATTACATTCCAGTCCGAAAAAAAATTAAATTTTTATTCCTTCGATTAATTTTATCGTTAAATTTAAAATATTCTTTATTTTCTCTGGTTTTAAAATACTTTGGGGATTTTTATGTCCGAATAAATAAAGTAATCCTCTAATTCCTCTTGGCAGATTAGAGCCTCGATATAAAGTTAATTCTGTTTCTGTAATATCTATAGAACGAATATCCATTTCAAATAATTGTCTAATATAATCATGAGTACTTTTCGGAAACATTTTAATTATCTGATCGCCGGAGTTTTTCGCTTCCTTTAGCGGAATTTTAGAATTATTGTCCGGTATATGAACTACCGGCTCACCTTTTTTATTTTTTATTTTACATTTTAACGTAAAATTATGTTTTACAGTAACTGTAACATAATTACTATACTTTGTTCTTACTGTATTTACAATTACTTTTTTTGATTTCCATGAACCGTTTATTTTAGCAGCTTTTATGGTTTTTTTTATATTGCCCCCGAGCATATCTTTTAAAGGTTGAAGTTTTTTTTCAAGAGACCCTCCAACAATAATATAGCCCCATATAAATGCAAAAATAAGCCCCACTACTAATCCTATAATTAGAATATTTGTCATAAAAATTTTCTTCCTTTACATATTTATAAATTTAAAACTATTTTTCTTGAGTATTTAATTTTTTCCACGTATTTTCAATAATAACCATAGAAGCATCGTCAGGATGCTGTTTGCCGGTTGCTTTCATTAATGCTCCATTACCCTGCCATAACCCGAAAGAATTTCTTATATGCCTGCCTAAACTAAAATGAAATTTAATAAGATCTTCTTTAGGGGTGCTGCGTAGGGTATTTTTATCTTCTTCGGGTAAGTCTTTTATCAATTTTTCGGTTGCCTGTTCTACTGTAACCGGCCAGTTTTTTGACGTGTCAGGCTCTTTTTTATTGCAGGCCCCTGAAAATATGAATGTCCCAATAAATAAAAACAGGATAATATCTTTTATGTTTAATGCTTTCTTTATATTCATTGTTCTTTCTTTAAAATATCTAAATTATAAAAATACTATTTACTCTCTATAAATCTATCAATATTTTGAGGACTTATTACTATTTTTGTTTTTTCGGTGTTTAGTAAAACTAAATTATCAGTTTTAGTATTGGTTACGTAAGCTCTAAATTTACCAAATTTTTTATTCCAGAAAATTCCCGTAGCCGCAAAACATCCTCCATTACCCCAGAGTCTTAAGCCAAATGAAAATTTTTTTTCTGGCCGGGAAATTTTTTTTATATCAGTAAACTCTTTTTTACCTATTTTAGAACATACCCTTATTTGGTCGCCGGTATATTCATAGCTTATCGGAGCCGTCACATAACATAAGAAAAAAATCCCCCCTATTATTAAAGCAGGTATTAAAAAATCAATATTATAAACCGCTCCGATAAGAAAACCAAAAAAAAGAAGAGCAACAAATCCAGTCATAAATTTTATTGAAAAACTTTTTTGAGCTGTTTTAATTTTCATATTTTTATTAAAATTTTACACATGGTTGAAATTATAACTATAATTAACGAATATACTCTTTTTCGCGGCGGGCACGGGAAAGATTCCTCATAAAAGCTTTTTCTCCCGGATTTATTGATAATGCTTTTTCATAGATTTCAAG
>JBNJDT010000054.1:0-9402 GCA_051745145.1 Elusimicrobiota bacterium
GAAAACATATTTATTACTTCATCCGAGTTATAACCTAAAAGATGGGCCCCTAAAATTTTACCGGTATCTTCTTCCACTAAAATCTTATACGCCAGACTTTTATAACCGTGTAATTTTGTATAAAACCAGGTTTCAGGAGCCCCAGAACTTATCTTATATTTTTTATCCGAGTCTTTAGCCTCTTTCTCCGAAAGTCCCACCGACGCAAGCGGGGGCAATGTGAAAACAACACTGGGTACTCCTTTGTAAACCGGACGGGTATCGTGATCCCTGCTAATATTATGTCCTACAACATATCCCTCCATAGATGCTATGGGAGTCAAGGGAATTCCCCGACCATTTGCATCTCCGGCGACATAGACATCGGGATTGGATACGGATTGAAGATTATCCCCTATCACAACCCCTTTTTTATCTCTTTCTATGTTACCTTTTTCCAAATTCAGGGCGTCCAGAGCCGGAATCCGGCCGGCACCGTGAACCACCAGATCTGCTTTATATTCATCCCCACTCTTTGTCTTAACTTTATATTCATCATTTTCTTTTTCTATACTTACAACCCGGCTATTTAATTTGACGTCTATACCAATATCCCGGGTAGCCTCAAGTAACTCATCTACCACAAATTCTTCAAAATTTACCAGGGGCCTTTCGGTATCGTTTAATATAACAGCTTCGGAGCCGGCTCTATTTACTACGTGGGAAAATTCAAATGAGATATATCCGCCGCCTACAAAAACAATTTTTTCCGGCAAATCTTTTATATTGAGAAATGCATCACTGGTAGTCAGATATTTTTCGCCCTCTATATTTAAAGGCATTGGCCGGGCACCGGTGGCTATCACTATCTTGTCGGCAGTGACAGTTTTAGATTCCTCCACTTTTATCGTATTTTCATCTTTGAAGGAACATTTTCCGTGAAAGGTATCTATTCCTGAATTTTCATAATTTTCTTCACTGGATTGGGGTATATTTTTAATTATAGAATTTTTATAGTTTATCAAATCCTCCCAGTTAATGTTGGAAGCAGTGCGGATACCTTTATCTTTCATTTTCCTGCTTTTATCTACAATTTCGGCTGTACTGACCAACAATTTTTTTGGATTACATCCCCTCTGAGAACAGGTTCCCCCGTAGGGACGGTTATCCGCTATGGCTGTTTTTAACCCTGCTCTATTACATATAGAAGCTACCGACGACCCCGCCGAGCCAGTCCCTATAACAAATACGTCATAATCCTCCATTTTTACCTCCACAATTCTCTTAACTTCATCACCCGTTTATTTAATAATATAACAGTTAAATCGGCCTGTTATAATTGTTTTATTCTACCAATAACTAACTTTTTTCTACTTTTTTGATTATTCAAATTCAGGTAATATTATCTGCAGTAAGGAAAAGGAACTAAAATAAAGGAAGGAAAATTTTTACAAGTTGAGATCTGAACTTACTATTTATGGGGCGGGAAATTAACTTCTTCTCCGGCTAAAAGTAGAAGTTCCGGGCGGTATTCAAAGTGCATATTATCGAAAAATAACCATTTACCCCCCCAGACAAAGCCGTGCTTTTCAAAAATACTCACTATCTTATCCGGTACCATCCAACGATCTTCATACGGTATTTCATACCACCTGTCATTATGATACTGAAGCCAGGCCCAATATATAGGTTTTTTAGCCGTAAATGCTGGTATAAGGTCAACCGCTATTCCATAGCTGTGAAAACTTCTGCTCATACTGGACATCACTCCCCGCCAGCTAAAGCACTCGATATTTTGGAGGTTTTTTAAAAGATTTTTCACTGCCCCGTCTTCTCTTTGTAATTTTTCTATTTCTTCCTCGACTAATCTGAGTACCGGAACAATATTTTCGTGAGCATCCATTCTATATCCGAGAAATCTGATGGTCTTTATATGTCTTCTTATTTCCCTGTATGATGTTCCGCCGTAAAGCTCATTAAAAAAAGAAGTATTCACAGGTGTACGTCGCATCTTTTTTCTTCTATTAATTGTTTTCTGGGAAGGTGTTTTCATCTCATCCGGCAGTTCAAGAGGATACCTGTAAAATTTATAGGGACTGTACTTCTCTTCATCTTCAAGTATAGATTCGGGAAGAAGTCTTCCGCCTCGCCAGTAAAACCATGTTCCGTTGAGGAGTATCGCCCAATCGCCATCCTGAATTTTAATTTTTTCTATCTGTTCGCTGTAAGCTTCAGCAAGTGCCTGTACTTCTTTCTGTCCGGATTTGTAGGGTTTTAAATAGTCACTGAGCTTTAAATTTAAAACTCCGGGTCCCTCCTGGGCTAAATAATTATCAAAAATAAATACTTTATTGCCCAAAGGAGAATACAGTTGAGAAATAAAAAAATAGCAACCGTAAATAATTGCTGATGTAACTATAAAAATAAAAATTGATCTTATGAATTTTGAAATTTTCACGGTTGAATTGCTATTTAATATTTACCCGGACCTTTAAACCGGCTGGGCCGGTAAATATTCTTCCGGTCTATTAAAATAATCCTGAAGTTTTTTCCGGAACTTACCCATATGAATTCCGTCCATCAACCCGTGGTGAGCCTGCACAGAAAACGGCAACATTATCTTTCCGTCCTTATCAAAATATTTACCCCAGGAGATTCTCGGTACAGAATCTTCGGTTTTTATATTCACCGGATGCTGTATACTTGTAAACGATATCCAGGGAATACTTGTGATAAACAGAAAATCATCTCTTTCGGGGTTATCTTCAATTACCGGGTTTTCTTTCACCTCTCTTATTTTAATTTTAAGAGCTTCAAAAAACTTTTTTGCGTTTCGATCATAATCAACCGGACAAAAACTAAACTCCTCTTCTTTAACCCGGACGGTAACCGAAGGATGAACTTTAGAATGCATAATCACTTTACCATCCCGTATACGGTAGCGGAACTCTTCTATGTCGTTTGCCGTGCGTACGGCAAAATATAATATGGATTTGAAAATTGAAATGCCGGACTCTTTCACAAACCCGTATACCGGAGTTAGATCCATTTCAAAACATATATTAAAATGGGGGTAATCCATTTTTGAGAAAAACTTAAACTGTTTTTTCCGGTTCCAGTTATCTATATCTATAAATTTCATATTCTATTTTCCAAATGATTTATTCTGTTCTTTTACTTTTTTATTACAGGAAGGCAACTATTCTCCGATTTTATGTATAAGTATAAAAAGTTTGATTTTGTCAATTAAACCAAGATCCCTGAATTGTACTCCGTGAAAGAAAGTTCCGTCCTCTCTTTGATGTACTCTTTTAACTGTACCGCTAAACACATACACCTTACTTTCCGAAAAAACAAATCTCAACTCTACACTATCGCCTTCTTCAAATCTTTTATCAACACATTCAAACGCCGCTCCTCCCATACTTATATCTATAACCGCCGCCCGGGCGGTTGCATGAGGATTGTTCAAATCTACTATATTAAGTACAAATAAAGTCTCTTTTCTGTTGTGTTTTCTTTTAGCATTCATTTTATGATTTTATTTTATCAAAAACTAAATTTAAGTACAACTGAATTAACGAGACACAAAATTTAATAAATTTGAAAGTAATTTTAGGATGTGCATTAACAAAAACATATATATTGTAAGGGGGGGCAGTTTACTAAGACTTAAAATTGGTTATATTTTTACTGTTATTTATTTAATTTTAAAATTATTTTTTCCGTCCTGCTTGGCTTTATAGAGCAAATCATCAACCTGCTTTATTATATCTTTGGCGGACCGCACATCTTTTTTAAAAGCTGTCAGACCTATTGAGACAGTTAATTTAAAATTACCGCTCTCTGATTTAAGTTTTTCATTTCTTATTTTACTCATAATTTTTTCCACTGCCGAAGAAGCCTGTTCTTTTTGCAGTTTGGGAAATAAGATTACAAATTCATCCCCCCCGTACCGGTAGCTGGAATCGGCTTTCCGGATATTTTTTTTCAATACTTCTGCAATTTTCTGTATAGCTTTATCCCCGGCTTTGTGCCCGTAGGTGTCATTGATAACTTTTAAGTTATCCAGATCCAGCATGGCAACCGAAAATACTGAATCATACCTTTTAGCTTTCTCAATTTCCTGTTTTAAATCGTGAAAAAGAATCTTCTTATCATATAATTTTGTGAACCCGTCTTTTAAAGCAAAATCCGTGAGCGCTTCTATCTTATCCTCTTCTATTATAGCCGGTCTGTTAATAACATTTTTTATGTCTTTCAGGTAATCAAGGGCAGCTACTTCTATACTAAAATGACGGTCTAATTTTTTTTCCATAGACTTTTTATGTTTTACAATATCCTTAAAAAATTTTCTAGCTTTCTTCTCATTTTTCATTTCAATATGAGTTAAAAAGAAAATAACTTCTTTATAAAATTTATCTTTTAAATTTTTTTTCAAAGAGGCAAGTTTTTTCTTCTGGGCTGACGTACCCTCCCGGTCCCCGGCTAAAATTTCTATTAACCCCACAGTTAATACCCGGTCTTTTAACTTTTCTATTTCTATTTCTTTTTCACTGTTTTTATTATCAGTCATTACAAATACACTTTATTAATTACTGTTTTCTTTATTAGACGAGATAAATTACTGATTTGTTCCAAATTAACCGATACTATCCCTGCCCGCAGAGAACTCTCCGGTTGATTGAATTTTTCTACTGTGTGGCTCCTTGTTTCTTGAGGAGTTTTACTATATCGAATTGCTGCTGCCGGGAGGCTATTATCAGGGCAGTTATGTTCCCTTTAGTTTCGGCATTGACATCTGCTCCCGCTTCCAGGAGAATTTTTACTGTTGCCATATGCCCCTGCCAGGTAGCCAGCATGAGAGGCGTTTTGCCATCATTACTCTTTATATTGACATCAGCTCCGGCGTCTATTAAAATTTTTGTTATCTCAGGATAAGCTTTTTTAGCTGCAAACATAAGGGGGGACCATCCGATATTATCCTTAATATCGATTTCAACGCCGGCGGCTATTAAAACACGTACTATCTCGGTAAGGCCTTCTCCTACAGCATACATTAAAGCTGTCCATCCATTCCTATCTTTAAGATTAACATCCGCCCCGGCGTCTATCAGAACTTTTGCTGTCTCCGCATGGCCTTTCTCAACCGACCACATTAAGGGAGTCTTTTCAACTTTGCTATCCTTCATATTTACATCCGCCCCGGCCTCTACCAAAAGTTTTACGGATTCTGTTTTTCCATTTAAAGCTGCCTGCCAAAGAGCTGTACGGTTGTCTTCATCTTTTTCATTTACATCCGCTCCGGCATCGATCAGCAATTTTATTATATCCGTATATTCTTCGCGTGCGGCCTTCATCAGCGCCGTCCAGCCGTATTTATCTTTAGTATTTACATCCACCCCCGCATTTATTAATGACTTTACTTTCTCTAAATTACCTTCTTTTGTGGCTTCAAATATATTCATTTTTAATATCTCCAAATTCTGCTGATTTTTCTAAAAATTGCTGTGCTTTTTATTAAATTTTAACCTATACCTAAATAACTTTACATCATATCGGCAAATATTTTCTTTATAAGATCAGG
Organism: Elusimicrobiota bacterium; assembly: GCA_051745145.1. Lineage (GTDB taxonomy): Bacteria > CG03 > SLGR01 > SLGR01 > JAGXOG01 > CAYZAK01. The sequence goes on from JBNJDT010000054.1 coordinate 5,567, forward strand.
GTTGTCAACTATTTTTAAAAGGGCTCTATAAGCGTCTGTGGTACTCACTACTCCTGCTAACTGGCCGTCTTTTTCTATGATAACTCTGTGGATATGTTTATCTCTCATACTTTTAAATACACTTAAAACACCGCTATTGACATCGGCAGTTACAACGTTTTTACTCATAAAGTTCTCTATCGGTTCTTCTTCTCTATCCGCGGCAAAAGCTTCTAATAAATCATTTACAGTAATTACTCCGACTATTTCCCCCTCTTCATTTAAAACCGGACCGCCGTTAATATTGTTTTTTCGCAATATATTTTTAACTTCCTTTGCCGATTGATTTTCTTCAACCGTAACCACTGCACGGGTCATAATATCTTTAGCTTTCATATCTCCTCCTATCTATTTCCCCATACATATTTAATGATTTTGTCTTAACAATCTTATTTTACCATTTTTTCTTTCACTTTAAAAGTTCAAAATAAGAAGTTTAAAATATGCAATAATTATATTATCGGGGAGGTTTTATAACTTTTTAGCATCCGAAAATAGAGTTTATTTATACTTATCCTAACTTTCCTTCAATCTTTTTATAAGGGTCTTAAATTCGGATTTTGCAAAACAATCCGCAACTATGTCTTTAAAATACGGATATCTTTCAAGATATTCAGGGTAAGCGGTAAAAATAAATACTTTGGTATTTTTCCATTTTGAATACAGAACTCCCAAAAAATCAGGACTCAGATTACCCCCCAGGTCAAGATCGAGAATTACAAACTTAGGTTTTTTAGTGCTCTCTTTTATATATTTAATCACCCGGTTAAAATCGTCAAAAATTGCGTCAACCGAAAACCCTTCGGCTTCCAGGGTCTGCTTAACCCCAACAGCTATATCTTCTTCATCCTCTACAATTAAGACTGTATTCTCTCTGGGTTTCTCGGCCATTTTATCACTCCTTTGTAGTCATCTATTAACTTTAAAAACTTCCCTAACCGGAATTAAAATATACGGACCTACTCTTGCCCGGCAAGGGGAATTTTTTTATATATTAAATTATTATATATTAGTCGATAAAGCTTTTGTTTTTTCAGTAATTTTAATTTGAAAAATATGAATATTTTTAATTTTTCCGTTATTATGTATACTAATAATAATACAAAATAAGAGATTTTTCCATGATATATATTATAAAACACAAATAAATTTAGTAGATTAATTGAAAATATAAATTTTGTCTTATTAGATAGATTTGGTAAAATATAAAAATAAATTTTTATAAAACCGGGAATCTCACAGGATCCCGCCCTTAAGGAGGTTTAAAAGGATGGTAGTATTTAACTTAAATATGAAAAAGTTTACACTTAAAAAAATATTCCTTGCTGTTGTATTTTTAATAGGAATATTTAATTCTGCCTTTATCCCTGATTTAAAAGCTGACTTTTTTACCGAAAAAAAATTTGCACAAAATACAAAATTTGACTCTGAGCCAAAACCGCGTATTGGGATGAAAATGGGAATGAGTATTTCCGATTTAATTGGTCATGAAAACAATAATATATTTATCGACTATGACAGTAGGCTCACCTTTACCGGCGGTTTTTTTCTTGATATTCCTCTGGGTAATATATTTGCTATTCAGCTGGAGTCTCTCTACTATCAAAAAGGTATTAAAAAAACTGACAGAAATGAAACCGGCGGGGGCGCTTATACTTTTGAAGAATCTATACTTAAGTTAGATTACTATGAAGCCCCTTTACTTCTCCATATAAATGTAGCCCCGTCTATGGAATATTTCATCCCTTCCGTTTACTTCGGTCCCTCCGTGGGAATGGTGGCCCGGGCTGTAGATGATCATTTTTATAAAGAAGTAGACACCGACGGCAATACAACCACAAAAAATAGGACTATAACAAATATTGAGAAAGACATGAAAGAACTCGATACAAGTGTAGTTGTTGGGTTGGGATTTAAAAGTACTGAAAGTAAATTTTCAAGTGATATAAGAGCTACTTTCAGCGTGGAAAGTCCTTTTAAAGCCGAAAGAGAGGTTTTTCATCCTGCCGAAAAAGTTGAAAAGTACAAAAACGGATTAATCTCTATTTTAATAGGATATTCTTTTTAATAATTTCCCCCGGACACAAACTAATAACTTCGCATATGTTCTATAATTTTCTTTATTTCTTCCGGATCCCGAACAATTTTTAAAAGTGTTTTGTAGGCATCCGTGGAACTGATAATTCCCTTTAATTCCCCGCCGCTGGTAACTACTACCCGGTGAATATGATTATCGTTCATAAGCTTAAATACTTCCAGAATATGAGTTTCTGCATCTACAGATAAAACATTTTTACTCATATATTTTTTAATTTTGACATCCGATGAGCCCACAAGTACGACGTTTGCGTTTTCTCTGTCATCATTTTCACAGGAGAATGCGTCTAATAAATCATTTACGGTAATTATCCCCACTATAGTTCCTTCGTCATTTACTACAGGGGCACCGTTTATAGAACTTTTACGCAAAATCTTTTTAACTTCAGTTACGCTCTGGGTTTCTTTAACTGTAATAACTGATTCTGTCATAACATCTTTTGCTTTCATACCTTCCTCCTTTGTAAACTCCTTTTTAAGGAGTACCTAATAAAATCAAAAATAAGAAGAAACTCGTTAAATATAATTTTTAGTATTTTAACATTTTTTTGTTTAATTTAAAAGAGTTGAAAATTTTATTATGTAAAAAACCGTTTATTGATGCTCTGACGAACCAGAAGAAACGTAATTGATCTTAATGCCGCGAAATTTCGAATAAACCCCCAGACCGACTGATGTCAACACTGAAGAGGCCACTCCAAAAATAAAACCTGCAAAAGCCCCAATAAAAGGGGAGGCGATCAATCCTTTTATCCCGGTGACATACTGATCATTCCACTTTAATATCTCTACACCAAATAGAGCGGCCAATCCAAACAGGGTTATCAGTAATATACCACCGAGGACCGAACCCAATAAAATTAATTTTGTTATTGAAGTACTTTTTATCCGGTCTGCTTTCAAAGTTTTTGTTTTATCCATTGGTTTCTCCTCAACTTTTTAGATTCTACTAAAAAATTACCCTATTTTTTAGATATTTTATCAAAAAAATTTTAGAAAATAAAATTTAGTTTTTCCGGTATTATTCTAACTATAAAATTTCTTTACCCGTTCTTTTAAATCGGCGTACCTGTCTGCCAAGCTGCTGTAACCTCCACTTATAGATTCCTCTTTATAAGCCACTACCCAATCTCCTATTTTTTTTACCCCGTCGATATCATTAAAATTAGTTTTATTACTCTTCTCCGGTTTAACGGCAAATACAAAAGAATACCGTCGAGAACCTCCACCGTGTGTCATATGCTGCAATACCCCCGCAAGTTGAGATCTTCCTTTCTTATCTTTCCCCCTTACTATGACCCGTTTGGGTCGGCGGCCCTTCCGGTTGGTGGTAAAAGCGCTTTTCAGTCCGGAATCTAAAGCGGTGAAGATCCGGTCAACCTCCGGGTCCTCGGTATTTTGATCTAACAATTCCGGTTCCTTTTTAAAACTATTCCTCAGCTCTTTTTTCATATTTTCAATAAATTTTTTCTGCTGTTTTTTAGATACTTTATCTACATATTTAACTAAAAAATACATCAAAACCACACCCCCGGATAAAAATGAAACTCCTATTATTATATCTTTCATAATATTTTATCCCCGCTACTTATAAAATAAGGCCGGCCATTAATTATAAGCTACCGAATTCCCCGGACCGGCCGTACAAAAAATTCAGTGTCTTTGGCCCAGCCTGTTGAATCAGCTCCAAACGAATCAAA
>JBNJDT010000055.1:0-9236 GCA_051745145.1 Elusimicrobiota bacterium
AGGGCAGCTTGGAGATGACAGGGGCCTGCCGGTTGCCCTGCGGGCGGCAAATTCTTCGGATACCGATATAAAAAGCAGAGGACTTGAAGCTTTAGGCGCTATAGGAACGGTTAATGAACAGGTAAAATCAGCCGTAATGTCCGCTTATAACTCAAATAATTCCCGGATAAAAAGAGCTGCTTCTACCGCCGCTTCTTTTTTGGGAATTGATTTACCCTGATTCTCTCTAATGTCTTATAATATTTGGCTTTTAAGCTCCTGAGCGGTATTAAAATGGGATGGTATGTGACCAGAGAGTTTTTTTATATATTACTTAAAAATATAAGACCTTACAGATCTTTTCATTATTCCGGCCTAGTTCTTGGAGGTGGAGTGATAGCTTACCGATTTTTGGAAATACCGGATTCACTTTGGTTAACAGTGAGTAAAATTTTTATTCTGTCGGTGGGCATAATTTTTGCTTTTCAAGCTGATTGCGTTATTAATGATTTTTTTAATATAAAAGAAGATCGGGTAACTAATCCCTCTAGACCCCTTATATCGGGTAGAATACCCCCAGGTATATACCGGCTGTGGGGAGGTGGATGTTTCTTTATATCACTTTTATTTAGTTTTTTGGCAGGTGTTGTGCCGCTACTTTTTATAGTAACTTTTCATTTATTGTATACTGTATATTCGGTTCCACCTTTAAATCTTAAGCGATTTTTTCCTATAAATGTCTTCATTGTAGCTTTAAATAGTTTGATAGCTATGGTTGCCGGTTTTAGTGTATTAGCCGGCGCCGATATTTTTTATCTTTTTCCGCGCCGTCTGGCATTACTTATTTTGGTAGTCATGGTTACTTCAATAAATATGATATATTTAAAAGACAGAAAAGGAGATATGGCTGCCGGTATAAAAACAATTCCCACTATATTTTCGAAGGATGTGTCCCGGAAGGTGGTAGCTTTTTTAACTGTAATAGCTTATTTTAGTGTTCCGGTTATTCTGAAAATTAATATTCTTTATCTGTTTTCGTTTATAGGGGCTTCTATAGGTGCTTATTTGGTACTCCGAGAAAGATGGAATGAAAGCCCTTATTTTATTACTTACTTTATTTACTACATTATTACGCTTTATTTTTTAAGTATTAACATTGAAGTTCTCAAGCACGGGAATTAGAATATTAAGTGATATAATATCATGACAGAAAGAAATAATAAAAGTAAACAAAAAGTTTTAAATTTGCTCAATAATTTCGTAAGTTCCATAGAACAGATAAAAATGGAATTCGGAGGTTGGGTGATGGCGCTTATTATTATAGTTTTAATAAGAAATTTTTTAGAAAGCGCTTTTATGCCGCCTTATTACATAGGGTTTTCCAGAGATATGGGAAGAGCTATTATAAGATTTTTTGTACATTATTCTATTTATTATATAAATCTTTTTCTAGTAGTTTCAATTTTAACTACTTTATTTACCGGGGAGAGAATTCAAAAAGTATTTAAGGTTATATTAACTTTTTTATTCTTAACCTGGCTTCCTCCTTTAATAGATTTTTTTATTGTAAAGAAAGGGGTGGCAATTTATTACCCTTTTACTATTGAATCTGCCGTGGAGTTTTTAGTGCATTGCTTCAATCCTTTTTTTGAATATACTTATGTAAGTGCAGGGCAGAGAATTGAAATATTTTTAGCTGCATTGGGCTTGGGAATATATTTTTATCTTAAAAAAAGGAATATATTATCATTTTTTACCGGTTTTGTGACTATGACAATTTCTATAATTATACTTACCGCTAGCTTACCGGTATTTTTTGCAGAATTTTTCGAGCAGTCTTTTGAAAAAATTTTTCAAATTCAGGCTTTATCTCTATTTGACACTAATGATCAGGCAATAACTATAATTTTTCTTTTTCAAAATATATTTTTTCTGGGTATTTTTTATTATCTTTATAGTAAAAAGAAATTTAAAGCCGTTATCGGTTCTTTACAAGTATATCCGATTATGCATTATATTTTACTTTGTGGGACAGGTTTTATATTCTCTGTAATTTTGTTGGGCGATAAGTATCCAACAGCATTTTCCAACCCGACAGATTATCTCATACTGCCCGGAATGCTACTGGGGCTTTTTTTTGTTCTCATGTCCGCGGGAGCGGTTAATAAGATATTTTCTTATAAAAATACCAGGGATTTATTAAAGCCTCATTTTTCAGATAAAGATATTAAGAATCATGGAATTATATTTTTTACTTTGGGCATGTTATTTGGAATATGTATTTCACCGGCGGTGCTTGTGATTTTCTCGTTTTTCTTTTTTATGAACTATATTTATTTTGCCCCTCCTTTACGATTAAAACGGTTTTTTCCTTTCAATATTCTTGTCATTACTGTCAATAGTTTTACGGCATTTCTTCTTGGTTACTCAGCCCTTCCAAAATTGAAAGCTCTTATCGATATGCCGGGAAAACTAGCTTTACTTATATTTATATCGTATTTTATGGGAGTAAATATAATTTATATTAAAAATTTAAAGTCTGACAGAAACTCTGGAATTTATACACTGCCAACAATACTTGGGAAAAAGTGGTCCAAAAGAGTGATAGCGGCATTAAGTATAGTTGCATTTTTTTCAATACCCTATATTTTGAATATAAACCAGCTTTATCCGGTTTCTTTTATCTTTGGGATTTTATCGGTTTTTTTAATTTTAAGAAAAAAGTGGCAAGAAAATTTTTACTTTATTAATTATTTTGTCTATTTTATAATTGTGAGTAAATGGATTATTGACAATATTGAAAAAATAAGTTTTTAAAATAATTGTTTAACTTAAGTTTGACAAAGGTGAGTTTCTGTGTTATTAATCTTAGTGAGATAAAATGAAAAAATTACTAACCATTACAGGAGTAATAACCCTGTTTATAGGGTTAACGGCTGTAAAAGGAGCCAAGGCTCAGGAATTCGGTATTGCCGGAAGAGGCCATTTTATGCGGGTTGAATCCCGGGATCAGAATAACCGGGTGGCCTCCGGGTCCGAAATTGCTTTTGGAGAGACGGTCTTTTCAAAGTTATACAGCACCTTAAGTCCGGCGGGAGCCGGCCGGTGGCATCGCAACCCGGCTATACCGGTTAAAACAAATTTAAAACAGACCAGAAATTTGGAGTTTCCGGAACCGGGAATTACACTTTTTTACAGCGACGACCATTCCATAAAAGAAATTACCGGGAAATTTTTGTCTTCAACCAGCAGTTTCATGTTTTTTGGTTTGACTCTGACAATAATTTCCTTAATTTTAACTTTCAAGGAAAACCCACCTTCTTTAGATGAACCGAGATTCAGAGTACCGGTTCAGATAGAATAAGTTACACTTTAGCATCCATTATACATACCTTACTTCTCAAGATCCGGATAAATATTAAATATTAGTGTGTATCAGACTGTATTAAAAAAATAAAAGATTTGTCTGTATGTTGAGAAATATAAAAAAATAAAGAGAAAAAATGAACGATACAATTAAAAAATTAATATTGAGTATGCTGTTCTTAACCGGCATAATAATTCCGGCTTCAGCGGAAGCTTTTCCGGACAACCCGGCTAAAGACCGCCGGGCCAGCCGGGCAGTCGAAGAGTTAAAAGATAAAAGTCCCAGTCAAAGGGGCAGGGAACTGGACCGGATGGTGAATTCGGTTCCGGATGTGGCGGCAAGAGTAATACAGAGACTTCTTGAAGAAAACGAAAACGGAAAAAACGAAGAAAGAAATAACCGGCAGAAAGCCCTGCTTGTAAGCGAGCTGGGCAGAACTGAAGTTGCCGGTTCGACGGATGTTATCAAACAGTACCTTGAGGATGAAAACGACCGGGTCCGGCTTATGGCCGCATCGGCCCTGGCCGGCAGCGGTCAAAACGGGGCATTGGAAGAGTTAAAAAGTGTGGCCTTGGATGATAATCGCCGCCGGGGCAGCCGGTCTCTTGCAGTAAGATCTTTGGGGAAGATAGAATCCCCGGAGGCGGTAGAAGTACTTATTGAAATTCTAAAAGAGGACGATTACGCTCTCCGTCTCCAGGCGGTAATGTCTTTAGGCCGAATAGGAACCGACGGGGCGTATGAGGCGATAGAGACCCTGAGGGACGATCCTCATGAAAATGTCAGGGAAGCGGTTGAAAATTATCTGTCGGGGCGCGAGGGATTAAATGAGGCAACTGAATAAATGTCAACGTATAAAACAAAATTAAATATGTTGTTTAAACTTCTTGCCGGTACCCCCAAGAAGGTATGCCGGTATATGCTGCCGGTTGCTTTTGCATTACTCATTACTTCACCTGTTTTCGGGGATACTCTCTATTTTAGATCTTCAGAAGATCTGGGTTCGGTCAGTAATCCACCCGGTGCGCCGGCTGCTGTCTGGGATCTTAGTGAATGGGGATACGATGGTTATGACGGACATCATTTACATGAAAATCAGGGAAGTAATGAATGGGAAATTCAAAGTGAAAAAAGTGCGACTAATAATGTAACGTTTGAAAGATTTGTGAGCGGGGCCCTGGATTCGCACACCATATCTTCCGGTGAGACCTGGTCGGTAAGTTTTGGAATGGAAATTGATAATGTCAATCAGCAGACTTGTAAGCCTGCGGCCAGAATTTATTTGATTAACTCAGATGGAACTGAACAGGATGTAATTGTATCATTTTCTACTATTTCGGCTCTGGGAAATGGAGGTCCATTAACTGTAACTCCCATAAACGGAGTTACTAATGCCTCCGATATAAACGTTCAAACGGGTGATAGAATTGTAGTGGATATAGGGTACCGGGAGGAGAAAGATTCCGGAAATAGATATACAGGTGGTTACTTTAATGCCGGCACTGGTTATGGAAATGCCTATCTTAATACTTCACATACACTGCCATATCTGACTTATCCCACTATTAATTCTGTTTCTCCCGATGCCTCCGGGCAGGGGGCCAGCGGCCGGTCGATTGTAATAGAGGGATCGGATTTTAATGCCGATGATGTCATAAAATTTGTGGACGGCCTGGATTCGGAGACAGAAGTTGCCGGGGTTAATCTCAGCAATAAAAATGTATATACCTCCTCAATCACTCTTGATATGAGCGTGGACCACTCCGTGGCGGCAGGATCTTACGCTATAAGGGTCCAGCGTGCGGCCATGGGATCTACCATATACGATGATATAGCTTTTAATATTACCGAAGCCCCGACCAGCGCTATTAATTCCCAGACCCACAATGATATATACAGTGCCGTAGAATCTATCGCGGGAACGGCAAATTCTCCTTCGGCATCTCCGGAAAATATAAGTATCCGGATCCGGCAAGTTGAGACCGGAAACTACTGGACCGGTTCCAACTGGGGGGGGGACTCGGGAACCTGGCTGGACGGGGGGGCCATAATAAGCGGGGGATGGAGCTGGGATTCAACCGGAGTTGACTGGGCCGGCTCTAATTATCCTTACCGGATAACTTCCCGGGCTACCGACAGCAACGGGGGAGTGGAGGATGTTACCGCAAAGACCGATTTTGACATTTTTTACGATAATGTTCCCCCCGATGTTTCAGTTACCTCGCCGCCGGATGATCTGTATTCGGCCGTAGAATTTACTTTTGAAGGGGGGTCGCAGGATAATTCCTGGAGTTATATTACTCCCTTTGGTAATGAACAGGTGGAAATACAAATTTTTGATGATTCGAATACAAGATACTGGGATGAGAGTCAAAATGACTGGGTGGAAGACGCCTACTGGAATGTGGCCACGGGAACCAGTCCGTGGACCTATAATTTGCCCAACTGGTTGAATAACGTAAACTACGAATTATCTGCCCGGGCTATGGATAAGGCCGGAAATTATTCCACTGTTTTTTCTACTTCCCTATTTACTCTTGACCAGACGCCCCCGACATCGGGTATTGAACAGCCCTCCTGGGATTCGGCATTTAGTTCGTACTGGATGGAGGATACGGGTATCTCCGGTACCGCGTCGGATAATTCAAGAGGAGGTATAAACGCGGACAGCAACTGGGCGGTACAGTACGCCATAAGGCTGGGAACTTCAGTTGCGGGGACAACGTGGTTTGACGGCGACGGATTTACCGATTACGAAACTACAGATCCCCAGTGGTGGGCAATGGGTTCGGATAATTTAAGTGTAACCGGAACTACTCCCTGGAACGAAGCGAGAACTTTAGACTGGATGAGAACTTTTTATAATTACCAGTTTAACAGCGGGGAGAGTTATACGCTTTTTGTAAGAGTAAGAGATATGACAGACTCAAATTACGGAGGGCCCACTTACCAGACTGAACTTTCCTCCTCCGTATTTATGATTGATGATGATAACCCGGTATCCGAGGTTGATGTCCCCGCTGACGGCTCCCGGAGAAGTTCTCTTAATACAATAAGCGGTACTGCTTTTGACGGAGAGTCCGGATTAAAAGAGGCGGTCGACGGGGTCCAGATAAGAATTTCCAGCGGTTCGGGGGCCGGTTACTGGAACGGGGTTGACTGGCAGTCGGATTCCTACTGGCTGGATGTGAGCAACTACTCTTTTGACGGTAAAACCATGAACTGGGAATATAATTCCGAAGTTATTTCTTTTGTAAACGGAGACGAATATAAAATTAATACCCGGGCCGTTGACAGGGTTCCCAATTACGAGACAAATATAGCAACGGTAACTTTTGTGTACGATACCGAATCTCCACAGTCGGTTATAACGGATCCGGACCATCTGTCCCATAAGACTTTCAGGGGCGATTCGCTTTTTCAGGAGATAAAAGGTACGGCCAACGGGGATACTGAAAATGTTAAAATATATATTCAGGATATTACCCGGGGTTCCACTTACTGGAACGGCACTGACTGGGTTGAAGGAGAAGACTGGCTGGATACTTCCGGAGAAGTTATAGGAGATATTTATTACTGGGATTACGGAATATCTACGGATTCCTGGTCCAACGGTCACGAATACGGAATTATGGCTTATGCCACAGATAAATCCACCCCCTCGGCCAATGTGGAGGACTATGCCACAAAAGCGCTATCCAGATTCTGGTGGGATACGGAGATTCCCGACGTTCAGCTGACCAGCCCGGATTCTGATGTTACAAGAAATCATCTTTACGGTCCCGGAAATAACTATATATCCGGCACGGCTCTGGATACTCCGGAGATAGGAATTCTTGAAAATGTTGAGGTTTATGTCCGCCAACGCTCCGACGGTTATTATCTTGCTGAGGATAAATCCGGCTTTACCGAGACTTCACTGACCTGGGTTGACGCCCAGCAGAATCCCAACTGGGAGGACTGGCAATTTGAAGTTCCCGACTCTTCAAATGTTTTCCATGATAACCAGAATACTTATCCGGGAGAGTATTATATTGGGGTAAGAGCAGTGGATCAAGCGGGGAATAAGTATGAACCGGATGATATTTCGGAGTTACATCTTACCTGGGATGATACCCCGCCGTCGGTTTCGGTATCCTATCCTGCATCTGACACTCTTATAAATGATTCAAACTTAACTCTTGAGGGAACTGTTTCCGAACTCCACGAAATAGATTATGTAAGAACCCGGATATACAATGTAGATACGGGACAGTGGTGGACCGGCTCAGGATGGACCGACAGCTCGGAGCAGTGGCCCTATGCTACGGTTTATACCAGCTCCTGGTCGTATTCGGGAGTAAACTGGCTATCGGGAGATTACCAGATAACAGTAAAGGCAAAAGATAACGTGGAACCGCGGACCCTGGAGGGATTTTCAGCAATCAGAGAATTCACCTATGATGCCACTCCCCCGCCCACCAATATTGTAACAATTCCCGTAAATGGCAGCTGGTACAATGATTCCCTTACCGATTATACCGGAGAAACTGCGGATGATAAATCAGGTATGGCCAGCGTGGATCTAAAAATACAGGATCTTACTCAAGGTACGACTTTCTGGAACGGTTCTACCTGGGTGAATGATACCGCTGAAGATACCTGGGTTCCGGTTGGAGCTCCCTTAGATTTTTGGACATATTCATCCCTCCCGCCTCATGATCAGAATCACCAGTACCGGGTTACACCCAGGGCATATGATGAAGCCGGCAATGAATCGATCGGTTCGGATTATGAGTACCGGTATGATCAAGAAAATCCTGAAAGCAGAATAGATTTCCCCGCTGACGGGGAGTCATATGGGTCAATAAGTACGGTATCCGGGGAGGCCGACGATGAGCCGTTGCAGCATGATACGTTCAGTAATATAAAAGTAAAGTTATATGACCAGGATGCCAATGAGTATTATCAGGGAGACGGTAATTGGGGAACTATAGAGACCTGGGTTGACGGAGCCTGGGATGTATGGAAATCCACTTATCTTACAAGAAACTGGCAATGGAGCATGCCTTCCCTTTCGGGTAGAGATGCCCATTCTTTTCAGCTGTGGTCAAAAACCAGTGATATTGCCGGTAATAGCGAAACAGATTATGAGATAGGAACAAGCAGTCTAACGTTTGAGTACGATCCGTCGGTACCGGTCGCCCAGATAACAGCTCCGAGAAGTAATACGGACCAGGATCCGGAATTACCTAAAGTAATGGGGGAAAGTCATACCGGAGCCGAGTATTCTATTACGGATAACTGGATTGCAATCACAAAAGAGGAGAGACAGGCCGGAGGTTGGGGGTCATCGGACAGTTATTACGATTTTCAATGGGATGGTTCCTCATGGGTTGAGCAGGATGAGCTTATATGGTTGAATGCCTCCTCTCCCGCCGGTAACAATGAGTACTGGGAGTATACTTCTGTCCCGGGAGACTGGACTGCGAATGTTACGTATGATAATATTGAAAAATTTGAAATAAGGAGTAAAGCAAAATCTTCGAAACCTTCAGAAGGAGCGCCATCACCGCCGGTAACTTTTTATCCAGCAACCGGTGAGCCTTTTTCATATACCACATCTAAAAATCACGGTCAGGTCTCTTCCGAGATTGATATTATCTCCGGAGAAGGTGTGGGAAATATGCCTTCAGATGTGGAAGTGGCTGTCCAGAAAATAGTAAATCCGCCCGATGATACTAATGACGGAGATGTGTGGAACGAAGACGGGGACGATCTTTTCTGGGATTGGAATAACGAGGAATGGACTACATCCGAGGACTGGGATAGTGCTTCGGTTTCCGGAAGTGACGGATCCTGGACTTGGGAAAGTAATACTTCCAGCGTCTCCTGGGAATCGGCAAGGTAT
>JBNJDT010000056.1:0-9117 GCA_051745145.1 Elusimicrobiota bacterium
GTAGAAGAATTATATGAGATTTGCGAAAAGGCCAGAAAGATACTTACCGGCCGGAATTCGGTCTCCCGGGTTATTGCCCGGCCTTTTGAAGGCCAGCCCGGTAATTTTAAAAGACTTAATTCTGCCCGTAAGGATTTTTCGCTGGAGCCCGTCCAGGAAACGTTGCTGGATATACTGGTTAAAAATAACAAAAGTGTCATAGGTATAGGGAAAATAGGAGATATTTTTAATCACCGGGGATTAACTCGGGATATTAAGACTAAAGACAATGAAGACGGTATTAATAAAACTATAAAGTATATAAAAGAAAACCGGGACAGAGAAAGCCTGATATTTACTAATCTTGTTGAATTTGACAGTGTTTACGGACACCGGAGAAACGTAGAAGGCTATGCCCGGGCTTTAAAACATTTTGACGACCGGTTACCTGAAATCCAGGAGAATATGGGCCCTGAAGATATTATGTTTATTACGGCTGATCACGGATGTGACCCCACATACGGGGAGCATACCGACCATACCCGGGAGTACGTTCCCCTGCTGGTTTACGGAGACCAAATTAAGGCGGGAGTAGATCTGGGTATACGAAAAACTTTTGCCGATTGTGGCCAGACAATTGCCGATATTATGGGAATGGAAGAGCTCAATTTGGGGGAGAGTTTTAAAGGTAAAATTATAAAAAATCAATAGTATTAAGAAAACTGTTCAACAAGGATAAAAGGAGTTATACAATGAATAATAGTGAAATTAAAGAAGCCAGAGAATATATAGAAGCCAATATTAATGTAAAACCCGAAATGGGACTGATTTTCGGAAGCGGACTTGGGGAACTGGTCAAAGAATTTGAGGATGCGGTAGTTTTAGATTTTACCGATATACCCAATTTTCCAGAATCAACTGTGGAAGGGCACGATGGAGCCGTGGTCGGAGGTATTCTGGAAGGTAAACCGGTAGTCGCCCTGTCCGGCAGAATTCATTACTATGAAGGACACGGCATGGGAAAAGTAGTATTTCCCACGGCGGTAATGGCCAGTATGGGAATAGATAAATTACTGGTAAGTAATGCCGGCGGCGCAGTTCGGGAAGATTTTACGCCCGGTGATATTGTAATTATAAAAGATCATATAAATTTTATGGGAGATAATCCCCTGATCGGGGCCCCTGATTTTATAGATATGACTGATGCTTATAATTCTAAGTTAAGGGCCAAGGCCGAAGAAATAGGAAAGCGTCTGGGGATAGATCTTAAGTCCGGGGTTTACATGGCCAACAGCGGACCGTCCTATGAAACGCCGTCCGAGATAAAGATGGCCCGTACGGTAGGGGCTGATATCGTGGGAATGTCTACAGTACCGGAAGTTATTATGGCCAACAAATACGACCTTAAAGTAGTAGGCCTTTCCATGATTACAAATATGGCTGCCGGGATAACGGGTAACGCCCTTTCCCATGAAGAAGTAATTGAAACTACTAATAAAGCCAAGGAAAAATTTAAAAAAGTAGTTAGAGAATTAGTTAGAAATATATAAAAAAGGAGTTAAACAGTGGATGTTTATGAATTAATAAAGAAAAAAAGAGACGGCAATGAACTGACCGAGGAAGAACTGAATTTTCTGGTAAACGGGTATATAAAAGAACAGATACCCGACTATCAGATGGCCGCTTTTCTAATGGCTGTATATTTTGAAGATATGACAGCCGAAGAATGTGTAAATTTTACCAAAATAATGGTTGATTCCGGTGATAAGGTCGATTTATCCGGGATAGAGGGATTTAAAGTAGATAAACATTCCACCGGCGGGGTGGGGGATACTACAACTTTAGTTTTGGCGCCCCTTGTTGCTGCCAGCGGGGGTACGGTGGCAAAAATGACCGGCCGGGCTCTGGGCCACACCGGCGGCACCGTGGATAAGTTAGAGTCCATACCCAATTTTAAGGTAGAACTGCCTGCCGAAGATTTTATGAAGACAGTTAATGATATAGGGGTAAGTTTGATAGCCCAAACGGCCAAGCTGGCCCCGGCCGATAAATTAATTTATGCCCTTAGGGATTCAACGGCCACCGTGGATTCGATTCCCCTTATAGCGGCTTCCATTATGAGCAAAAAGCTGGCCGCCGGTTCTAACGGTATTGTACTTGATGTTAAGACCGGAGTGGGGGCGTTCATGGCTGAATACGAAGATGCTCTCGAGCTGGCTAAAACTATGGTCCAGATCGGTGAAGGAGCAGGCCGGAGAGTTGCCGCAATAATAACTTCTATGGAGCAGCCCCTTGGTTTTGCTATAGGTAATGGCATAGAAGTTGCAGAAGCTATCCGGACCCTTAAAGGAGACGGGCCCCGGGATTTAGTGGAACTGGTTTTAGAGTTAGGCAGTAACATGTTATTAATATCCGGAGTTGTATCTACCCGGGAAGAGGGTAAAGAAAGGCTCCGAAAAAATATCGAGAACGGCAAGGGATTAGAAAAAATGAAGCAGCTGATTGAAGCCCAGGGGGGTAACCCCGATGTGGTGGATAATCCTGAACTTTTACCCCAGCCTAAAGAAAAGATTGAGATTAAAGCTTCTAAATCCGGCTGGGTCGGAAAAATCAATGCCCTGGAAGTGGGGATGGCTTCAAAAGTTTTAGGGGCCGGACGCAAGACCAAGGATGCGCCCATGGATTTATCGATAGGAATATATCTTAAGAAGAAGGTGGGGGATAAAGTTGAAAAAGGTGAACCGCTGGCCGTCTTTTATTCCGACGGAGACAGCGAAAAATTAGAACCGGCAAAAGAAAGATTTCTTAACGCTTACACTATAAGCGAGGATAAGGTAGAAGCACCGAAGTTTTTTTATGCCAGAGTATTAAAAGATAAAGTAGAGGAATTTTAAAAATATAAAGGAAAATTAAAATGAAAATAGGAAGAAATTTTACTAATACATTTATTGTGGATAAATTATCCGAGAAACAGAGGGAAAAAGTTTTATCGGGTGATCTGGATCTGGCATCTATGAATGCTCTGGGACTACGGGAATTCAAGGCCGATGTGGATTTTCAATTGAATAAGATAAAGGAACTGGGATTTAACTGGCTGGAACTGGATTGTGATGTTCCCAACCCTTACCTTGATTTTACCGATGAGCAGGCGGCAAAGATAAAGAAAAAGGCAGAAGATATGGGTATTTCACTGTCAATTCATTTATCCTATTCCAGTTTTGGCAAGGAAGTAAGCTGTCTTCAGGATTACGAGAGAGGACTGGTAATAAAATCACATAAAAAGTATCTTGATTTTGGAGAAAAGATAGGGGCCAAAGCCTGCGTGCTTCATCCCGGTTCTGCTCCTTTTTATCACCTGACGGAATTATTTCTCGAGCAGTATGAAGAGGCGGTTCTCGATTCTGTGGTATCTCTGGCCAACTACGCTCAAAAGAAAGGTATTAAATTCCACGTTGAAAACAATGTCTCCTTTGATAATCTGTATTACGAGACAGAAGATCTGCTGCGGATTGTAAAAAAGGCCAGGGACCGGGGAGCGAAGGTCTGGTTTAATTTTGATATTGGCCACTGGTTTACCAGGGCTGAAAAACCGGAAAAAGAGATACCGGAAGATTTTTTAAGTGAACTCGATAAGATTCCCCCCGAATATGTATACGAACTTCATTTAAATGATTATGTTCCCAAGAAAGTTATATTTCATCCCCCTCTTATGGATACTCCGGGACAGTTGAAAGAGGAAAAGCTAAAGGAATATTTTCGTATTCTTAAAGAAAAGCTTAAACCCGAAGTAGTTATTCTGGAGACGGCTTTAAAAACCAAAGAACAGCTGGCCGACCGGGAAGAACTTATACGGGATGAGTCAGAGTACGTAAAAAATATAGCGGAGCAGATATGAAAAAGGAATTCTTTTTTATGCTGGGCCGACCCGGTTGCGGTAAATCATTTTTATATAAAAATGTATTTAAACCGGTTTTTTCTCAAAAAGGTGTGGATGAAATTGTAAGGATAGATGATTTCCCCATACTCCAAAAACTCCTGGATGAAGATACAAAGTTTGAAAGACATGTGCGCAAGGAAGGGGGATTCGAAGTTACTGACTGGACTATTGTGGACGATGTCTTAAAAGAGATGGATGAAATATTAAAAGAAAAAGAGAAGGACGGCCGAAAGATTTTTACTGAATTCGCCCGGGATAATTACCGGGAGGCAGTAGAAAATTTTTCCGATTACGTGAGAAAACGGGGGGTATTAATATATATCTGGTCTCCGTTTGAAGTCTGTATGGAAAGTAATCGCAGCCGGTTTGAGGATGAAGACAAAAATCACGAAACCGATGACCATATAGTGCCCACTTCCCTTATGGAGGGCTATTATAAGACCGATGATCTTGAGGATCTTTACGATAAAAATTCTGACAGTTTAAAGAAAAGAGTAGAAGGCTGGGATTTAATCATTTTCCCCAATCCCGACCACAGTGAAAAGATAAAAGACAAGCGGTTGAGATTTAAAGAAGCTATGGAAGAAGTAGAACTGTGAAATATTCTAATTTTGTAAAAGAAGAGCTTAACAGAATAGGGGCTTTCCGGGTAATCGACCTCATAGGGAAATTAAAGGGGGAGAAAGTACTTATCTATTGTCATGACGACCCTGACGGTTTAACAGCGGGGGTAATTTTTAAAAGACTGCTGAAAAAAGAAGGGGTTGACTGTGATGTGAATATCCCCCGAGTTATGGAACTTTCCAAAAAAGAACTGGAAAGAGATGTACGGGATGAAGATTATTCGGCAGTTTTTGTCCTGGATAAGGCAACGATGGGATACTACAATGAATACTCTTCGATAACTCCTAATTTTACGGTCATTGATCACCATCCCCTTATTGGAGAAAATCCGGAAAATATTTTAGTAGTAAACCCCCAGCTACACGGCGAGTACAAGGGATGTTCCACTTCTTTTCTGGTCCATATGATAGCTACGGCTATGGAAAAAACCGACCGGTATGATGATTATCTTAATTTAGTAGGCCTTAAGGGTGACTGGATGGTTGAGCCGGCTACGGATTATGTGTCAGATTATGTAGAACCGTTTTATGAAACCCGGGTTGTCGACGAATTCAATAATTTGGTGGATAAAATAGAATCCCGGCCTACTATGTTTGAGGTAGAGCAAAGAGAAAAGACAACGCTGTTAAATCAGATTACGGAGCTCTATTTTGCTCTTGGCGGCGGAGGGTTTCAGTATTTTTATAATAAGAGAGATAAAAAACTAAAAGATATAAAACAGCCTGAATTTACTTTTAGACTTCTGGAAAGAGGCAGTAAAAACTTTGATCCCGATAATTGGACTTCTGTTGATGACTACATTAAATCAACGGGTAGAGAAGAAGTAATAAATCTGATATTTAAATATTTTAAGGAAGACTGGAAGAAAACAGCAAAAGCTTTTTCCGGCTCCACCCATGTATGCAGGCTGGGGGAAACCGAGATATATTTATTTAAAGGTAAAGATGTAACCCTGATGCCCATGGTGGGATCGGTTTATTTAAATAATTTAAAACAGCAGTCCGGTTCCGATAAAGTATTTTTTATTATGGTGGACCACCAGTCTTCGGGGCGTATTCATTTTTCAATGCGTTCTACAACCGATAAAGTTCATGCCGGTAAAATATGCAGTAATTTATCCGACCGGCTGGTAGAAAAGTTCGGACACCGGGACCAGATTTCCGGAGGCGGACATCCTTTTGCCGCCGAATGCAAGACCGGAAACAGCAAGGTGGGACTAGATGAGGCAATGGATGTATTAAATAATTTAATCCAGGATATGATTGAAAGTGTGGATAATGAGGATATAGATGTGGGCAGAGAGCTGGGTTTAGAATTTTTAACGGCAAAATAAAAAGGGAAATTTATGACAAACGCAAGAAAGACTTTTAAGTATCTGGAGGAGAATAACTCTAATGTTTAATAAAAATATTGATATTGGTATTATAGGCGGCAGCGGGGTTTATGAATTTAAAGAGCTGGAAGATATTGAAGAGGTTGAGATAAAAACTCCTTTTGGTTCCCCCTCGGATAAAATTATTACCGGCCGGGTGGGCAGTTTGGGAGTGGCATTTTTACCCAGGCACGGGAAAGGTCACTCTATTATACCTTCCCGGGTAAATTACAGGGCCAACATATTTGCCTTTAAAAAACTGGGGGTTAATAAGATAATCGGCGTTAGCGCCGTGGGAAGTATGAAAGAAGAACTTGCACCGGGAGATCTGGTAATTGTAGATCAGTATTTTGATCGGACCAAAAACCGGCCGAGTACTTTTTTCGGGAACGGGTTAGTTGCTCACATTGGATTTGATAAACCGGTTTGCAGTAATCTATCTGAGCTAATAGAAAACCAGAGTCAAGATAAAGACTTAAAAGTACATAGCGGCGGAACTTATATCTGTATCGAAGGTCCCCAGTTTTCTACTTACGCCGAATCCCGGATATACAGGTCCTGGGATGTAGATGTTATAGGAATGACTGCTATTCCCGAAGCTAAGTTAGCCAGGGAAGCGGAGATATGTTATGCCACTATGGCTTTTGTCACTGATTATGACTGCTGGAATAAAGACCACGATGCTGTGACGGCGGATATGGTAGTAAAACAGGTAAAAGAAAATTCCCGGAATGCAAAGGCGGTATTAAAAGATATGTTTTTGGCTTTGGAAAAAAATGATATAAAGGAATGCAGCTGTAGAAATGCTTTAAAACCCGCTATTCAGACCGCTCCGGAAGCTATAGATGAAACTATGAAAGAAAAACTTGATATTTTAATAGGTAAATATTATTGAGCGTATAAAGATGGAAGACCAAGTTTATTCTCAACCGGTAATAATAGGGTCAGTTGGACTGGATGATATTGAAACTCCGTTCGGTAAGAGAACTAAAGTTTTGGGAGGTTCGGCAGTTTATGCCTGCTGGGCGTGCAGTTATTTTAACCCGGTTTCTCTTGTAGGGGTAAGAGGAGAAGATTTTCCGGAGGATTATGTAAAGGAGATGAATGACCGGGATATAGATTTAGATTCTTTAATACAGAAACCGGGAAATACGTTTCATTGGAAGGGTAAGTACGGGTATGATCTAAATACCGCCCGGACCCTGGCTACGGATTTGAATGTTTTAGAAGACTATTATCCTGAAATTTCGCCGGAGCAAAAGGAGGCCAGATATGTTTTTCTGGCTAATATAGACCCCGAAATGCAGCTTAAGGCCTTAGAGCAGTTCACAAACCCCGAGCTGGTTGCCGTGGATACAATGAATTTTTGGATAGAAAATACCCCTGAAAAGTTAAAGAAAGTACTGGAATATACGGATTATTTATTTATCAACGATGCAGAGGCCCGTCAGCTGGGTGAGGATCCCAATCTGGTAACTGCAGTTAACAATATTTTTAAGATGGGCCCGGCGGTTATTGTAGTTAAACAGGGAGAGTACGGGGTAACAGTTTTTTATTCTGCTTCCGGTAAAGAGAAAATAGAGGTTTTTACAGCCCCGTCAATGCCTCTGGATACCGTACTGGATCCAACCGGAGCGGGAGATAGTTTCGGAGGAGCATTTATGGGATACTTGGCTTCTAAAGATAAAATTAACGAAACTATTTTAAAACAGGCAGTGGTTTTAGGAAGTGTGATGGCTTCTTTTACAGTGGAGGGTTTTAGTGTGGAAAAATTAAAAGAAGTGGTTCCGGAAAAGATATACGATAGGTTTAAGTACCTTAAAAAGATATCGCATATTGAAAACTTAAAGGAGGAGACAAATGCGAATAGGTAGAAATTTTACAAACATGTTGGAAACTTCATTTTTAACGGATGATGAGAGAAAGGAGTTCAGGAAAGGTAATTTACCGGTGTACAATATGGATGCCCGGGTTCAGATCAGGGCCAAAAGGGATATTATTAATCAGTTAAAAGTGGGAAAGAAAATAGGACTATCCCATATTGAACTGGACGGCGGAGTACCCAACCCCTACCTGGAATTAGATGATAAAGAGATAGAAGAAGCCAGAAAATATGCCGAAGATAATGGTATGACCATGTCCTTTCATCTACCGTACACTTATATTGGAGAGGCAGTTATAGCATTCCAGGAATCGGATAGAAAGATTGCCTGCGATCTTCAGAAAAGATATATAGATGTAGCTGCTAAACTCGGTTGTAAATCAGTAGTTATGCATCCCGGATCGGTACCTTTTTACCAGGCGGTGGGTGAGTACCTTAAAATGCTGGATGAATCTCTGACCAAGTCTTTAAAAGAGCTGTATCCTTACGCTAAAAAGAAAGGGGTCGTTTTTCATTTGGAAAACAACACCGCTTTTGATACGTACGGAGTATATAATAAGAAAATTATTCAGATACTGAAAAAACTTAACAAAGAGGGTATGGATATAAAATATTGTTTTGATATAGGCCACTGGTTTACAATTGATCTTCCCATGCACAAGAATAATTTCAGTGAGGAACAGATTCCCGAAAACCCCGAAAATATAGTAAAAGAAATCCCCGATGAACTTTTATACGAAGTGCATCTTAACGATTTTGTGATAGACGGCGATGATTTTACTTTTCATCCTCCTCTTCACCGGCAGGAAGGATTTTTAAAGAAGGAAAATTTAAAAAATCTGGCCCGTATATTTAAAGAAAAAGGGGTTAAGATTGTGGTGGTTGAAACTGCTGTCAGGGAAATTGAAGAATTGTTGAATGCCGAAGAGATTCTAAGTAAAGAGACAGAATATTTAAACGAGGTTTTTGAAATATGATAATATTTTTACTGGGAATGCCCGGCTGCGGCAAATCGGAGGTGTACCGCCGGTTGACGGCCCGCCTTGAAAATGACGGGCTTTACAAAAGTTTCCCCCGTATAGATGATTTTCCGAAATTGTGGAAAATATTTAAAGAAGACGAAAAGACGGGAAAATGGGAAAGGAGCCGGCCTACCGATGACGGTGGCTATAAGGTTACAGACGAGACTGTCTGGAATGATATATTAAAAGAAGTTAATAAAGATGTTCTTAAGATGCAGGAAAGTGCGGATGAGGATACTATAATATTTGTAGAATTTTCCAGACCTAATTATCTGCATTCGATTAAAGAAAATTTTTCTGA
>JBNJDT010000057.1:0-9107 GCA_051745145.1 Elusimicrobiota bacterium
TATTCTTCCCTTGATGTCCGCAGTCTTTTTTCTGTTTGTTTGCGCTCACTGATATCTTTTAATATCTCTATGGCACCAATTTTTTCTCCTTTTGAATTTCTTAAAGGAGCAGCGGAAAAATAAATCCATCTTCCTTCTTCCCCAAAATCCGGAAAGAAATCCTCAGCTTCGTATGCGTTATCCATCAGGGGAGATTTGGTGTATTTATTTTCGTAATATTTTTCGAACTCTTTTTTCCCTGCATCCTCTACAATTAAATCCGCCATAACCGGTCGTTTCGTATCGTAGAAAGCTTTCCAGTAATCTTCTGTTCCCTCAACTTCTTTGACAGGTATTCCCGTTAATTTTTCACAGGCTTTATTCCAGTAAATTACCTGATGGTTCTTATCTATAACAAAGGTGGGCATTGTTACCCCCTGAAGTATCTGGAATAACTCATTTTTACTTTCTAAAAGGTTTTCTATGTATCTCTTTTTTTTAGCGATATACTCAATAGACAGGAGTATCAACTCTTTCTTTTTCTCCAGCTCTGTCTTTACTGGTATGTTGAGCCGGTAGGCATTGACAAGCAACTCCCGTTTTCCGGTATGTTTAAACTTATGCTCTATCGCATAATCCTTTACAATTTTCTTTTTTGGAAGGATATCTTTTAGTAGAGTTAATAACTTAGGAATATCCCATTCACTATTCCCTATTTCATCAATTGGTTCTCCTACGGTTTCTTTTTTCGAGATTTTAAACTTGGTGTAGAAAGCCTGGTTGGCAGATATAACCTGTAGGTCCTTATTCAGTGTTAGGCAGGGCTCCCGGTGAGTCGCAACAATACTTTTACTATATTCCAAAACATTTTTAAACTCCAAAGCATTATGCTCATTTTCCATTTTTAAAACCCTCCCGAGGAGATAAATTGAAAATAAAAACTATTTTTAGAACTGTTGCTTTAATTTTACCACAATATACGGGTAATGTAAAAGAATACTTAAGTATTTCTTTTTACTTTAAATTATAAAATTAATTTTCCTCAATAAATTGTTTAGTTTTTTGGGCTTTCTTTTTATTTTGATTTTTTATAGAAATAACAGCAATAATCATCATTAAGGGATGTAATATTACCAACCCGGCTCCTACCGTAACTATTCCGATAACAATCTCCAGCATAGTCCAGAGTATTCCAGATAATATCGAGACATAAAACATACCCAATCCCCCGAATAAAAAGGTTAGGATTAAAGCCAGGCCTATGCTTTTATTGTTGCTATTTACCACTACTACTTTTTTTTGTCCATCGTTTCCCATAAATCAACTCCTTTTAAACACTTTTTTACATTTTCTATTATTATTGTTGCCAATTATATTTTCCCCTACAAATTAAAAAAACCGGACACCATATTAAAATGCCCGGTCTTGCCTTTCCTCTATATGCTTTTGAAAATCCTTAAAAATAACGCCTCCTTTAAAAATACTCTTATATTATAAATATATCTTTCGGACATTATTTAGTCAAAAAGCTTTAACAGAACCGTCATCTTTTTATATTTACTTTTTCTATTTCTAATACCCTAATAAAAATTTAAGGAACTTAGACCTGTGAAAATCTATAACAATATGGGCAGTTGATTAATTATTGTATCCACCGGACTTAAACTTACCGGACAATTGCTTTAATCTTATCTACAACAAAATGCTGAAATTTTAAAGCTTCTTTAAAAACTACCGGTATTAAGGTAAAAGTGAAGAAAATGGAAGCCAGCATACCCCCTATAATTACCCCTCCCATTGCCGCTTTTGCGCCAAAATTATCAAAAAGCTGGGGCAAGGCTCCAAACACTATGGCCAGAGAAGTCATCAGGATAGTCCTGAATTTAACCGAAGCTCCCGACCAGAGTGCTTCTTTCATATCTTTTCCTCGGGACATTTCTTTAAGAGCATAGTCAATTAAAAGAATGGCATTATTTACTACCAGCCCCACAACCATAACCATGGCCATCATGGAACCGATATTAACAGAGAAATCCATGAAAAACAGCAGGTAAAACACCCCCATAAAAGAAGTTATTACCGAAGTTACAATCACAAAGGGCTGTATGAAAGAATTTAATATAGCCACAAGCAGCATGTATGTAAGGATAACAGCCAGGATAAAGGCCTTCTTTATTTCTTTTTCGGATTCCCGCTGCATTTCGGCCATTCCCACATGGTTATACCCATACTCTTTGCCAAAATCCATCTTTTTGGAAAATTTATTATCCAGTAGAGCTCTAACTTCACCGGCAGTACCTTTTGACAGGAACCCGCTCAATTTTATAACTCTTTTTTTATCCCGCCGGTTTATAGTGGAACGCCCCCGGGTTTTTATTACTTTCCCCAACTGTGAGAGTGTTATAAGACCGTCTTTGGACATTATGTTTATATCCGCTATATCCGAGGAGGATTTTTTAAATATCTCTGCCAGTTCAATATTTATATCGTATTCCTCACCTTTTTCACGATAAACATTTCTGTCGTTACCCTCTACGGCGGACCTTAAAATGTCGCCAACCTGGCGGTTTGAAACCCCGTATCTTATGATTTTTTCATCATCGGGGATAAACCTGATTTCGTTGGCAGGTACATTATAGGAAGACTCAACAGATCTGAAATAACCGGTATCCATCATAAGACCTTTCATCTCATTGGCCATTTCAACAAGTCTATCATAGTCCTGCCCGTGAACATTTATCGTGACATCCGCCGTGCCCGGCCCCATTCCCCCACGGCCGAAACTAATCTTAGCATCGGGTATTTTGGCAACTTTGGGGATGAGGTTATTTATAATATCCAGATCCGATTTTTCCCTTTCGGCCACGGGCTTAAGATTTACCGTAATTTCAGCTGTCTCGGCCCCGTCTACTCCCACATAAGACAAGTAACTGGTTACTTCTTTAATTTCTTTTACATGATTTTCTATAATTTTAGCTTTTTCTAAAGTTTTCTCCAGCTTGGTCCCCTGGGGCATCTGGATTTCAATACTGATTCTATCCTGGTCGGAGGGCGGGAAAAACTCGTTTCCTATAAATTTAAGAGGATAAAAAACACTCGCAAACACAGCCGCGCAGCCAACTATAGTTAACACCGGATGTTTAAATAATTTATTAAATAAAACTTTATATTCTTTTAAGAGAAATTGTAATACTTTCTGGGGAAAAAATATTATCTTCTTCAAAATCCCCAGTTCTTCGTACTTTTTCTCTTCTTGCCGGGGCTTTAACAAAATAGCGCACATCATCGGGGTCAGGGTGAAAGAAGCCAGGATAGAAAATACGGTAGCATACACTACAGTCATCCCCAGCTGGGTCATAAACTGGCCTACCATCCCCCCCATGAGAGCAATCGGGGTAAACACCACCAGATTAGTCCCGGCTGCCGCAAGCACTGCCACCGAGGCCTCCCGGGTTCCGTCCACTGCCGCATCTTCCGGGTTCTTCCCTTTTTGCAGATGCAGATCTATACTGTCTATAATTACTAAAGCATTTGCTATTAATGTCCCCAGGGATATGGCTACAGCCAGTAAAGTTACAAAATTAATAGAAAAACCCGAAAAATCCACCGGGAAAAATGCCGAAATTATAGAAGTGGGAATCACTACGGCCGCTATTATTGTCGTACGGACATCCCCTAAAAATAGAAATAATATTAACACAGTAAATAATATGCCGTATATTATATTTTTTACCGTTGTAGTGGTATCCCTTATAATACTTCTTGTGGAATCATAGGCTATGGCTAATTCCATATTCTTAGGAAGATTTTCGCGAATATTACCCAGCTCATTCCTGATTCTCTCTACTATACTTACAGCATCCCCGCCGGACATCTTTTTTATCGAAAGACCAACCACATTCTTACCGTTATACCGGGTATAGGAGTCTTTTTCTTCAAATGAATCGGAAACTGTACCTATATCGGATAATTTTATTCTCTGCCCCTCCCAGGTAACAAGGGACATATTTCTAATATCTTCAACTTCCTCAAATTCTCCTATTAATCTTACACTGGACTTATTTTCAGACCTTTCTATCGCCCCGCCCGGAATATTGACGTTTCTACCCTGCAAGCTGCTTACAACTTTGCCGATGGAAATAAAATGTTTTTTCATCAGGTTATTATCCAGCTCCACATTTATCTGGCGTTTTCTCCCGCCATACACGTCAACGGAGGCAACCCCTTCGACTATACTGAACTCGTCCCTTAACTCTTTATCGGCATATTCGTAAAGCTCCCGTTCGTCCACATTTTCTCCGGTAAGCACCATATCCATGATGGAGCTGGTCATGGGATCAAACTTTGCCACTACCGGCCGCTGGGCATCTTGGGGAAGTTCGTTTAAGATAGGCTGGATTTTATCTTTAACTTCCATGGCTTTGTTGTTTACATCAACACCCAGGTCAAATTCTATCATTACAAATCCATAATTTTCATAGGCCGTGGACCGGATTTTATCTATCTGAGAAATTGCAGAAACCGCATCCTCAATCTTCCGGAGAATCTGAGATTCAATTTCCTCCGGTGACGCACCGCTGTAAACTGTTCGCACCGAGACCATGGGGAAATCAGTATCCGGATTTCTTTTAATAACTAAATTGTTAAAAGAAACCAGTCCCAGAACTACAAATACCAGCACAAACATCAGGGTCATTGCCGGTCTTTTTACAAAACTTCTTATCATCTTTTTATGATCTCTTTATTTAAAATATTTACTTTATCCTTTTCTTCAAGCTCCGACATGCCTTCTTTACAGACAATTTCTCCTTTTTTCAATCCTTCGGTAATTTGAGTAAAACCATTACAGAGTATACCGGTTTCCACTTTTCTTTTACGGACCTCTTTGTCTGTTACGATCCATACAAAGGCCTCTTCCTCTTCATTTAATATTGAAGAAGTGGGGATTTTTAACACATTCTCTAATCTTTTGGTCCGGACTTTTGCCACAATAATATCCCCTTCTTTTACAGCCGAACTGTTTTCAACTGATAATTTTACCCTGTAAAAACCGGTATTTAACTCCCGGGTGGAAGAAATATATGTAATTTCCCCGCTCAGTTTCTCACCGTTTTTACGGGCTGTATAATTCTGGCCTACCTCTATTTTTTTATGAACCTGGGGGGGAACTTCCGCAATTAATTCCCTATTTCTGTAAATACCGGATACTTTAGTTATGCAATGAGCGACTCCCTGTTTTACCGGTTCTACCCTTACAGGCTTACCGTATTCCTGCCAGTACGACCTTATGCTTACTATTTCTTTTTGGCTTGCCTCTTTCTTTAACCGGGCCTTGTAAACTGTAACTCCGGCAAAAAGAACAACTGCCAAAAAATATATTAATTTTCTCAATTTAAACTCCTGACGGTTAATTTTTCTATCTGAGCCAGGGTTAAATTTATCTGGTACAAAGTTGAAAGCGCATCAATTTTAGCTCCGGTAAGCTGTCTTTCGGCGTCATTCAACGCTGTCTGGGAGACCAGGCCGGACTTAAAACTTGACAGCATTGCCTGGTATGATTCTTCTGATAATCTCTGGACTTCTTTCTTTGTATTGTAAGTTTCTATCAATTTACGGTAGCTTTTAAGAGCCGACTTTAAACTAACTTCCATTTCATTTACTTTTTTCCGGTAATCAACTTCCGATATATCTTTATCAATTTCAGACCCTTTTAAAGCATTTCGCCTGGCTCCGCCTTCCCAGAAATTGTAATTCAACTTTAAACCCGCAATTACTTCCCGGTTTAAATATTCTTCTTTTACTACAGGTTCACTTGATTCACCGGAAAAACTGTAATTTAAAAAACCCGATATGGTGGGAAAATACTGCGCTTTCTTTAAATTTTTATTTGTCTCTTTCAATTTTAATTTCATTACCGACATATTCAGGGAAGGAGAATTATGAATCATAGCATCTCTTAATTCTGAAAATGTAAATTCCGGAAAATCCTCTGTAAACTTTTCTTTTAAAACTATATTTTCTTCATCATCCAAATTCAGCAAATCCTTAAATTGAACAGTTAATTTTGCTATTCTTTCTTCTAAATCCAGGATCCGGGGCTGTCTCGATGCTACATCGGCCTCCATCTTAATATTATTAGTTCTGGATATTCTCCCTCCTTTAAATTTGGTTTTTAAAGCTTCTTTGTTTTGGAGGACATTATCATAAGACTCTTCAGCAATTTTTAAGGAGTCTTTTGCAAAAAGTAACGAATAAAATATCCGTTTTGTTGCGTAACTTATTTCATTCTTGGAAAGTTTACGGGTGAATTTTTGCATTTCCATACTTTTTTCGGCCAGTTCAATAGCATTTGTTATTTTCCCGAAAGCAAAAATTACCTGGGACGCCGTCAGACCGAATCTCATTTCCCAGTCTTCATTTAGCGATATTTCTCTGGACCCCATGGGACCAAGATCCATATCTAAAACCGGTGATTCTATATAACGACTCCAGTTAAAAGAACCTTTAACTTGAGGGAAGATAGATGCTTTAGTTTCTTTATATTTTCTCTTTTGCCGCTTCTCATTTAACCGGGTCTTTAAAATTTCTTCGCTATTGTCTATAGCCAATCCTACAGCTTCATCAACGGTCAGCTGAATCTGGCGGGGATTCGATTCCGCTCCGGCCGTCCCGGTAATAACGAAAAATATAATTAACAAAAATTTAACAACTTTCTTCATGGTTGAAAACACTTTCCTTTATTTTAAAAATTAAAAAACAAAATTCGTATTATATTAACATAATTCCTCATATATATAAAATCAAAATACTAATATAAAATTTAGAATTACCGCTTTGTCCTATAAGCATATAACTGATAAACATATTTCTGAAGGTAAGTATTTCAATTAACTGATAAATTTATTCTTGTAATTTTTTTTTATAGTATATTAAAAAATACTTTTAGAATTTCAACCCTTTTTAAGCTGAAAATAAGACTATCTATATTTAATTAATATTGGTTCTGTCAAACTTTTAATGACGAACAGTATATAAATCCATTTTCCCTCTTTACCTGTTAATAGAATATTTACATAAATTTGCATTAAAAATATTATTTGTTTAAATAAAAGAATAGTAATTTAAAAGAAACAAATTTAAAATTATATTAACTGACAGATATTATGAAGAAAATAATTATTTTAATCATATTCACTTTTATTCTTTTTACGGCGGACCGAGCATGTGCCCGGGAAATTTCTTACGGGGCAAAAGCGGGGATCAATATTGCCAGCATAGCCGGTGACGATGCTGACCTGAAAAATGAGGATATAGACAAAATAATTTCTTTAGGGTCAGCAGATATGCCGGAAAACTTAGAAGCTGTTTTTTCACCGTCGCCCACAGCGGGAGTAAATATCGGGGGATGGATTAACTTCCCCCTGAAAAATTATTTTTCTGTACAACCGGAGTTAAACTTTTCCCGAAAGGGCGTCATTTATAAAAAGACAATAGAAGATACAAGCCTTATAGACGGAGAAACAAGATTAGTTGAGACCCAGGTAAGAAATGACATAAAGTTTTCATATATTACTATCCCGGTATTTGCCAGTTTAGACTTCCCTGAATGGGATTATATGAAATCCAGTATTTACCTGGGCCCTTCACTCGGGATAAACATTGACTCTGTAAATAAATTTGAAAAAGAAGTGAGGATTGACGGAATACTGCAAGAG
The DNA here is from genome assembly GCA_051745145.1 of Elusimicrobiota bacterium. GTDB lineage: Bacteria > CG03 > SLGR01 > SLGR01 > JAGXOG01 > CAYZAK01. The sequence goes on from JBNJDT010000057.1 coordinate 7,695, forward strand.
GATCTTTCCGAAGAAGGTACCAAAGATATAGATTTTATCAATCCCCTAGAACTATCTATTGTGATAGGGGGCGGTCTGGAAGTCTCTGAATTCAGTACTCTTGACATAAGATATTCCAGGAGTTTAACTACAATACACAATCCTGAAGGGGATTACGAAGAACTGGATTTTAAAAATTCTGTTTTTACGGTCTCCGCGGGGTACAGATTCTAACCGTAATCTTTACCGGGTTTAATCTTTTTACACTCTACGTGGTACAATGTTAGAACTTTTAACCGGGTAAATTCCTTTGATAATGCTTATTTAATTACTCTGATTTATCTTCAGGAATAATTTTAATTGACTGAGTTGATCCCTCTTTATTTGAAAGCGTTCCCGTAAAAGAATTAAATTGAATTCTGGACTTTTCGATTATTAAATTTCCACGACCATCACTTGAAATATTCGTTACAAATGGCCCTGCTGTTGTACATCCAGAGATAACAAAAGCTAATAAAACAAATATGTATTTTTTCATTATATAACCTCCTATAAAATATATGTCAATAATTTATTGCCAATTTAAAATTTCGTCAAAAAATCTAAGAAAATTCTGGTTATTCAAATAAAAAATTTTTTAATCATAAGTTGCCAAGTCTGTCACCGAGGAGTGGTAATTATCCATAAATAATCGCCCCCAGGATTGCGGCAAGAAAGAAATTTATGGACCCTATTAGAATTTTCACATTCTTATTAAGTTTCTGTAACTCTTCAATAACCTGTTTTGTTTCTTGTTCTGTCATGCTTCTCTCCTTTTCTTTTTTAATTATACCCCACTCAGCCGCCTGGGAAAAGTACTGATTAAAATAAAAAACGGTCATATTGAACGTGCAGAAAATTTAATTTATAAAATTCCTTACAAAAAGAAAAAAACCCGATAACGGGGTTATTAAAAAAATCAGTTAACAGCGTCAGTAGAACAATATAAAAAGGTGAAAGAAATTATGTGTAAAGTATATCACTGAGATTTAATCAGTTTGGAAATAACTACCAGATGCGTTAAATCAACTTTGAAATCTTTAATTTCAGTTTATCCACATCAACCGGCTTTATCATATAGTCGTCAGCCCCATAGTTAAACCCTTTATCGACCACACCCATTTTTCCCATAGCAGAAAGCATAAGAACTTTAAGATTTTTTGTTTTCTTTTTTGATCGTATTGCCTTCAAAATATTCATCCCGCTTATGTCGGGAAGATCAATATCAAGTATAACAAGATCAAATGAGTCGTTTTCCAACTCAGTTAAAGTCTCGGCTCCTGTAGCAGCCGTGGCTACGCGATAGTTAAAATCCTCCAGCAACCGGGCCGCAGGCTCTCTGAAATCATCATCATCGTCTACAAGTAAAATATGTTTCTTTTTTCCAAAAATCAT
>JBNJDT010000058.1:0-8970 GCA_051745145.1 Elusimicrobiota bacterium
TACACTTATAAATAAATGTATAGGAATATAATTTATGAACAAAGAACAACAGATAATAGATTTTCTAAGAAGTAACGGCGGAATAGCCGGGTATAGACAAATTTCAAAGGCGGGATTTAGTACAGCGCAACTTAAAGAACATATTGATTCCGGGCGTATAGAAAAAATGGATAGGGGACTTTATATTCTGTCCGATGGACCCACAGTTGAAAATACTGATCTTGTCGCGGTTTCTATAAAAGCTCCAAAGGGGGTTATATGTCTGCTGTCTGCCCTCGCATTCCACGAAATTACGGATGAAATACCAAAACAGGTAGATATAGCTATTCCGCGGGGTAGTCATGAAAATAAGATCAAATACCCGCCTGTAAAATTTTATCATTTTTCCCAAAAGAGCTGGGAAAAAGGAATTGAAAAGTATGACCGGGCAGGTCATGAAGTAAAAATTTACAGTATAGCGAAAACACTTGCGGATTGTTTTAAATTTAGAAGTAGAATTGGGATTAATATTGTGAGAGATTCAATGGAAATTGCTGTTACCGAGAAAGATACAGACCCAAAAGAGATTATGAGGTATTCAAAAATATGCCGGGTTGATAAGATAGTAAAACCAATACTTGAAGCAATAATATGAGTAAGAAAATAAAAAATATTACAGCATCTGTTCGGGCCCGGCTTTTAAACAGGTCTCGTGAAACCGATATCTCTTTTCAGGAGATATTGCAATATTATGGAATGGAAAGATTTCTTTACAGATTTTGTGAATCTATTTATGGTGAAAAATTTATTTTAAAAGGTGCCTTAATGTTTACTGTATGGGATATACCTCACAGGCGGATTACACGTGATATAGATTTTTCTGCAAATTATGATAATAAAGTCAGTAGTATAGAAGAATTAGTCAGAGAGGTCTGCAATATGAAGGTAGAAGATGATGGGATTAAATTCGACGCCGATACCGTAAAAGGGGAAAAGATAAAAGAAGATGCAATATATGAGGGGGTTCGAATAAAATTTACAGGTTTCCTGGGACGTGCCAGAATTCCGATGCAGGTAGACTTTGGATTTAACGACCGCATTTATCCTAAACCAAAATATTCGACTTATCCTGTGATTCTAAATATGCCGCCCCCCACAATTAAAGGTTATCCGGCCGAAAGTATTATTAGCGAAAAATTTGAAGCGATGATAAAACTGGGGTCACTTAACAGTCGGATGAAAGATTATTACGATATTTGGCTTATGATGTGCTATTGTTCGTTTGAAGGAGAGAAATTAGCTAAAGCCTTAAAGAATACTTTTAAACAAAGAAAAACAGATTTACCGAGAACTCCCCCGTTTTTTAATGAGGACATATATGATTTAAATTCAGATAGACAATTATTGTGGGAAGCTTTTATAAACAGAAATGATATGGAAAATATTCCTGGTAATTTAAAAACTATTGCAATACAAATTGAGAAATTTCTTAAAAATCCAGTTGAAGCAATAGTAAAATCTGAAAATTTTAACAAAAAATGGCCAGCGCCGGGACCTTGGAAATGACAAATAAAAAAGTTTTCATTAAGACGTTCGGCTGCCAGATGAATAAGGCCGATTCGGACCGCCTGGAGGGAATCTTCCGGGAGAAGGGGTATAGTATAACCGGCGATAAAGATGAGGCCGGTATAATAGTTTACAATACCTGTTCGGTGCGCGAACATGCCGAGCAGAAGGCCATGAGCCACCTGGGCAGACTGAAATTCGCCAAAAGAAAAAACCCGGATCTTAAAGTATGCGTGGCAGGATGCATGGCCCAGAGAATGCAGGATGAGATAAAAGAGAGACTTCCCCATGTTGATATAGTTGCCGGTCCAACTGAACTGTATAACCTTCCCCAAATTATTGAAAAAAACAAGGAAGGAATCTTTAAAAATACCCAGAAAGATATTAAAGAATATTATAAGCATTTTGATGATATTAATAGTAATAATAAGGAATATGCCGGTTATGTCCCCATAATGAAAGGATGCAATAATTTTTGCGCTTACTGCATTGTACCTTATGTCAGGGGAAGGGAAAAATACCGGCCGGTGGATGATATTTTAAAAGAATGCCGGAAACTGGCTAAGGCTAAAATTTCTGAGATTATGCTTCTGGGACAGACGGTTAATTCCCATCCTGATTTTAAAGAAATTTTACGGAAAGTCTCCAAAATAGTGGGGCTGGAACGGATAAGATTTGTCACTTCCTATCCGGGGCACATGGATAAAGAGACGGTGGATATAGTGGCCTCAAGGGATAATCTGTGCAACTATTTTCACATTCCCGTTCAGTCGGGTTCCAATAAGGTGTTAGAAAAAATGGGCCGGAAATATTCAGTTAAGCATTTTGAGAATATTGCCGGATATATAAGAGAAAAAATACCCTCCGCGGCCATATCCTCTGATTTTATAGTGGGCTTTCCCGGGGAAAAAGATGAAGATTTTGAAAAAACACTCCGGCTGGTGGAAAAATTTGAATTTGACCAGTGTTTTACCTTCTCCTATTCCCCAAGGCCGGGGACCCGGGCCTCAAAATGGGAGGACAGTGTTGCCGAAGATGTTAAAAGCAGAAGATTATCCACTTTAAATGAGTATTGTTCCCGGGCGGGTCTGAAAAGAAACCGGATGGTGGAAGGTAAAACCGTGGAAGTTACTGCTGAGGATTCCCGCAAGGGAAGGACCGGAACTTATAAAATAGTTCACTGGACAGGAAAGAAAGCAAAAAAAGGACAAAAGGTTAAAGTTAAAATTGAAGAAGGACTGCCCCATTCTTTAAAGGGAAAGCGAATTAATTAAATGAAGGGTTATGCAAAAAATATACCGGCTGAACTTGAAAAAATAGGGAAAAAGATTTATAAAATTAAAGTAGGTTTTCTAAAAAGAAGCCGGAAGAAAAACGAAAGAGGTATTATATATGTCTAAAGACCGAAGAAAACACAGAAGGCTGCCCCTGACTTTATCTATAGCTAAGCCCATTCGCATAGAGATGTCCACCGATCAGCACGAAGATACGATACCGGGAATTTTAGCGGATCTTTCTGCCGGGGGAGCGGCCATGATAGTATTCCACAGGTTGCCCAAAGAGAGCAGAATTGATTTTAATCTAAATTTTTTAGGGGTTAAGAAACACTTAAACGGGGTAATAGTCCGTGAAGAAGAAAAATTCGACGAGACATTTATAGTCGGTATACAGTTTGACAACCCGTCCGAAGAGCTTGAGGATATGATAGAGGATATGGCCGAAGATCACGATATATGTGAAATCCGCTATGCAATGAATCCCGAGACGGCATGTTTTCCCGATTGTGATTTCAGGCCCCTGTGCGGTAAGAGAATAAAAAAAGATTTTGAAGAAGAAAGAGGTGAAAAATGAATCAATTAAAATTACTTATAATTATAGTATTTGCTTTTCTAGTAGCTATATTTGCGGTGTCCAATACCCAGCCTGTTCCTATAATGGTGTTTGGGAAAGAAGTCTTATCCACGGTTCCCATGGTGGTTTTAATACTGGGAGCGGTACTTTTAGGTGTCCTGATTACTGCCATACTGGGATTTATGACCCAGGCCAAGCTTAAAAAGAAATTGAGAAAATACCGTAATTCCTGTAAAAAATTAAGAAACAAGGAAGAAAAATTGCAGTTGAAAATAAGAAAATTAGAGGAGAAGCTGGAAGAAGAGGGTATCCAGCCAGATGAAGATACCCGGAAGAAAAAGAAGAAAAAAGACTCCTGATAAAATAACTGCTTTTTTCCGTGTCCAAAGATACACCTTTAGTAAAACAGTATAAAAAAATAAAGGCTCAATATCCCGATGCTTTCCTATTTTTCAGGTTAGGGGATTTTTACGAACTTTTCGACGAAGATGCCATAGAAGCCTCCCGGTTAATGGAGATAACCTTAACTAAAAGAAAAGACCGGCCCATGTGCGGAATTCCCTACCATTCAGCCACAAATTATATAAAAAAACTTTTGAACAAGTCTAAGAGCGTGGCCATATGCGAGCAGGTGGAAGACGCCTCTAAATCCAAGGGACTGGTAAAAAGAGAGGTGGTCCGGGTAATTACTCCGGGAACCATAATTGAAGACGATCTGCTGGCCGAAGATTACAATAATTTCCTTGCATCAGTATCTAAAGGCAAAGACGGCTACGGTATTGTTTTTGTGGATATCTCCACCGGAGATTTTATGGGCTGCCGGGTTGAAAAAAAATCTCAAATGGAGTCCGAACTGTCCAGAACTCCGGTTAAAGAAGTTATTATTTCAGACGAAGACGAAGATACCGAAGAATTCATCAAACAAAAATTTCGGGAAGTAACCATTACCAAAAAGAATTCCTGGTATTTTACAGACCAAAAATCCGAGGAGAATATAAAGGACTATTTCAATATTTCTACCCTCAAAGGGTGGGAACTGGATAAAAATCCGGAGGTGGCCTCGGCCTGCGGGGGGCTGATAGAATACCTGACGGATACCCAGAAAGACCGCAGGGTTCAGCTGAAAAATTTTCATCTCTATTCTTTGGAGGAAAAACTTGTCCTGGACAGAAACGCCCAGGAAAACCTGGAACTGGTGAAAAACCTCCAGGAAGGTACCAAGAAGAATACCCTGTATGAGGTTCTTGATTTTACGGATACGGCCATGGGCCGCCGTAAACTGGTCCAGTATATCTTAAGACCTTTAAAAGACGTTCCCACAATCCGCCGGCGGTTAAACGGGGTGGAGGAGCTTTTAAATAATCCTTCCACGGGAGAAAATTTATCCCGTAATTTTGAACTTATAAGCGATATGGAGAGAATTTTATCCAAAAGCAGTTTCGGGAACTGCAATGCCAGGGACCTTTTAAGCTTAAAGGAATCTCTTAAGGTTATTCCGGATATAAAAGATAGTCTTGAGGATCTGGATGAAGAAATTTTTAACAGTATCAATGATAAACTGGAGGCCCTGGAGGATTTGGTAGAAGAGCTGGAAGCCGGGATAAAAGAGTCTCCTCCCCTTACGGTAAAAGAGGGAGATATAATTAAAAAGGGGTACGATGACCAGCTGGACGAACTTATAGAGCAGGCCACCGGGGATAAAGAATGGATTTCAAATTTAGAAAAAAGGGAGCAAGAAAGGCTGGATATATCCTCTTTGAAGGTGGGGTATAATAAGGTTTACGGGTATTACATCGAGGTTACCAAAACTCATACAGACAAGATTCCCGAAAATTACAACAGAAAACAGACCCTGGTAAATTCGGAGCGGTATATAACCGAAGAATTGAAAAAACGGGAGGATTCCATACTCGGTGCGGAGGAGAAGAAGGCCTCCCTGGAATATAAACTTTTTAAAGAATTAAGGGATATGGTAAACAGAAATGCAGAAGTTATCCAGAGCAACGCCGATCTTATAGCCAGGCTGGACGTATTGAACAGTTTCAGGAAAGCTTCCCGTAAGTATTCCTATACCAAACCCCAGGTTACCACCAAAGACGATCTCCGGATAAAAGAGGGCCGCCATCCCATCGTAGAATGCAGCATGGGCACCAACGAATTTGTACCCAACAACACAAAACTTGATAAAGAAGAAGACCAGGTTCTTATAATAACCGGTCCCAACATGGCCGGAAAATCTACCTATTTAAAACAGGTGGCTTTAATTACCATAATGGCCCAGATGGGCTGTTTTGTGCCGGCGGCCGAGGCAAAAATCGGAGCGGTGGACCGGGTATTTACCAGGATAGGCTCCGGGGAAAATCTGGCCGGTGGCCAGTCCACTTTTATGGTGGAGATGACCGAAGTAGCTTCTATCTTAAGCAATGCCACTAAAGATAGTTTGCTGATACTTGATGAAGTGGGCCGGGGGACTTCCACCTTTGACGGCATAAGCATCGCCTGGTCGGTAATAGAAGAAATTTCTCAAATTAAAAGCCGGACTCTATTTGCCACCCATTACTATGAGCTTACCGAATTGCCTCTTTATATGGATAATGTCAACAACTACAATTTCGCGGTCAGAGAATGGAAAGATAAGCGGAAAATAGTATTTTTGAGGAAATTGCAGGAGGGTAGCGGAGATAAATCCTACGGTATCCACTGCGCGGATTTAGCCGGAGTTCCGAAGAATGTTATAGATAGGGCCTGGCAAATTTTCAATAAATTAGAAGAAGAGGAGCTGGACGAGGACGGTCTGCCCCGGATGGCTCCGGAGGATGTGGATAAAAAACAGATGAACCTGTTCGAGACCCCGGTAGTAGAGGATGAGTTTAAGAAAAAAATAGAAAATTTAGATTTAAATGATACTACCCCACTGGATTTAATGAATAAAGTAAAAGAGTGGAAAGAGGAGATAGACGGTGGCAATTAAGATTTTAGACCGGGAAGTAAGAGAGAAAATTGCCGCCGGTGAAGTGGTCCAGAGACCGGCTTCGGTGGTTAAGGAACTGGTGGAGAATTCTCTGGATGCAGGTAGCGATAATATAGAAGTTAAGATAGAAGACGGGGGTATAAATTATATAGAAGTTTCCGATAACGGTCGGGGTATGAGCAGGGAAGATTTGAAACTGGCCGTTGAAAATCACGCAACTTCCAAGATAGACACTTCCGGGGATTTAAACCGGATACATACCATGGGGTTCAGGGGAGAGGCTCTTCCCTCGATAGGGGCGGTAACTAAAATGTGTATTATTACAAAGACTGAAGGGTCTGACCTGGCCCATAAAATTTCTGTAAAAGGGGGACAAAAATCCGATATTCAGACCGCCGCCAGGCCGGAGGGAACAACTGTAAAAATAGAAGACCTGTTTTACAACGTCCCGGCCCGGAAAAAATATTTAAAAACCGTAACAACCGAAAGAAGACATATAAGCAACGCTATAAAATCGCTGGCCCTCTCCCGGCCGGATGTCTCTTTTAAATTATTATCCGCCGGCCGGATATCCTTAGACTATGTAAGCTCCAATTTAAAGGAGAGATTTGTAAGAATTGTGGGCAAAAAACTCTACGATAAAATTATAGGGATAAATTTTGAAAACCCGTTCATAAAATTAAACGGTTTTATTTCCAGGCCGGATATAAATTATGCCAACAAGAAGAAAATGTATTTTCTGGTAAATAACCGGCCGGTATATTCTCCGGTGATGCTCCACGCTCTGGCAAGAGGGGCCAGGGAATATTTTCCTCCCAAAAGGTATCCGGCGGCCGTTTTAAATATAGGGGTGGATCCGGAGGTGGTGGATGTAAATGTCCATCCGGCAAAAAAAGAGGTCCGGTTTGTCAATCAGCAGGGGATTCACAAAATTATACATAAAATAGTGGGGAAAAATTTAGAAAAAAGCTCACCGGTAATGGATCTGGATATTTCAGAAGAATCGTCCGCAAACGGCAGGACAAAAAAACAGAGAAATTACTCAAACCGAAATTACGGCTCTAAAAAAGGGTCGGCCGGGGTATTTAAAGAGGGGCACCGGGGAAGAAAGTTAAGAGACTTAAACGACATAGATTTAAAAAAGGTAACTAAATTTACTTTTTCGGGTCCGGATAGAGAAACTAAAACTCCCCGGGAGGAAGGGGAAATCGTCCCCCGGTTCCAGTGGAATAATAAATATATAGTGGGGGAGGACAGCAGGGGGGTTGTTATAATCGACCAGCATACTGCCGCAGAACGGGTAAATTACGAAAATCTAAAGGACCGGTTCCGCAATAAAGAGGTCAATACCCAGGGAAATCTTTTTTCGGAAATCTTGGAACTGTCTTCCGGGGAAGCGGAATTACTTTCCGGTAACCTGGATTTATTAAAACAGATGGGTATAGCCATAGAGGATTTCGGTCCGAATTCTTTTAAGATTACCGGGGTTCCCGTATTTGCGGGAAAGATAAAGGAGTCCGGGGAATTAGAAGAGATGATAGATGAGATACTGGATATACTGGGCAAGATGGAAGATACCGGAGAAACTCCAAAATTAGAAGATTTAAATGATGAAATTATAAAGATAATAGCCTGCCGGTCTTCTGTAAAGGCCGGGGACAGTCTAACTTACGGTGAAGTTGAAAGCCTGGTGGAAAAACTTAACGGATGCCGGGTTCCCCATCGCTGTCCCCACGGACGTCCGGTAATTTTTAGGATTACCGAAAAAGAACTGGATAAAAAATTTGACCGGCCCTCCAAATAAATACTATGAATAAAGAAGTAATAGTTATAACCGGGCCCACGGCCAGCGGAAAGACAAAACTGGCCCACAGCATGGCTTTATCCCTTGACGGTCAGGTAATCATGGCCGATTCCATGAAAGTCTACAGGGAAGCCGATATCGGGACTTCCACACCCCCTTTAGAGTATAGAGAGGAAGTTAATTACCATCTTGTTAACATCATAGAGCCTACCGAAAGATATAACCTGGGAAAATTCTACAGAGATTCCCGGGATATTATAGACCGGCTCCATAAAGACGGAAAATTGCCCGTGGTATGCGGGGGGACCTCCCTGTATATCACAAAACTTATGGAGGGACTGGCTGAGATTCCGTCTTTGGAAGAGGATATAAAAGAAGAACTTAATAATAGAGAATCCGGAGACCTCTATGAAGAACTCCAAAAAAAAGATCCGGCCAGGGCCAAAAACCTGCATCCCAACATGAAAAAAAGGATAGTCAGAGCTCTTGGAATATACCGCCAGACGGGAAAAAAGATGAGCACTCTTTTACAAAAAACCACCCCTCCCGATTATGAATTTATACCCATGGCCATAAAATGGGATAGAGATATTCTCTATGAAAGAATTAACAAAAGAGTTGACAGAATGATTGACTCCGGTTTTATCGATGAAGTTAAAACCCTTTCCGAAAAATATTCTAAAGAGGCCCCTGTTTTTGAAGGGGTGGGTTACAGAGATATCCTAAAATATCTTGAAGGAGATATAAAACTTAAAAAAGCAAAAGATGATATAAAACAGTCCACCCGTAACTACGCCCG
>JBNJDT010000059.1:0-8813 GCA_051745145.1 Elusimicrobiota bacterium
GGGAAATTTAAAGAATATATGAAACAGAAACACCGTGCTAACCAGATAAAATTTTTTGAAAATTAAACGTGAAAAAAAAGTTAATAAAAATTTTTATTTTGCTTGTCTCTGCTGTTATTGTAGGGGCGGGAATTTTTATATACGTAAAAAGCAACCGTTTTAACCGCCGGCTCAAATCGATTATAACCGAACGGCTTTCGTCATATACCCAAAAGCAGGTATCAATAGACCGTATTCATACTGATATTCTCAACAGAATAGTACTAACCAATATTTCTTTAAAAGATAAAAAGACCTCCGAAAAATTAATTAAAATTAAAAGAGCCCGGATCAGTTATTCCCTGATTAAATTTCTTAAAAAAATACGCAATATTCCCGAGCTTATAAAAGAAATTCATTTTTTTGAACCGGAACTTACGGTTTTTTACAGGGAGGGTCAAATTGCAGTAAAGGGATTGGAAAAAGTATTCACCGGATCCGGCAGCGAGGATCCCCTGCCCCCGTGGAAATTTGAGTTTTCCGGCGGGAAAATAGATATTAGACATGAAAATTATCCTCCGGCTGATATAACAAACTTTAGGGGAGAGTTGTCTTTAGCTTCCTATCCCCGGATAAATGGGGATGTCGCCTTTAATATTCGCCGGTCCACCGGAAGAGAAATAATAGAAGATTTAAATGTTAAGTTAGGTTATAATATGGTAAGCAGAAATTTTAATACTCAGTTGAAAACCGATAATTTCAGGATGGCTTCTATAGAAAGTTTTGATTTTTTAAAGCAGAAAATAGAGTTCCGTCAGGGGGTTGCCGGGGGTAAAGTTAAATTAGAGGGGAATGTAGATGAGATAATAGAAGATATAGAGAATATTAAGGGAAGCGGACAGATTACCCTGGAGGATACAAAGACGGGGGATTTGAATTTAAAAAAAATGGATTTAAATATATCCCCTGAAAGAATGCTTATAGACCGGGGAGTATTAGCCTGGAAAGAAAATGAATTTACTTTATCCGGCAGGGTTAATAATTATTTAACGGACCCGAATTTAGACATAACTGCGGCGGGCAATTTTAAAATAGCTGAGTTTTTGCCCGAAGATATAGCCGTAAACTCTAATGATTCGGTAGATTTTAACGGTAATTTTAAAGGAAAACCCGGGGAATTTAAGATAGACGGGGATCTGGTAATGGATGAGGGGGAAATATCCGGCTATAAAGTAGAAAATTTTAAAACTTCAGTTCTGTACTTTGACAATAAAATAAATTTTGAGACGGGAAGGCTGGAGATTGTAGACGGCAATTTAATGTGGGACGGTTATATTAAATATCCCAGCAAACAGGTAAACTTGGATGTGGATATCTCCGGAGTTAATTTAGAAAAAATTGCAAAATCTGACAGGTTTTCGGGAGTAGCGGATGGTAAAATAAAGCTTGAACAGTATTTAAACGACCCTTTATTTGAGGGAGAGATAAATTTTAATAATTTAAATATATATGGTAAAACATTCAGTACTTTAAATTCTGATTTACAATATTCAAATAAAAAATTGACGGCCGAGGGCTTCAGCGTTGATAATGAATATGATTTTGGTGCGGAAATTGAATTTTCAAGAGAAAGAAAAGGCAAAGTAACCGAATTTTTTATGAATATGCCCGACCGTGGAAGATTAGAATGTACCGGAAATTTAGGGTATGCTCCGTTTACCCTGGATTTAGCCCTGACCGCCACCCGGGTTCCCGTAGACCAAATTTCCGGATTAAATGAAAGGTATGACGACCCGGCCGGAGACTTTAATTATGACGGTACTGTTAAAGTCGAAAATTCAAAAACCGTTTTAAATGGCCGGCTGAATACAACAGATTTGATTTTAGGGGGATATAAATATTTAATAAATACGGATTTAGAGTATAAAGCCGGCAGGGGGGTTTATAACCTAAATTTAACAGATTTTAAACTAAATGAAACACTGTCGGGAAATTTAAAACTGGTCCGGGAAAATGACGGGTTTAAGATCCGCAGCTTAAATGTCTCAGCAAAGTCCGTTAAGTTGCCTCCCCTGCATTATCTAACTGGTCTGGGACCCGATATAAAAGAGGGGGTTTTAAACGGTGATATTAATTATACGCCGGAATTCGGCAGATTATTATTTAATGTTAAAAAGTTAAATGTGGAGGGTATACGGCCCGGAGATATGTACAGCGTTATAGAGTATGATGGGGACAGCTGGTATGTGGAAAAATTGAATTTCACCGGCAGTAAGGGAAATATAAATTTAGAGGGCGATCTTTATCCCCGGCAGAGTCTGGATATTATTATGGATAAATATAACTTCCGGGACAGAGTTTTAACCGGAACCGGATATTATTCCGGTGAAGTTTCTAAAGGAGAAAGGTACAATTTTAAATCAGAGTTTAAAAATCTAAATATTTCCCGAAGTAGCTGGCCGGATATTACTGCAAACGGCAGTTACGAAAAAGAACAGTTATCTATTGATTTAAATGCCCGGGATTTAATTAACGGGGATTTTACGGTATCACCAAAAACGGGCAAAAATTTATCGGGAGAATTCCGGGTGAAAAATTTAACTATGGGAAAGATCAATACGTTAATTAATATCCAATCGGGAACCTTGCAGAAAATTAATGGGATTGTAGAAGGGATATTTAGAATATCAGACACTATACAGGAACCTTTGGTTTCGTTTCAGGGGGAAGTTACCGGCGGGGAGTGGAGAAAAGTACCGTTTAATTTACGGGGGAAATCAGTTTATAAACCGGGTACGAGTTTAAGTGTAGAGGAGACTGAAGGCAGGATCGGAAACGGCAAAATAACTGCCGCCGGTAAGCTGGATAATAAACAGGAAAATGAGCTGAAAGTAGAAGTGAGAAATTTTGACTCAAAATATTTAAATCCCGACATACTTGAATCGGATAAATTAAAAGCAATTGTAGACGCCAATTTTATATTTTCGGGGAGTTTGGATTCACCCAGGCTGAATACGGATATATACAGTAAAAAATTTACTATAGAGGGGACCGATATTGAACAGGTAGAAATCAACGGGGTTTTACAGGATAGAGAATTCCGGCTGGACAGGGCGGAACTGTTCAAATCGGACGGCTCTGTTATCCTTTCTGATTCTAATATTTTATTTAATGGGGGAGAAAAATACGAATTTAGGGGCAGGGGGAAATTTGAAAATTATATAGTAAAACCGGTAACCATACTGGGCTCAACCCGGTTAAATGGAAATTTCAGCATGAGTCCATTTTTTATTGAAATAAATTTAGAGCCCGAGAATTTGCTTTTAAACCGCTTAAAAATAGAAAGACCGATATCGGTTGAGTACGGAAAAGAGAAACTTAAATTAAATGTTAAAGAGGGTATACAGGCCGATGTACAATTCAGATCCGATGATAAAATTGTAGTGGAGGAATTAAACTACAAAGGAGAGAACTCTTCTATTACCGGGGCGGGAGAATTTGGCACCGGCGGGGTAAATTTAAATTTAATTTCTAAAAATATAGAAATAAATAAATTCATAAAAATTATGGACAGTCCGTTGGAATTTTTTGGGAATTCGGATTTTAAAGTGGATGTCAGATACAGTGAGGATGAAGATTTAAAAGCTATCGGAAATATGGAAGTTCGAAACGGCAGCTATAAAAAAATCCCCGTAGATCGGATAAACGGTAAATTTAATTACAGCAACGGGGAATTACATATAGAAAACGCTAAGATTAAGGACCCCAATTACCTCAATCTGGAAATAGATGGGGCTATGGGAGAGAGCTCGCCGGGATTGGATGTGGCAGTTAAAAGACTTTCTCTGTCGGTTCTTAAATTATTGACTGAAGAAATTACAGAGAGCTCCGGATATTTTACGGGGCGTTTTAATATAGGCGGTACTTTAAAGGACCCCGATTTCTCGGGGCAGTTAAATTTAGCCAACGGAAAAATAAAAGGCAGTAAAATTATAGATACTATAAAAAAGATAAACAGTAAAATTACCGCCGAGGGTACTAAATTTAATGTTGATTATCTCCGGGCTGATTGGAAACCGGGTTCGGTAGAGGGCAGCGGATTTATAGATATATCCCGGAGTCCGCCTGAAGTTAACTTTAATTTAAAATCCGCGGGGGATAAAGGGGTTATGGTAAAAGTACCTTATCTTAGCATCCCTCAAAGTGGACTTTTCGGCCGGTATCTTAGTTTTCCTTCCTACGGAGAACCGAGCTTTGAAATTGATCTCACTACCGAAGAAGAATTTTACCGGGTTGACGCGAATATTACTCTGGCCGATACCCATTTTACTTATCCCCCGTTAGATTCTTCACCGTCTGCGCCATCCGCGAATTTTCTGGATAAAACTATTCTGGATATAAATCTCAATGCCGGAAAATCTGTGTGGTATGAAAATACGTATGCCCGGCTTAAAGTTAACGGAGGGCTTAATTTCAAGAAATCGCCGGGAAAAGACCTGATTGTCAATGGCACTGTAAGTTCGAATCAGGGTAAAGTATCATACCTAAACCGCGAATTTGATGTACAGGAAGTTTCATTGAGTTTCCAGGACAGTGTAGAACAGATAGAGGGACGGGCAACTACTCAGGTACAAAGAAGAACAGAAGAAAATACTTGGACTACCGAAGAAATTAATATGGTGATTCCCAGAGACAGAATCGGAAATATTTCTCCCCGGTTTGCCACAGGAGAATTCGGGGATGATACGACTTCCGAACAGTCGGCAGAGATAGCTATAGCCGGAACGGATTTTGCAAACTTATCTCCAGATGAACGTGATAATTTATTGAGGAGAGAATTATTAAGAGCAATAGATGCCAATTTGACTTCTCCGCTGGTTAAAAATATTCTGCAGAGAACAACCATAATAGATGATGCAAAAGTTAACGTAATGGTAGAAGGAGCAGAAGACGATCAGACTATGAAATTAACCGGAGCCGGCCTCCGGCTGGGCAGTAATTTAACAGATAGATTTTCGATGGGATATTATATGGAGCTTGGCCCTGGCTATGAGGATAAATTACGGCTCAACCATGAACTTGATATGATGTACCGTCTGCAGGAGTCACAGTTTTTCAGGGGCAGTATTTCAGAAGACCGGGATATCTATTTTGGTATTGAACAGCAACTAAAGTTTTAAGTTCCTTGAAATTTACCGTAATTTAAGTAATATATAATAACAAAATGAATAAAAAAGAAATAAAAAAATTAAAGGAAGAACTTGTAAAAGAAAGAGAATCTTTGCGGGAAGAAGTAAAAAAAATCAAAGAACGCGAAGATTCTTATCTGAATGATAAAGTCGGCGATAATTTAGATAAAGCTGCTGGCAATTCACATCGCGAGGTTCTCTTTTATTTAAGCGGCTATGAACGCCAGCGGGCCGAAGATATAAAAGACGCTTTGAATAAAATAGAACAGGGCAATTATGGCATTTGTGAAAATTGTAAAGATAAGATAACCCAGGACCGTTTAAAAGCTATTCCATATGCCCGCCTCTGCGTGGACTGCAAATCTAAAAGTTAATTTATAATAGTTTTTTATTAAAATTTAAAGAACAATTTTTATCTTCGGCAATGTTAATAATATTGATTAAAAGGATAAAATCATGAAAATCAAATTTTGGGGGTGTCGGGGTTCGATACCGGTTCCTGACAAACGAATGATGCAGTACGGTGGTGATACCACCTGCCTGGAAGTATCCTTAAATAACAAAATACTGGTTATAGATTCTGGAACCGGGATAAGAAATCTCGGTGAAGATATTTTAACCAGGGATATAAAAGACATTGATCTTTTTATTACCCACACCCACTGGGATCACATACACGGTTTTCCTTTTTTCCCCCCTATATACGAAAAAGATTTCAGAATAAATATTCTTGGAAATGCTAATTCATACCGTAAAATAGAAAGTATCTTGAGTAAGCAGATGTCAATTGAATATTTTCCGGTGAGATTTTCAGATTTAAGGGCCACTACAAAATTTATAAAGAATTTTGAGTCAAGATATCTTGAAGACGGTTATAAACTGGAAATGATCGAAGCAAATCATCCCATTGCTACTGTAGGTTTAAAAATTTCCCGGATTAATGACGGGGAGGCGAAGAAAACTTCTTTTGTATTTATTACCGACAACGAGCTTGAAAGCAAAAATCCTAAGACTAATCGCTCAGAATTTGTGGATTTTTGCCGGGGCGCAAAATATCTTATTCACGACGCTCAGTTTACGGAGGAAGAATATAAATCCCGAACCGGATGGGGACATTCGACATTTAAACAGACCATAGAACTGGCCAGGGACGCAAAAGTAGAAAATCTTGTATTTTTTCATCACGATCCCAACAGAAGAGATAAAGAACTGGCTGATTTAGAACAAAAATATAAAGAACACATAAAAAAACAGAACTATAATTTCAGTATAACAACCGCCTCCGAACAAGATATTATAGAGATTAACTGAACATAAGTTAAAAAGATAAAGATGAATAAAAATGCCCGCAAATTAGCACAGTTAATTACCGGCTCGAAAAAAACTGTTTTTTTAAGCGGGGCGGGTGTATCTACAAATGCGGGCATCCCGGATTTTCGAGGTGAAAACGGAATATATAAAACCGGGGAATACGATGCCCAAAAAGTATTTGATTACAGATATTTTCAAAAAGACTCATTTCCTTTCTTTGAGTTTGCCAGAGATTTTCTAAGGGCCATAAAAGATATCCAGCCTACATACACTCATAAATTTATAGCTGATCTGGAAAAAAATAATTTGGCCGATGTCGTAATAACTCAGAATATTGACGCCCTTCACCAGAAAGCGGGTACTAAAAATATTCTGGAAATCCATGGCAGTTTCTGGAAAAGCTACTGTATGGAGTGTTCCAGGGAGTATGCGTTCGGGGAAATGAAAGAAAAAATCAGTTCGGAGAAAATTCCCCGGTGTACCTGCGGCGGGGTAATAAAACCCGATATAGTCTTTTTCGGAGAACCGGTAAAATATTTAAAGCAGGCTAAAAATATGGCTGTAAATTCCGATCTTTTTATTGTTATAGGCTCATCTCTTACAGTTCACCCGGCGGCCGGACTTCCCCGTTACTGCCGGGGCAGCGTGGCAGTAGTAAATAAAGGAAAACCCAATTTTCCTCAGGATAAAATCGCGGTATATGAAAACAGCGATCTGGATAATTTTTTTAAAGAAGTGTCTGAGTGTTTAAAGTAAAATTATTTTATAAAATGGAGGAAATTTACCCGTGAATAAACTGCAAAAAATCAGTTTTATAATAATGGTATCTTTGTTACTGGGAGGATGTGTGGATTCAGAAAAACCGGTAATTAGCCTCCTGGAAGCCGAGCCGGCAGGGGAGCTTCTGGGATTTTGGAAAGCCAACTGGGGCCGGAAGCAGGATATCTACTTTCAGATAGGCGAAGCCGGAGGTGAATTTCCGGAAAATACATTGCGGGTGGAGATGATTACCAGAAAGGATGACGGGACCTTAGATTTACAGTCCGAAGTTATGGTTTTTGCCGCGGGGACGGTCGGAAATTTATCATTGCTTAACGGCACGCCGGTGGGCAGGGATTTATTCAAAGATATATTTGAAAATGGCTGGCAGCCGGATACCTCAAACAATTATATGATTTTTAAGTATGCGGTGGATGAAGATGAAGTTTCACTCTATTTTATGGAGAATAAATTAAAACGCGAATTAATAAAAAGCGGAAAAATAGAGGGGGAAATAGTTGACGGCAATTCTAAAATAACGGTCTCTTCGGAAAAGTTGAAGGAATTTTTAAAAACCGGCGATGGTCGGGATGTCTTTTCCGAAGAGCCTCTTAAAATGACCCGTCTGGACTGATAAGTTAATATTTTGCAAAGGAGATAAGATGAATTTTAAAATATTTGGAGCTACGTTTTTAGCTATAATAGCGGCTGAAATGGCCGATAAAACTCAGCTGGTGGGTATAAATATGGCCGCCGAGTCCAAGGAACCGCTTTCTGTCTTTACCGGTTCGGTAATAGGTTATGCCCTTATAACAGCTGTTTCGGTAGTTTTAGGATCTTTCCTTGGGGAATATATTGATCCGGCTATAATAAGAATAGCGGGGGGAAGCATATTTATTGTACTCGGAATTTTAATGATATGGGGAAAATTTTAAGTTCTACAGTTTAACCGGACTGCATTTATTCTGCCGGATAGCCCTTACTATATCGCGCTCCGTATTTATAGGACAACTGAATTCGGTGCAGAATTTGCCCACCATATTTTTGTTGTGAGCGTCGCTGCCTCCGGTTAAGGCGGTGTTAATGTTATTTCCGGTTCTGGAGGCAAATTTATTTGTAGCTTCATCCTGATTGCCGTTATACACCTCGATACCTTCGAATATTTTTAATTTCTCATTTATAAATGTAAAATCCGTTTTTGGAGGATAGGCGTACCGGAAAGGATGGGCATTAATAACTATCCCGCCGTTTGAGTTTACAGTTTTAATAATTTCGTCCAAATTCAGGTCCTTTAACTTTCTGCAGTCATAGAACCCGTAAATTAAAAGGTGGCCCGCCGGACTGTCGAATTCAACGCCCCGGAATATCTTTAAGTCTGAGTTATTTTTTGTTTTCAGCAGCTCTATCTCCTCCTCCGGCCAGATAAAATCGTGCTCGGTAATGACAATGCCGT
The DNA here is from genome assembly GCA_051745145.1 of Elusimicrobiota bacterium. Lineage (GTDB taxonomy): Bacteria > CG03 > SLGR01 > SLGR01 > JAGXOG01 > CAYZAK01. Next base: position 8,692 of record JBNJDT010000059.1, read on the forward strand.
CCAGACCGGCGGTTATGGCTTTGCGGACAGCAGTCTCGGGTCTGAGAATACTGCAGGGCGAATGCCTTGATGTATGTATATGAAGATCAATTAATGTTGACATATTTAGAATTATATATAAA
>JBNJDT010000060.1:0-8426 GCA_051745145.1 Elusimicrobiota bacterium
CCGAAGAAATCCGTCTCCAGAGAGACCGGCGTTTCCACGTATCCGGGTAGAGTGATATCGCTTCTGGTTCTGTCCTTAATTTGGGGAGCAGCTTTTTCTTTCAAAAAGCTGTCCACTTCTTGGGCACTGTTTTTACCTGAAGCTACTGCTTCTACTACCGTTGTCGGTCCGGTAATAAAATCACCTGCGTAAAAAATTCCTTCCTCTTCAATTTTTTCCGCGGCCGGTAAATTACCCACGGCAATTATCAAATGGTCAATATCCTTCCTTTTCTGACCGGTTTTTGGTATATCCTTCAACTTATCCAGGCTGAATTCTTCGCCTTCAAGGGCCAGTTTATTTGTATCTATACTTTCCACTTTTGAATTATCGTCAAAATTTACGGCCCTGACCCTGGTCCGGCCGGTGACCTCTATATCGTATTCTACAAGCTCATCCCTTTCCCGGTCGGTTAAGGGCAGCTCAGAGAGATTTTCAAGGGCAAACATTTCAACTTTGCCGGCCCCGTTTTTCTTAGCGGTGACCGCACAGTCTAAAGCCGTAGCCCCACCGCCTATAATACCCACATTGCCATCTAAATCATAATTTTCCGAAGAGGAAAGATAGTCCACCGCCGTTACAGCTTTTTCTTCGTTTTCGGCTCCGGGCATTATGGGTTCCCATAAACCCGTACTTACTACTACCGCCTCGTATCCTTTATCTTTTAATTCTTTAAAATTTTCAACTCTGGAATTCAGTTTTATATCTATATCCCCGAGCGTTTCTAAAAATTCTATATCAGATTTCAGCACCTCTTTATCCAGCCGGTGATCGGGTATCAAATTACACATACCTCCGGCCACATCCCTGGCTTCAAAGATTTCCACTTTATAGCCTTTCTGGGCCAAAACCCCCGCGGCTCCCAGACCGGCCGGGCCGGCGCCTATTACAGCAATTTTTCCGGTGCTATCTTTGGATTTGACAAATTCTGGTATCCCTCCCAGCTTTTTGGCCCTTTGGACAATTTCTGCCTGGAGAGTGGGAATATCCAGGGCATCGTCAAAAAGCTTGTGAGAACATTCGGCCATGCAGTGTTTATCCGGGCATACCATTCCGCATACTCCCCCTAAAGGATTGTTTTTCATCACTATGGCAGCTGCCCTTTTAAAATCCTGGTCTTCCATAACTTCGGCGGCTTTTATAAAATCGGCCGGAGAACAGTCCGCCGGACACCCGTCCTGGCAGGGTTTATCCTCGCAGTATTCACAACGCTCAATTTCAGCCTCGAACTGTTTATCCGTTAAAAGAAACCCGAAATCTTCAAAATTTTTACCCTTCATAATTACTCCTTATTGTTTTTATCCCAAAATTCACTTAGTTATCTGTCCCTAAAATTTATTAGTTGTTAAATTATATTATATAACGTTAATTATTCAAGTCTCAAGTTCCAAACTGCCAAGTTTATTGAGACCTATTTTAAGAGGTATTATATTTACAAAAATATTTAATATTATCAGCAGGGCTACAACTATCCACACCACCGGATAATAAATTTCTTCTCCTCTTACCTGGTTTAAAAAATACATTCTCACCCATACCGCTTCCAAAGACAGAGTTAATCCAATATAAAAAAAACTGTATATCATGTACATCAGCCCTCCCCACGAAGCCTCAATTTCAGCGGGATTTGAAGCATTAAATTTAGGATAAATAGCCGCCATCCCCATTCCCAGCGACGTTATGCCCCAGGTTAACGCAAAAACAGTTATCCCGGAGAGAATATTTAAAAATCCGGAGACATCCAGGATATAGTTGGAAATTATAACCAGAGTCATAGACATAGTTAAAACCGGGATAATATTTTCTATATATTTTTTCTTTAAAATATTTTTAACAGAATAGGGGGAACTCATAATTATCCAGAAATACTTCCCCTCCAGGCTTATACTGCTGTAAGTAAATCTGAGTCCAACAGATGCTATGACAAAACCTATCATTCCGATATTTAAAAAACCTATAAGATAGTGAACATGGGGGATATCCAGGGGAAGTTTATAAATATTAAAAAGATAAATAACCACCAGAGCCAGTACAAGCAAAAGCTGGGTCCACTGGCGCGTATCCCTGAAAAAAGTTCTCACATCCTTGGCAAGCAGGGGGCTGGTGCCAAATTTTTTATTCTTGTACCGTCTTTTTTCTTCGCTCTGTACTTTTTCCCAGCTGGAATAAAAATATTTTTTAGATACAAAATAATAAACCATAAAAAATAAAACGGCAAATCCCAGCACAATAAAAAAAGGAACTATCCAGCCACTTCTTTCATTCATAAAATTTACCACTATTTTGCTTACCCAGTGAGGCGGTAAAAAAACGGCCCGGGGTAATTCAAAACTGGCCAGATACTCAGCTGCCAGACTTCCCCTGCCGGGTCTTAAAATCTGTTCCAGGTCCAGCATCCTGACGAGCACGTAAAAACCGGTAGCCAAAATCACAAGGCCCACTATCATAAAATCCTTTATTTTTCTGGCGGGAAAAATTTTTACCACAGATACGGTAAACAGCATAGCTAAAGAAGCTGCAGAGAAGAAATATAAAATAACCGAAATTATAGTGATAAACCACCCCGGCAAAGTTAAATTAAACAGTATGGCTAAAACCACAAAGAGAGGAACTATAACCACCAGACTCATCCAGCTTGCATAAACTGTATTTTTTATAAGCTTACCTATTATAATACCCCCCTGATTAAAAGGGGATACAAATAAAAAATTATTGTCCTCGGAAAAATAAAGTACGGAAAAAGAAGATACTACAGCAGAATAGACCAGCAATATAAATAAGGCTAAAAAAATTGTCCCTATAAGTCTGCTCGCCAGGGCCATTCCCACTATGGGCGTATCTTTTACATAAGTCAGGATCCGGTAAAAACCGGTAAAAATTAAACCCATAAAAAAAGCTGCCAGGATCAGGGTTATAAAAAACTTAATTTTATTATCGTATAATTTCTTTAAATCGTGTTTTAATTCTTTGCTCCACAGGTCTAAATATATTCTCAGCGAAGCAACTATATTATTCATCTCTTGTTATGGAAAGATAAATATCTTCTAAGGAATCCCCCGCCCCCTGTTTTCCGGAGGCTATTTTTCTCAATTCTTCAATTGTACCCCGGGCTATTATTGTTCCCTTATTTATTATGGCTATCCGGTCGCACAATTCCTCGGCGTCTGCCAGAGTATGGGTGGATAAGAATATAGTCGTATCTTTCTCAGTCAATTCTTTAAACAAATTTTTAACCATCCGGGCCGCCTCCGGATCCAGACCGACCATGGGTTCGTCCAGTATAATAATATCCGGTGACCGGACCATCACGGAGGCAAGTAAAAGTCTCTGTTTTAATCCATGAGAATAAGATTCGACTAAATCATGAGAAACATCTTTTATACTAAATCTCAGTAGTTCCCGGTCAATAATTTCATCCATATTTTCATCATCCATTCTGTAAATCCTGGTCATAAATTTCATAAATTCCCATCCGGTGAGTTTTTTATACACATAGGGCACATCGGGAAGTAGAGCAAATTTTTGTTTTGCCTTCTGGGGATTGTCCGCCATAGATATACCCTTAATTTTTATAATCCCCCTATCCGGCTGTAAAAGTCCGGTTAGAAGTTTAATTGTGGTGGTCTTCCCCGCCCCGTTTGGCCCCAGCATACCGAAAATTTCTCCCTGGTTTATAGTAATCGAAATATCATCTACTGCTGTCGTATCGCCAAAATTTTTAGTTAAATTTTCTATTTTAATAGTTTCCCGCAATTTAAAAACTCCTGTAATTTACCGTTTTTCCGTATAACCAGCATCTTAGTTAAAAATTCTAACAATTATTTTAAAAAAAGTGAAATACCCGTTTAAACTCCGTTAGTCAACCGATTTGATTTTATAAAAAATTATATTTAACGGTTTCTCATTGAAAAATTTTAAAACCATACCTAATCCTTATTAGAGATAATTTTTAGGTATATTGCTTTTTATTTAAACAATATAGATAAAAACTTTATAATTTACATTAAGTCTCGTTGCCAGGCGTACTCTGTTGGTTATCAGGTTCTTCAATTAACCTTCAGCTTTTTTATTAACTACTTTATAATATTTTAAAGGATCGCGTACATTTTTTACGTTAATACTGAAAGGCCCTTCAAAATGAAAGGAAATATTCTTCTGATTTTCCAGACATTCATATATATTATCCATAGCAAAAATTTCTCTAAAACTGGCTTTTCCCTGCAGGCGGGCGGTTTTATTCATACCGCTGCCGAAAGCCGTAAAATCCCTGTTCGGACCGAACTGTCCTATAGATACTTCACACAAATTAATTCCTACAGCAACCCCCATACCTTCTACCCCTGCGTTTTTACAGATATTTTTCATCGAAGGGGTCTCCTGAAAATTCCTGGTGAACTCCTGAATATCCAGAGCAGTTTTCACCGCCGCCTTTGCCCGGCTGGCAATATCCGTCTTATAAAAAGGCGGTCCGAAAAGAGCGATTACACAGTCCCCTACCATCTTGTCAAATACGCCGCCGTGCTCCCAGATCAACCGGACCACTCCATCGCTCCATTTATTGACAAAATCAGCTATTTTTTGAGGGCTATTTAACCCCATTTCACAAAGCTGGGTAAAGGAGTTAATATCGGCATATAAAATAGCTACCTTTTCTGTAGTAGGTGAAAGATACTCCCGGATATAAGCGGGATCTTTTACAAGTTTATCTATAACAGAATATGAAAAAAACTGGGCCAGATAGCGGCGTTCTCTATTATAATCTACAAGACGCTGGGTAATAACCTCCGCAAATACCCTGAGCATATCCCGTCCAAACGAACCCATCTCTTTTTTTGAGGATATAATTAATTTTCCTATTTTTTCATTTGCCGTTATGCCAACCTCCATTACCTGTTCGATAACCGAATTTAAAGACAATTTTTCTTTTATTTCTTCCGTTTTTACTATATCGTTTTTATCAGTTTCCCGTAATAATTTCTCCAAAGCAGCATATTTCTTTTCATTACTGTCATAAATGCAATCCGGTCCTTTGAAAATACAGTATTGGAGTCTTTCCCGGGCATAACCTGTCTGGTCTTTAAAAAATATTATAAGTTTATCGAAATCTATTTCTCTGTGGAAGTATTTAACAGCTTCAAATAATCCCTTGCGAAAAACTTTCTGCCCCAGCACTTTATTGAGTTTTTCTATTAACTGCTGTTTTTTACGGGCCTCCAGTATATGCCACAGTATGCCGTCAAGTTCTTCACAAATGACGTGAAGTAATTCCCGCCTTAAACTCAATTTATCCTGCGATATTCTAAAACAAAACCCCAGCATACCCACCTGGATACCGGCTACATCAAGGGGCTCAATCAACCATCTAAAATCTTCTTTTTCAATTATATCTTTGCGGTCTTTAATTACGGTTAATTCCGCGGGATACCCCCCGGGCGGATAATCATCTGACTTTTTCCATTTAGATAATTTGTACTCTCCCTCTTCATCCAGGGTATAAACCGCTGCGGATACGGCATCAATTTTCTTGCTAATTTCAGGGAGAAAAAAGTTTAAAGTTTCTTCCAGGGATAGATCTTTTTTTGCCGCTTCTTCCAGGAGTTCGTCCGCGCAGGTCATTATTTTTACAGTAAAATCCTTCATTTTATTTATCCTTATTTTCTGTTATAAATTCATCTTGCGTACTATTAAAAATTTTATATATTTCTTTCTATATATGCAATACAGCCTCGGGTTTTATAACTAAATTTATCCACTCGCAAATTTTATTCATTCTTCCCCTGGACTTTTTTTTAGAAAAAAACTTATTATAATATATTTAATGGTTTTTAAAAATTTAAAACAAAGATACAGAGAACTTGATAAAATCAGCCGTATCGAATTTATTATATCCCATGCCTTCCGGCTGCTGTTAGTTTTTGCCATAGTGGAGGAATTTTATCTTCAAAACTGGCTTTTTCTTTTTATAACAGTTTTTTCTTTAATCCTTACTTTTATCCCCGCCATCCTTGAAAAAAATTATAACATAACCCTGCCCACCGAATTTGAATTTGTCCTGGTCTTTATGATCTTTAGCGGTTTTTTCCTCGGCGACGTAAAAGATTTTTACATCCGTTATCCATGGTGGGACTCCTTCCTTCACTTTATAGCAGGGCTGAGCCTGGGCATACTCGGATTTATAACCGTATATATACTGTACCGGCAGAAAAAAATTAAAGCCAGTCCCGTATTTGTAGCTGTCTTCACCCTTTCTTTTGCGGTTACCCTGGGAACTTTCTGGGAAATATTTGAGTTTTCCATGGACCACTATCTGGGGACAAATATGCAAAGAGCCCATTTTTCTATTCAAAGAATAATCCAGTACGGTTCAACCCGGATAATACTATTGGATACCATGAAAGACTTAATTTTGGATACAACCGGTGGAGCAATAGCGGCAATTTCCGGTTACCTATACGTTAAAAACGGTGATTCCCTCCTCATTGATACCCTGCTTAAAAGAATTTACAAAGAATCCTAAACAATATATTTTTCGGGTTTTATTTTAGAGATTACAGATTTTTTCGATACTTAATTTTTACAAATACAAAAAAATACGGTTTTAGTAAAAGAATTTCCCCGCTCCCTTTAAGGCATATTAAGAATAATATGAAGAGCAGTTAAATAAAAAATAGCAGATATGAATTTTTTTAACTTATTTATTGAGTTTGTCTCGGTAATCTTTTATGGCTTTTTCCAGGGCTTCTTCGGCAAGTACCGAGCAGTGCATCTTTACTTTGGGAAGCCCCCCCAGAGCTTCGGCCACCGCTTTATTGGAAACTTGTTCAGCCTCTTTTACGGTTTTCCCCTTTATCAGTTCAGTTACCATAGACGAAGTAGCTATCGCAGCCCCGCAGCCAAAGGTTTTGAATTTGGCATCTTCTATAACTTCATCTTTGACTTTTATGTAAAGCTCCATGATATCCCCGCATACGGGATTTCCCACGTGACCCACCCCGTCGGCGTCTTCTATCTCTCCCACATTCCGGGGGTTTTTAAAATGTTCCATTACTTTATCTGAATATTGTTCCATGATTATTTCCTTTAATTTTTATATATTAAACGTCAGTTTATGTTTTATATCTCCGCCCATCTTGTCCCGGGCAATTTCACACAGATCCTGGAGAGTAGTCTCATCCAGTATTTCTTTAATCTTATTGGATATAATTTCCCATAAATATTTTGTAGTACATATCTCATATCTGTCGCAGTCCCCGTTTGCCACACAGGATACAGTTACTATGGGCCCCTCTACTTCCTCTATTATCTCGCTAACGGGTATCCGGGAAGGTTTTTTAGCCAGTCTGTATCCGCCCCCTCTTCCCCGCTGGCTTTTTACCAGTCCTTTTTTCTTTAACTGTAAAAAAAGCTGTTCTATATAATTGGGGGAAATATCCTCCTGCTTAGCTATCCGGGAGATGGGAATTGAGTCAACTTCCTGATGAATAGCTAAATTCAACATGCACCTTACGGCATATCTTCCTTTTGTTGATATTTTCATGTATTTACTCCTTGGTATCTATATTTTTCTATATTAAATATTAGTAATTTACTAAACTATTGTCAAATTTTTATGGCTTTAAAAAAATAAGGATAGAATTTATTGTATTTTCCGTACGTAAATTTTTTCCAGAATATCTTTATCCAGGGCTATATCGGTCTCCCCCACCCGGATAATAGCGCTGGGATAAACCTGATGCACCCGGACTCTGGCACCGGGGACTACTCCCAGATCACCGAGTTGATGCATATTTTTATGTATTCCGTGGTAGTATAAAATTTTTGCGCTTTCCCCGGGTTTAAGGTCACTCAAATTCACCACTATTCGCTGCGGACTTTTCCGGGACTCCCGGCAGCATTCTCCCGGGGGTATTTTACCTCCGTGGGGACACTGGCGGGGGTGGTTTAACAGGGTGCATATCGATTCTTCCGTCTCCGGGGAGATTATATGTTCAAATTCGCAGGCCTGTTCCTCTAAAAATTTTTTATCCATTTCCAATACATCGCTTAAAAGTCTTTCGGCAAGACGGTGCCTCCTTACCAGCAGACGTGCTTTTTTTATTCCCGAGGTCGTAAATTCATATTCATTGTTCCCTACTTTGCTTAGATGATCATCTTCCACCAGTTTTTCCAGAACTCCTTTCTGTATAGAAGAATCTTCCGTCTCTATATTTTTTATATTTAACTTTTTCCCCTTTTCATTTAACTGCCATAAAGATTCCAAAGCCTCTTCCCCGGGATTGCATATTATTGCCATTGTCTAAAACCTCCTAAAAAATTCCTAACGCCACAAACAAGTATCTAAAAACCCCCCCTATAAACAGGGCAAAGGGGAAAATAAAAGCGATTAT
>JBNJDT010000061.1:0-8265 GCA_051745145.1 Elusimicrobiota bacterium
GTATCCCCGATAGTGTAATTTCTAACGTGGCCCATATGTAACTTACCTGAAGGGTAGGGAAACATTTCCAGAAGATAATATTTTTTCCGGTTCAGTTTATTCGAAATTTTAAAAGTTTTTTCTTGAGCCCACTTTTTCTGCCATTTTTCTTCAATATTCTTATGCTTATATTTTCTCATAGTAAATAAAATACTCCTGATTTCCTTTTCTGCCTTTTCTTTTTGAAGGATAGGTTCCGATAAATTCCCAATTTTTGCTGGAAACTTCCTCCTTTATTTCATCAATAACTCTATTTTGTATTTTTAAATCTTTTATTACTCCCCCGCCCCGGGAAGCTTCCCGGTAAGTAGCCTCAAACTGAGGCTTGACCAAGGCTAGAATGCGTTCTGTAACAATATTAAACAATACCGGTAAAACTTTCTTTAAAGATATAAAGGATACATCCACTAATCCGACCTGGGGTACCGGTTTAAACTGTTTTTTTTCTAATTCCCGGGCATTTGTACGTTCCATTACTTCTATTTTTTTTAACCGCCTTAATTTATAATCCAGCAGTCCGTAGCCCACATCAACAGCATAAATCTTTTTAGCTCCGTTTATATAAGCCACCTGGGTGAATCCCCCGTGTGATGCCCCCACATCAATTACAATCTTATTTTTAAGAGGAAAATCTATGTTTTCTAAAACTCCGGTAAGCTTATCGCCTCCCCGGGATACATACCTGGTGTCACTCATAGGTTATTCACTGTAAGCTACCATAGCTATATTAACTAAACAATATTCCAGCCGTAAAGCGTCGGTCATTCAGAAATTATTTTACCGGACGCCCTTACTATTCCCTGAGCTGTAAGCCCCAGCTTTTCTCTCAGTTTCCGGGCATCTCCGAAAGTGATAAATCTATCCGGTACAGCCATATTAAACACATCAATATTTTCCGGAAGTATCCGGCAAATTTTTTCACCGGCCGAGCCGGCTATGGAATTCTCTTCTACGGTTACAACTTTGCCGGTCTTTAAGGCTGAATTGCGAATAGTGTCTATATCCATAGGTTTTATAAATCTGAGGTTTATAACTTCCGCGCCAATATCTTTTTCTTCTTCTAAAATTTCAGCTGCCTCTATTGCCCGGCCTACCATATTCCCCACGCCGATAATAGTCAAATCTTCCCCGCTCCTTAAAACCTCCGATATACCGGGTTTTAAAAGTTCATACTCTCCCGTAAGATCCGCGCCTTCCCCCCGGCCCCTTGGATAACGGATTGCCGTGGGAGTATTCCACTTAAGAGCTGAATAAAGTAAATTTTTCAGCTCCACTTCATCTGAAGGAGATACAACTGTTAAATTAGGTACGGCCGAAAGATACGAAATATCAAAAACGCCGTGATGGGTGGGTCCGTCTTCTCCTACTATACCGGCCCGGTCTATTGCAAAAATAACCGGTAATTCCTGAAGAGCAACATCGTGTATTACCTGGTCATAGGCTCTCTGGAGAAATGACGAATATATAGCGCAGACCGGTTTCAACCCTTCTCTGGCCAGACCCGCTGCAAAAGTAACTTCATGCTGTTCGGCTATACCAACATCAAAAAATCTATCTTCAAATTCCCGGGCAAACTTTTTAAGTCCCGTCCCCGATTCCATTGCCGCCGTCAAAGCCACAATATTTTCATCTTTATTGGCCAGATCAACTATTGTATCACCGAACACATCCTGGTATTTAGGGGGGCCGGTTGTTTCACTTTTAGATTTTCCCGTCTCTATATCAAAAGCCCCCGTCCCATGAAATTTTTCCGGATTGTCCTCTGCCGGCGGATATCCCTTACCTTTTTTAGTTATGACGTGCAGAAGTTTAGGACCTTCAATATTATCCAAACTTTCCATATTATCTATAAGACCCTCGATATTGTGACCATCTACTGGACCGTAATAGCTAAATCCCATCTCTTCAAAAACCATTCCTGGGGTTAAAAAAGATTTTGACCTCCGGGCCATTTTCATAACTTCATTTCCCCACTTGGGGTGATTATTTAAAGTGTGTTTTACTTTATTTTCAAATTTTTGAAACGGCTTGAAGGTAAGTAATTTAGTAAGATATTCCCCCATAGCCCCTACTTTTTTGGAAATAAACATATCATTGTCATTTAAAACAACCAGCATATCTTTTTTCAGATGTCCGGCGTTATTGAGCCCTTCATAAGCCATCCCGGCAGTCATTGCCCCGTCACCGATAACTGCGGTAACCTTAAAATCTTCCCCGTTAATATCCCTGGCCGCAGCCATTCCCAGAGCCGCCGAAATAGAAGTTGAAGAATGCCCTACTCCAAAAGCGTCGTACTCACTCTCCGATATTTTAGGGAAACCACTTATCCCGTCCAGTTCCCGCAATTTGGTAAAACCTTTACACCGTCCGGTTAAAATTTTATGGGCATAGGCCTGATGGCCCACATCCCAAATTAATTTATCCTTAGGCGTATTGAGAACATAATGAAGAGCTATAGCTAAATCCACCGCTCCCAGGCTGGGGGCTATATGACCTCCCTGCCTGGCCGTGGTTTCAATTATTAAATTACGCACTTCTACGGCAAGTTCATCTAAAGAACTCTTATCCAGCTGCTTTACATCCTGTGGTGAATTAATATTTTCTAACATTTATTTATCTCTTTTAATTACAAATTCTGCTAATTCCCAAAGCGGTGCTGTTCGCTCTGGTTTGCCCAAATCTTCAAGTTGCTTTTTAGCTTCTTCAATTAAATTTCTAGCTCTATTAATAGTTTTATCTTTATTTTTCGACTCCCTGTCAAGTATGTCATCTCTGAGTTGAAAAGCACGCCCTAAATTTACCCCGTAATTCCTTAACTTTTTACGGCTATTATCATTTAATTCGCCAACTTCAGCTCCAAGTCCAGCCGCCGCTTCAAACAAACGGGCGGTTTTTAAATTATTTATATAGTTAATATCATAATTTTTATTGCCGTCAATATCCACTGCCTGTCCTCCAACCATCCCCAGCGGCCCGGCGGCGTCGGATAATATTCGGCCAAGTTCTATCTTTCCGGTCGAGGCAAGCAGGCTAAATGCTTCGGTTAAAAGGGCGTCTCCGGCCAGAACGGCCATGGCCTCACCAAATTTCTCATGAGCTGTAAGTTTTCCTCTTCTGTATTTATCATCATCCAGGGCGGGAAGATCGTCGTGTATTAAAGAATAAGTGTGTATATATTCTATAGCCGTTAAAGTTTTATTTAAAATTTCCCGGTCCGGTTTTCCAAGTTCGGCCACCCATTTTACAATGACCGGGCGGACGCGCTTGCCTCCGGTAAAAAGTGAATATTCCATAGCCTCCTGCAGAGGTCCATATATTTTTTCTCCCCTTTTTTGAGATATGTTTTTTATAATATTATCCACTTCTTTTTTAGATTGCTTAAAAATTTTTTTAAAATCACTATCCATTATTTATTATCCCGCCCTTCTTCAATCTCAAAATCTTCTTCGGTAATTTCTTCATCCTCGTCTTTTAAAATTTTTATTTTATTAGTTGCCTCTCCCAGTTTTTCCTTACAAATTTTCTTTAATTCTATTCCCCGTTCATACAGACGGATAGATTCTTTAAGAGGCAGATCCCCGCCCGATAATTTAGAGGTTATCTCTTCGAGTTCATTTAAAGCTGTTTCAAATTCTATCTTTTTATCGTTCATTTAAATATCTCCTAAAAATGAGAACTGCAAAATTACAGTACCCGGTTATTAATTTCCTTTTAACCACTCTCTTTCTGTATTAATATCGACGTCTTTTATTTTACTTTTAATTGAGCCACTGTAAAAGTAAGTCTTCACTATCTCCCCCTCATTTAAATCAGCTGACTTCTTTATTATATTATCACTTTTTTCCCTTTGGGTAAAACTGTACCCCCGTTTTAAAGTCGCCCGGGGGGAGAGAGTCTCCATATTAGTTTTAATCTTATCAAATTTATGAGTTTTTTCATCTATTGCCCTGTTTATTTCCCGGGACAAATTTTCGGATATATAGTCAAACTCCTGTAATTTTTTTTCTACTATAACTTCCGGAACCTGATAAATATTTTCTTTACTTACTCTTTCCAGCCTCCGGGTTAAAGTTTTTATTTTATGTACCAGAGACTTGTGAATTAATTTATTTGCTCTGGCTAATCGCCGGATCAGCTCTGCTTTATTTTTTACAACAAGTTCTGCGGCAGCAGACGGCGTGGGGGCTCTTAAATCCGCCACAAAATCCGAAATAGTAAAATCCACCTCATGTCCCACGGCCGAGATCACCGGGATTTCAGAATTAAATATTGCTCTTCCCACAATTTCCCGGTTAAAAGGCCATATATCCTCTAAAGCTCCACCGCCACGCCCTACAATTATAACATCGATATCCCGACGCTTTTCGTTTAAACGGTTTAAAGCATGTGTAATCTCTTTAGCTGCTTCCTTCCCCTGCACTCTAACAGGGTAGATTAAAAGTTCCACTCCCGCAAAACGACGGCGGACTACATTTATTATATCTTTTATTGCCGCTCCCGTAGGGGAAGTAACCACTCCGATTTTCCGGGGTAACGTCGGTAATTTTGTCTTATGTTCATTTTTAAAAAGACCTTCTTCTTTAAGATCTTTTTTAAGTTTTAAAAACTTCTTTTCCAGCTCCCCTTCCCCCTTGTTGAGCATCTCCCAAACTTTAATCTGATATCTTCCGGAACGGGCGAAAATACCGAGGTTGCCCCGTACCGTTACTTTCATACCCCGTTTGGGTTTAAAATTTAATTTTCTATTAACTCCCCTGAACATAACGGCATCGATTGAAGCTTTCTCATCTTTTATAGTAAAATACATATGTCCCGAAGAGGGCTGACTGAAATTTGAAATTTCTCCTTCAACCCAGATTGACCGGAAATTTTTTTCCAGAACTTTACCGGCTATATTATTTATTTCACTTACTTTGTATATGTTTTTTGTAGAGTTCATAAGTATTTTTAAAAAGATAAGATAACGTCAATGCTCCAACTCCCCCCACTACCGGAGATACGCGGGCTTTTTTACTTACATTTTCAAAATCAACGTCTCCCACCATTTTTCCGTCTACCTCATTTGTTCCCACATCTACAATGATGGCTCCTTTTTTAACATCATTTTCACCGATTAAATTGGGAACACCGGCAGCTACTACAAGAATATCCGCATTCCGGGTATATTTTTTCAGGGGCTCAGAGCGGTAATGACACATGGTAACGGTAGCCTCTTCCCTGGCCAGTAGAACCGCAGCGGGCATCCCCACTACATTACTTATTCCCACGACTGTAACGTCTTTACCCACAAGTGAAACCCCATTGCCCCTTAAAATTTTAAGTACAGCTTTTGCGGTAGCCGGATATACTCCATTATAACCGGTAAGCAGTTTACCCTGATTATAGGGCGTTTGACCGTCTATATCTTTGTCCGGTGAGACAGATTTCAAAACTCTCTTTTTATTTACCTTATCCGGTAAAGGAACCTGGATCAAAATACCATCTATCCGGCTATCCTCATTGTATTCAGTTATTGCCCGGGTAAGTTTTTCGGTGGTTGGGTTTTCAAAAGATACAACATCTACTTCTATGCCGTCTTCTTCTCCTTTTTTTTCAATGATATCAGCATAATACTTACTGGCCTTATCCTCACCGGCTACAATTACTTTTAAACCCGGCGGGCGAAAATTTGAAGAAATATTTTTTATCTTTTTGCGAACTGTCGCCCTTAAATCTTTGGCAATCTCTTTTCCCATTAACATATCTTTAAATTCCCCTCACACCTGGACATCCACATCTACCGGTTTTATGGATTTTGCATTTCCCGTTTCCGGATCCACTTTTATAACTGTTCCCTGAATTCGCTCGTTGCCCTTAGAAACCTTAAATCTAAAGGGCATCCCCGTTAGAAATTTATTAATTATTTCTTCTTTCTTTACCCCTATCACTCCATCAGTTGAACCGGTCATACCCGCATCGCTCATATAAGCCGTACCTTCATTTAATAATTTAGCGTCCGATGTCTGAACATGGGTATGCGTTCCTATTATTGCACTGACCTTCCCATCCAAGTACCAGCCCATGGCTATTTTTTCGGAAGTTGCCTCCGCGTGAAAATCGACAATCTTTACCGGTACTCTTTGCACTTTATCCAGTATTTCATCCATCCTTGAAAAAGGGCAGTCAATATTTTCCAAAAAAATTCTGCCCTGAATATTTATTACAGCCAGTTCAAATTTATCAGTTTTAAAAATATGATAACCCCGGCCGGGCGCGGCATGGGGGTAATTTGCCGGACGCAGTATCCGGGGATCTTCTTCTATTACAGGTAATATTTCTTTTCTTTTCCATATGTGGTTGCCGGAAGTAAAAACATCAATCCCCCTTCTTATAAGATTATTCATTATTTTAGGGGTTATTCCCAGTCCCCCGGCAGAATTTTCACCGTTAGCTATTACAAAATCGATTTCTTCCCTATCTACAATACTGCTGAGTCCTTCATTTATTGCTTTCCGGCCGGGGCGGCCCACTATGTCACCTATAAATAAGATATTCAATTTAAATTCTCCTTAACTAATTTCTATATTACTTAGCTACTTCCGAACTTTTAAGACTTCTTATAACAGTGACTTTTATTTCTCCCGGATACTCCACTTTATTCTCGATCTTTTCAGCACATTCTTTAGCTATATTGGCAGCTTTCAAATCATCAACTCTACCGGGCTCCACTATTATTCTTATTTCCCTTCCCGCCGAAACACAGTATGATTCCCTGACTCCCTCAAATTCTGAGGCAATCTCTTCTATTTTATTCATCCGCTTAACATAGAATTCAACATTCTCTTTTCGGGCGCCCGGACGGGAAGCAGATATGGCATCTGCCGCCTCTATAAGTACAGCTTCGGAAGTTTCCGGGTCTACATCCTCATGATGGGCTTCCACAGCATTTTGCAGCCTCCGGCTTTCTCCAAATTTTTTAACCAAGTCAGCTCCAATTTGAGCGTGTTTTCCTTCCACTTCCCGGTCTACGGCTTTTCCAATATCATGCAGAAAACCGGCCCGGCGGGCAAATTCACCGTCTATATTGAGTTCGTCGGCCATTACACCGGCAAGATTAGCTACTTCTATAGAGTGTTTTAAAACATTTTGCCCGTAAGAAGTCCTATATTTAAGTTTACCCAGTAATTTGACTTCTTCATCATGAAGGCCGACAACTCCGGCCTCCATAGCTGCTTCTTCTCCGGCTTTTATTATAGTATCATCCACTTCCTTTTTAACTTTATTTACTACTTCTTCAATTCTCACGGGTTGAATCCTACCGTCTTTAATAAGCAGTTCCAGCGACTTTTTAGCAATCTGTCTTCTTATCCCGTCAAACGAAGAGACAGTTATTATCCCCGGAGTATCATCTATTATTATATTTACCCCGGTAGCCGATTCAAGAGCTCTTATATTTCTCCCCTCCCTGCCTATTATCCGGCCTTTCATATCATCATTGGGAAGATCAACCGTCGTAACTGTTATCTCCTGGGTGACATCGGAAGCATTTCGCTGTATTGCTCTGGTTATTATTTCAATTGATTCTCTCTGGGCATCTCTTTTAGCACTGTCCACTATCTTGTTATACACTCTCTGGGCTTCGTCTTTGGCCTTCTCCTCAACCCTTCTCATTAACTCCTCCCTGGCCTGTTTGGGAGATAATTTGGATATTTTCTGAAGTTCAATTTTTTCCCGTTTTTTTATCTTTTGAATCTCTCTTTCTTTTTCATGATATTTTCTTTCTAAATCTTCCATATCTTTTTCGCGTTCGGAAATCTCTTTTTCTTTGCTCTGTAAAACATCAGCTTTTTGTTCCAATTTTCTGAGGCGCTGATTAATATTTTTTTCTTTCTCTTTTATTTCTTGCCGGGCATCTTTATTAGCAGCCTTAAAATCATTTTTAAACTTCTCTTTTTCTTTCTCCAGTTCCTTTTCCTTCTGTTTAAGCTGCTTCTCCTTATTATGCTGGATTTTCTCTATACGTTTATTAAACTCTCTACTATTTTTATTTTCCCTGCTCCGGTCGTATATTCCTCTCCCCACAACGCCGGCTATCAATCCAAAAATCAAACTTACC
Organism: Elusimicrobiota bacterium; assembly: GCA_051745145.1. Classification (GTDB taxonomy): domain Bacteria; phylum CG03; class SLGR01; order SLGR01; family JAGXOG01; genus CAYZAK01. Next base: position 8,135 of record JBNJDT010000061.1, read on the forward strand.
AGTATATATAGTATTAAGCTACTCATTTTTTTCTCCTTTGTCTGTTATTACTTCATCTACTTTCACATCATGATTTTCCTGGGGCAGTTCATCAACTACCTGTAACCTGTAGCACACCCCTAACAATAAAG
>JBNJDT010000062.1:0-8152 GCA_051745145.1 Elusimicrobiota bacterium
GCTTCGCACCCCCGTAGCTCAGATGGATAGAGCATCGGCCTCCTAAGCCGGGTGCGGCAGTTCGAATCTGCCCGGGGGTACCATTTTGTAACAGTTAAAAGTTTGATTAATTTAGAGGAGTTTTAATGTCAGAAAAAAAAGCGACCAATATTACCTGGCACGAGGGAGAATTGAATAAAAAAAACAGGGAAGAACTTCTGGGGCAAAAGGGAGTTATTCTCTGGTTTACCGGGCTTTCTGGTTCGGGAAAATCTACCTTAGCCCGGGCTGTCGAGGCAAAACTGTATGAATATGGGGCTTTAAGTTATGTTTTAGACGGTGATAATATTCGCCACGGGTTAAATAGCGATCTGGGGTTTTCCGCCCGAGACAGGACGGAAAATATACGGAGGATAGGGGAAGTAGCCCGCCTTTTTGCGGATGCCGGCATTATAACACTTGCCGCTTTTATTTCCCCTTACCGGAAAGATAGAAAACGTATAAGAAAACTGGTAGGGGAAGAAGAATTTATTGAGATTTATGTAAAAGTTTCTCTGGAGGAAGCCCAAAAAAGAGACCCAAAAGGACTTTACAAAAAAGCCAGAAAAGGGAAGATCGAAGATTTTACCGGGATTTCAGCTCCCTATGAGGAGCCCAAAGATCCAAAGATGGTAGTAGATACAAATAAAGAAGAGATTGAAGATAGTAAAAATAGGATAATAACTTATCTTAAAGATAATAATATTATTAGTAAAAACAGTTAATATGGAAAGGAAATTATAAAATATGAATAAAAAAATAGCAGTTTTAGAAGGTGACGGTATAGGACCGGAAATAGTAAAAGAAGCAGTTAAGGTCTTAAAAACCATAGAAAAAAAATTCGGCCATAAATTCGAAATTATCCATGCTCCTTTCGGGGCTCAGGCTTATTTTGATCTGGGTACCCCTTTTCCGGATAAGACTAAAAAAATATGTGATGAAGCCGACGCCATTATAAAGGGACCGGTGGGACTTGCCGTAGAGGAGATGGAAAAGATTCCTCCCGAATCCAGACCCGAACAGGGTGCCATACTGCCCCTTAGAAAAAGGTACGATACTTTTGCGAATTTCCGGCCGGTGAGACTCCCCCGGGCCTTGGCAGAATTTTCTCCTTTAAAGAAAGAGATAATTGGCGAGGGAATAGACATACTCATGATAAGAGAACTGGTGGGCGGAATTTATTTTGGTGAAAAAACCGAGGGTTTCCAGACGGACATGGAGAATGCTGTTGACGATTGTACTTATACCCGGGAGCAGGTAAAAAGAGTGGCCGAAGTTGCTTTCAGGGAAGCCGAAAAAAATGACAATAAAAAATTAATTAATATTCACAAGGCCAATGTCCTGGCCACATCCCGGCTCTGGAAAACTATAGTTGAAGAAGTTGCTGAAAATTATCCGGATGTTGATTATTCTTCAATGCTGGTGGACAATGCCGCTTTTCAGCTTGTAAAAAATCCCACTCAATTTAACGGAGTAGTTCTTGTCGAAAATATGCAGGGGGATATAATTACCGACCAGGCCGGCGGGATACTGGGCTCTTTAGGATTGATGCCCTCAGCCTGCATAGGTCCGGATAAAGGTTATGTCGAGGCGGCCCACGGATCAGCTCCCGATATCGCCAACACCAATAAAGCCAATCCCTATTCTATGATAGGCAGTGTGGCTCTTTTACTTGAAAAATGCCTGGGTTTAAAACAGGAGCCTGAAAAGATATGGGAAGCACTTTTTGAAGTATTTAAGGAAGGATATAGAACTGCAGAATTAGTCCAGGAAAACAGTGATTCTCCAATTCTCTCTACTACTGAATTCGGGGATAAAGTAGTGGAAATAATAGAAGGGTGAGAAGTCCTGTTTTAGATTGACGAATTAATTATAATTTTAGCGACGGAGTTGCTATTTTTTTAAAATTTGTTAGTATTATAAAAAATAATTGAACGCGTAGTATGAAATAAAATAGAAGGAAAAAAATGGGTGTACCAAATACTATAATAAAAATTGTAAATAAAGAAGGCGAAGTAGTAGATTTTAAGATTTCCAAGATAGCGGATTCTATCATTCCCGTTATAATGGAAGCCGAGCATGCCAATCGCTGGATAGCCGAAAGAAGGGGGAAAAGGTATGCCGAAATAGTAAAAAATAAAATTTATAATAAATTTTACAATATAGAATGGCTGGTAGAAGATTTTTTCAAAAAATTTGTAAGTTTTAAACCCGAAGAAAGATTACGGCGTCTGGATAATGCTTTTGTTACTGAAAGACTGTCCATTGTTATTTTGGAAAAATTTAAAGAAAATATTCCCGGTACGGACGTAGAATCCCACAAAACAAAATTAAGAGATTTTATTACAAAAGAACTGGATAAGACAGATTTAAAACAGAAATTTAACGCCGATCTTATTCCCCGTGTATCAGAAGACGATAAAATCGAAATAATAGATTTCTTTGTAGAAAAAGTAGTTTTTTATTCTAAACAGGAACTTGAAAGCGATCAGGTATTTCCCGATAGAAATTTTATAATGGATATAATAGAAAATACTCTCAAAGAAATAGGGGAATCTGAAATTGCGGAAGGATTTATGATTTACCGGGAAGGTAAAAATAAAATCAGAAACGGCGAGATTTCAGAAGCCCAGTTTACCAGTAACGGCATCCACTACGATATGTGCCGGAAAACCCTGGAGTGGAATATAGAACACGAATGCGAAAATGTATTTTCCTTAAACAGATGGCTGTACGGACGGGACGGGAAAGATATCCGGACCTTAATAAAATTGTCCGAAGAAAGATTTATCAATGATGTTATGGAAGTTGCCGGGAAAATAGCTGATCGTAGAGATGAAATAAAAATAATTATAGTGGCCGGTCCCTCCTGCTCTAATAAAACTACCACCACGGTTATTATAGATGAAGAGTTGAGTAAAAGCGGATTGAAGTTAAAACAGTTAAATGTGGATGATTATTTTAAAAACCTGGAAGATCAGCCCAAGGACGAGTTTGGTGATTACGATTTTGAAATGCCCGAAGCAATCGACATAGATTTACTGAATAAACATTTTAAAAAACTTACCCGGGGAAAAAGCATCCAGAAACCGTGTTATAACTTTAAAAATGGTAAAAGGGAGGGGAGCGAGGAATTTCACTTAGAAGAAGACGAAATTTTGCTTATTGACTGTCTTCACGGGCTTTACAAAAGATTAACCAGTTCAGTTCCCTCTAATAATAAATTTAAATTGTATATTGAATCTATGAATATATTAAGAAATATTGACGGGAATTATACCAGCTGGTCGGATATAAGAATGCTTAAAAGAATGATGAGAGATGCCAAATACAGGGGTTACAGTCCTAAAAAAACCCTGGGTCACTGGCCTTATGTTAGAAAAGGAGAGCTTAAACATATAGTTCCCTATATTTTTGCAACGGACGCTGTAATAAATTCAGGTTTACCCTATGAATTGCCCGTGCTTAAAAAGACTCTTGAGACAGTTTTGCCCGGAAAAGATTTTATTATGAAACTCAGAAAAGAGGGGCGCCTTGATCCCTATGTCAGGGGCATAAGAGTACACTCCCTTTTAGATGCTATTGTACCGCTGAAAGATCTGTCGTTAGTTCCTTCTCACTCCCCCATAAGAGAGTTTATCGGGGGCAGTGACTACGTAATACCCCATAATGAATAAATAATATGTACGGCCTTTTAATTTTAATACTGTTCTCGGTTATTATCTGGGCCGTATTTAATTTTACCGGAAGTAAATCCCGAAAAGTGGAAAAATTAAAAGAGAAATATTACCGTATTTCAGGTCTTCCCCGGGATTCCGCCGGGCAAGCTTTAAAATCTCAAATAGAGAAGTTAAAGAAAAAACATCCGGATAAGGATATGGAGTGGTACCTGGATAAAATAATCTTTGATCTGGAAAAAGATAAATATTAATTTTTCCGAAAATATTATAAACCAATCTAAAAAGCAAACCTCATAATTTTTAAAAATACTCCTGCGCACGAAGGTTAAATTGACTGACATATACTATTTTAATATAAAGTAAATAAACTATGGATAAAAAAATACTGATAATTGAAGATAATAAATATAATCTGGAAATTGCCGAAGTTGCCCTGTCCGGGGCCGGGTTTAAAATTATTACTGCCAGCGACGGTAAAGAGGGACTCAGTAAAATAGACAAAAATTTAGATTTAATACTTCTGGATTTATCCCTTCCCAAGATAAGCGGTGAAGAAATTGTTAAAAAAGTGAGGGAGGACGACAGTTTAAAAGATTTACCGGTTATAGCTCTTACGGCTCACGCTATGGACGGGGACAGGGAGAGAGCCCTGCAGTTCGGGTGCAGTTCCTATCTTTCAAAACCCTGTAAGCCCCCGGATCTGGTGGCGGAAGTAAATAAGTTTATATGATAAAATCTTTTATAAATTTTATTTTAGAAACGCTGTCCGGACTCGGTAAAGTAATATTTACCGCGGGCAAATTAACAATAAAAAAGATAGATCAGTTTATAACTAATTTAAATTTACCTATCCGGACTAAATTACTTGTCTTTTTTATTATTGTAGTAATTCCCTCCTTAATATTTACCTATCTGTCTTTTTCGGTAGTAAGAAAAACACTTTCATCCCAGATAGACAGTTACCATAAATCGGTAGTTTCGGGAGCCACAAAAAACGTGGAAAGATATGTTTTAAACTGCGTAAAGAGACTTTCGTCCCTGGGAGGAACAGATAAAAATTTTCGGAGTATGGTAAAAAATGAAAAAAGCTATGCTCTCAATAAAAAATTAGAAGAAGTTTTCGTTAAGTTTAAGGACTTTAGTTTTCTGGGGGTAGTAAAAAAAAACAGCGCCGGCGAGCTCTATTTTCTTTCTAACTGGCCGAAAAATTACCGCCGGATAATTCAAAACGATGAAGTTGACGAATTTCTAAAGTGGAATTTTTCTAACCCGTCGGTCGGTATTTCCAAAGTTGTAAAATACAGGGATAACCCGGAAACTTTTATTGTATATCCTCTGCCCGGAGCTTTACTGATCGGAGGTGTAGATTCCCGCAAAATATTCAGTTTGCTGGACAAAGTAAAACCTCTGCGGGAAAGTGAATTTATACTTTTGGATAAGAATAAAAATTATATATTAGGAGGCGCCGGTAAATTTACAGAATCTCTTGATAAACCGGGAGGCCGCATACTTTTGTCCGCAGGGAAAAAAGTAATGTACTATGACTATACTAAAATAACAAACGTAGATGACTGGACAATCGGTCTAAGATCACCTTTAGAAGTCGTTTATAGAAGTTTAAATTCTTTAAAAAAATTATTTTATATATTCATTGCAGCAGCTCTTATTTTTGCCTTTCTGCTTTCCTTTTATTTTAGCCACAGGGTTACCAGTCCCATACAAAAATTAAATAAAGGGGCCCAGATACTCGGGGGAGGCAATCTTAATTACAGGATAGATTTAAAAACCGGCGATGAATTAGAACAGCTGGCCCAGGAATTTAATAATATGGCCGGAGAACTTAAAAAATCTTATGATTCTATGGGAGATAAGATAAAGGCTGCCACCCGGGATTTACAGGACGCTTATAAAGAGATAGAACAAAAAAATAAAGAGTTAAAAAAGGTTGATAAGCTTAAATCCGAATTTCTGGCCAGCATGTCCCACGAGTTGAGGACCCCCATAAATGCTATCATTGGATTTACATCTTTAATGGAAGAAGGGACATACGGGGATATATCCGATAAACAGCAAAAGACCCTGGAAAAAATTATGACCAATACCGAACATCTTCTGGATTTAATAAATGATATTCTGGATCTTTCAAAAATAGAAGCCGGAAAATTAACATTAAATTTTGAAAAATTTAAGGTAAATAGATTACTGAAAGAAATACAGGAAAGTATGAAGCCGATAGCTGAAAAGAAGGGACTTAAATTTGAACTTATTACCCCGGATGTGATAGAATGCTATCTTGATTATACCCGGGTAAGGCAGATTGTAACCAATCTTGTTTCAAACGCTATTAAGTTTACGAAACAGGGAGAGGTGAAAATTAGAACAGAATCCCGGGAAGAAAATTTTTTAATAGAAGTAGAAGATACCGGAATCGGGATAAAAGAAGAACAGCAGCAGAAACTCTTTGATGAATTTATTCAGGCTGACGGTTCAATAACCCGCGAATTCGGGGGTACGGGCCTGGGACTGAGTATTTCTAAAAAATTGGTCCGTATGATGGAGGGAAAAATAGAACTTGAAAGCCAGTGGAAAAAAGGCAGCACTTTTAGAGTTATATTGCCATACGAAATTAATAAAGAAGGAGAAGAAATAGATGAATATACTACTAGTTGAAGATAATCCCGCTACCCAGCAGATTGTAGAAGATATACTTAATGATACCACCTATGAGCTTACTATTTACGGCAATGGCCATGAAGGCCAGAAAGCTATTGAAAATGAAGACTGGGATCTTATAATCCTGGATATAATGCTACCCGGAAAAGACGGTTTTGAACTTTTAGAGTTATCTAAGGAAAAACATAAATTCACACCTGTAATTATGTTTACAGCTTTAAAAGACAGAAATAAAAAGATAAAAGCATATGAGATGGGGGTAAATGATTTTATAAGTAAGCCCGTTGAGAAATGGGAATTTCTGGCCCGGATAAGATCCCTTATGAATTTAAGAGAATCCTACCAGAAACTTGAGGAGACCAAAAATATAGTAAAATCCCTGGCCCAGGCGGTGGAAGCTAAAGACCCCTATACCAGCGGACATTCCGACAGAGTGGGAAAATATTCTAAAAAGATTGCCCTGAAGGTTGGGTTTTCCGAAGAAAAGGCAGAAGATCTGTACTGGGCGGGATTGCTCCACGATATCGGAAAAATTGCCGTCCCCCTGAGTATTTTAACAAAACCCGGTAAACTTACCGATGATGAATATGAAAAAGTAAAGGAACATCCGGAAATTTCCCATAAAATATGTAAAGATTTAAGAACATTAAAAAAAGTTTTACCGGCAATTAAATATCACCATGAGCGATGGGACGGAAAAGGATATCCGGCAGGTCTATCGGGAAAAGATATACCCGTAGAAGCCAGAATTATGTCCGTGGCCGATGCGTTCGACGCTATGACAAGCGATAGATCCTACAGAGATGCCATGACCCGTAAGAAGGCAATAGATATTATGAAATCCGAAAAGGGTAAGCAGTTTCAGGGTTCAATAGTTGATACATTAATTGAAATTTTAAAAAAAGAAGAAGAATAGAGTAATTATGGCGGAATTTTATATTAATTTGAGCAATAAAAAATAATTTATATAATTAATAAAAAGGCGGAGATTCAAAGGACAATAAAATGAATAGAGAACAGGCACTTAATTTAGTAAAAGAAAAGGTAGATACTCAAAATTTAATAAAGCACATGCTTGCCACAGAAGCTTGCATGGAGGAGCTGGCCCGTTATTTTAACGAAGAGGAAGAGGAATGGGGTCTGGCCGGATTATTACACGATGTGGATTACGAACAGACAAAAGATGATCCCGAAAGACACGGATTAAGATCGGCAGAAATACTGGAAGATAAAGAGGTGGACATCCGGATAATTGAAGCTATAAAAGCCCATGCCGGGAAAAAAGAACCGGAAAATAAGCTGGAAAAAGCTCTCTATGCGGTGGACCCATTAACCGGACTTATTGTAGCGGCCGCTTTGATGCATCCCGATAAAGAATTAAAGAGTACGGATACTGACTTTGTTTTGCGGCGTTTCGGGGAAAAAAGATTTGCCGCCGGAGCCGACCGGGATCAGATAAGAAGCTGTGAAAATTTAGGTATGGAATTAGAAAAATTTGTAGATATAAGTTTAAAAGCTATGCAGGACATAGATGATAAACTGGGACTATGAACGGCAAACTTAAAGATATAAAACTGGTCCTTTTTGATTACGGGGGAGTTATAGCCCCGGAAGGTTTTCAGCTTGGTATTCTAAAACTGGCCCACAAATTTGATAAAACTTTCCGGGAAATGTATGAGATTGCCGGGTACCGGTCGGGTCTGGAAAACGGTTATACCGAGGGTAAGGCCAGCGAAGATTCTTACTGGGAAAATATGGCGGATCTACTGGGAACAGATGAG
>JBNJDT010000063.1:0-8092 GCA_051745145.1 Elusimicrobiota bacterium
TTTTTAAAAACTATTTCTTCCCGTGAGAAAAAAGACAAAAACATAACCGTTAAAGAGCTAATAAGCGAAGTGGAATACTCAAAAGACAGCATAGTGCTGCGGTTTGGTTTTGAAAATATAATAGACGATGAATCCGATTTATTTGCTCAGAAAGGCCAGCGTTTCGAAGAGAAACGCGTGAATGGGAAAGCATCCGGCCGCCGGCCGGAAGGATTGGATAAAAAATCCTTTAAAAATTTGTTCGAGTCATTAAAGTTGGCTCCCCGGGTTGGACTCGAACCAACGACAAATCGGTTAACAGCCGATTGCTCTGCCAACTGAGCTACCGGGGAGCAAATATTTAAAATTTTGGTTTTTTAGTCTTCTTTAGAAGTGGCTTTCTGCATATTTTCCAGGCGATTCCAGTTATCATCAACCCAATCCTGAATTTCATCAATTATATGTTTATTCTCTTCTCTTTTCAAGTGTCTAAATCTTCCCTGCATATCCAACCAGTCTTTTACGGGTTTCTGTTTACGGGGAGTTTTGGTAATATTCCAGACTCCGTTTTCTACTTCGTAGAGAGGCCAGATTTTTGAAGATACGGCCAGTTCGGCTATTTCCACCGTCTCGTCAGTGCCGTGTTTCCATCCCGGCGGACAAGGGGACATTACATTTAAAAATGCAGGACCATCTACGGCAAAAGCCTTTCTTGCCTTTTCAATGAGATCTTTCCAGTTTGAAATTGACCCCTGAGCGGCATAGGGAATGCTGTGGGCCGCTACTATACCGGTCAAATCTTTTGCAAACTGAGATTTTCCGGGAATCACATTACCTGCCGGCGTCGTGGTGGTAGAAGCACCTTTGGTAGTCGCGCTGGAGCGCTGAATGCCGGTGTTCATGTAAGCTTCGTTGTTGTAACATACATATACGAAATCATGACCTCTCTCCAAGGCTCCGGAAAGAGACTGGAGTCCTATATCATAAGTTCCGCCGTCTCCACCGAAAGCAAGAAATTTTACTTCTTCATCTATCTTTCCTTTTTTCTTTAAGGCACGGTACGCCGCTTCCGAACCTGAAATCGTAGCCGCAGCATTTTCAAAAGCATTGTGAATCCAGGGAGTATCCCAGGAAGTATAGGGATAAATGGTGGTGGCCACTTCCAAGCAGCCTGTAGCATTTGATACAACTACCGGATTATCTGTACCCATCATCACCATCTTGGCCACTATGGGAGCACCGCATCCGGCACACATACGGTGACCGGAGCACAAACGCTGGGGGCTTTTAGGTAAATCTTTTATCGATACACTCATCGGTTGTGTCGTTCTAACTCCTCCATTTTTTCATAAAGTTTTTTCTGAGCATCCTGACTTTTAAGAACACCGGGATTATTATCTGCATAATCTTCCACATCTTCCATTGTCACACCATACTTACTTAAAATTCGATCCATTTCCAGCTCAAATTCTTCTTGACCTGCCGGCGAACGACCAAATTTTTCCATGTAATATTTAGTATAAAAAGTACGATGGGCCATTATATCTACAAATTCATCTTCAGTTAATTTATCCGGGCCGCATCCTGCAGTAAATAATGTGAAAAATAATACTAAACCTAAAAAATATTTCATTTATCTCACCCCTAAATAACTTACTTTTTCTTTTACTGTTCCCGAATCTGCCATTTCCTTTAATTCATCAAAAACTTTGTTTATATTGTCGGGATTTATCTCTCTCCCCCCCAAGCCGTATATATAGTCTTTCATTAAAGGTCTAGAGGGTTCTTCAAATAATGCAGAGCGAAGTTCCACAAACAATGGTCCCCCCTGGTTAGAAAAACTTTCACTTCTGTCTAAAACCGCAACTGCTTTTTTATCTTTTAAAATTTCAGTTATTTCCTCTGCGGGAAAAGGTCTGAACAGACGGGGGAATACTAACCCGACTTTCGTTCCTTTATCTCTTAAATCGTCAACTACTTCTTTAGCTGTGCCCACAGTTGAATTTAAAGCCACAACCATCAGTTCGGCATCATCGGCTTTATAAGTTTCTACCTTATTGTACTTTCTGCCGGATAATTTTTCATACTCTTTATAAACTTTTTCCACAACTTCCGGTACATTGGTCATTGCATCGGACTGCTGTCTTTTGTGTTCAAAATAATAGTCAAAAAGATCAAGCGGGCCGTAAGTTACAGGGTCTTCCACATTCAATAGAGGTTTTTCGGCTTCGTACTCCCCGACAAAATCTTTTACTTTTTCATCGTCATTAATTTTCACCCCTTCCATGGAATGACTGGTTATAAAACCGTCCTGCATAATCATAACCGGAAGAAGAACATCTTTATTTTCGGCTATTCTTATGGCCGCAATCATATTATCATAAACTTCCTGGGCGTTCTCGCAGTAAATCTGTATCCAGCCCGAATCCCTGGCCCCCATACTGTCGGAGTGATCCGCGTGAATATTTATGGGTCCCGAAAGTGCCCTGTTTACCACAGGCATAACTATGGGTAATCTTGTAGAAGCAGCTATGTAAACTATCTCCCACATTAAAGCTAAACCATTTGCCGCCGTGGCCGTCATTGCCCGTGCTCCCGATGCGGAAGCTCCTACACAGGCCGACATTGCCGAATGCTCTGACTCTACGGGAACAAATTCTGTATCCACTCGCCCGTCCGCGACAAATTCTGAAAATTTCATCACTACCGGTGTCTGGGGGGTTATCGGATATGCAGCTACAACATCAGGATTTATCTGTCTCATTGCTTCAGATGCTGATTTTGCGCCGGTTAATGCCTTAATCTTACTCATTTTTCTTCCTTTACCATATCTATACATTTTTTAGGACATACATCAGCACAGATTCCACAGCCTTTGCAGTAGTCCAAATCAACCTTACCTAAATCGCCGTTTTCTTTTACTTCAATAGCCATATCCGGGCAGTATATCCAGCAGAAAAGACAGTTAATACATTCATCCCGATCCACAACCGGTTTAAAAGTCTTCCAGTCTCCAGTTTCATACTCCCGGGAATTACCTGCCTGAGTTATTTTTCCGCCTTTTGGTATATCTTTCCAACCGTCTTTTTTTGTCATATCAGTTCGTTTCTACCTCTTGATAGGCTCTTTGAATACCTTCTAAATTACCTTCCACCGCTTTTGAAGAAAGTTTTTCTTCAAAATGATTTTTGATTTTCTCTTTTAAAACTTCCAGCTCAACTATTCCGGTTACTTTTACCAATGCTCCCAGCATAGGAACATTTGTCTTGGGCCGGTTTATAGTATCCAGGGCTATTTTTGTAGCATCAACGGTATAGACATTCTGACTGTCCTTACTCTTTATAACTTTTTTAATAGCTGCCGGTGACTTCTCGGTATTTATTATTATATCCCCCTTATCTATAAGACCGTCCATTACTTTTTCTGTCTCTAACAGGGTGGGATCAATAACAACTACGGCATTTGGATTTTTAACTCCGGAGTGTATTCTAATTTCATTATTACTGATCCGGGTATAGGATTTAATGGGAGCCCCGGTTCTTTCCGGACCGTATTCGGGAAAAGCCTGTATATATTTTCCGGCGTCCAGCGCCGCTTCCCCCAATAAAAGTGAAGCAGTTTTTGCGCCCTGACCCCCACGACCGTGAAATCTTATTTCTGTTATCTTTTTAACCATAGCTCTTGAATAATTTTACTAAAATATTAATATATGTCAATATTCCCGGCGGCCTTCCAAAGCCTTACTCAGAGTAACACCGTCCGCATACTCTAAATTTCCGCCCATGGGTATACCCAAAGCCAGATGAGTTACTTTTACATCGTAACTTTTTAGCTCTTCTTTTATGTACTCTGCGGTTGCCTCGCCTTCCACGTCCGGATCGGTTGCCAGGATAATCTCTTCGATATCTTCATTTTTTGTAATTCTGTCAATTAACTGGGATATCTTTAAATCCTCGGGCTCCACACCGTCAAGAGGAGAAAGCGAACCCATTATTACATGATACAGCCCTTTGTACTCCCCGGAAGATTCCATGGCTACCACATCCTGAGGGTTTTCCACGACACAAATTACCGAGCTGTTCCGATCCGGGTTACTGCAAATATTGCAAATATCCTTATCCGTATAATTGCCGCATTTTTTACATGGTGAAATATTTTCCCTGGACCGGCGTATTGCTTCTGACAGCTCTTTAGCCTCTTCTAAGGGGGTTTTTAATATGTAAAAAGCAAGCCGCTGGGCGGTCTTTGGCCCTATCCCGGGCAATCTGGATAAGTTATTAACTAATTTTTCTACTGGTTGGGGATATCTGTACATTCTCGAATTTTACATTCCCGGTAAATCCATTCCGCTCATTGCTTCCTGGGCTTTGGTTTTTTGTACTTCCTGCTGTTTGCTAAAACATTCTGTTACAGCCTGTTTTATTTCTTTTTCTACATCCCGCCGTCCGGATTTATAGAGTTCCTCGGACATACTTACTCTCTTAACTTTGCCCGCTCCGGTTACCGTTATTGAAAGGCCCTCGGTATCCACATCTATTTTAGTTTTATTTATATCTCTTTGTATCTTCTTAAGTTTACCTGCCTGTTTCATAAAATCCATCATTCCCATAATAATTCTCCTTATTTTTCTATTTTTCCGTTAAACATATCAACTATTTTACCTACTACAGGCTCCTCCTGCTCTATTTTAGAAGGGTTTACCCTGTTTTTTTTCCTCTTTTTTGAACTATTTTTTTTTCTTTTCTTCTTATTCTTAAACACCTCTTTTGACCTGTGGACGTCAACCATGTAATCCGAACCCATTATTTTGTCTACAGCGTTTTTAAGAATTTCTTTTTTAGATTGATTTAATTCCAGTAAGCTTTTGTATCTTACAATAACTTTTTTCTTATCTTTTTTAAGACCGACATCCGCATTTTTCAAAGTATGAAATAAAGGTTGAGAGTTTTTCTTTATTAAAGATAAAATCTTACTCCACTTCCCCGATTTAGAGGGCTTTTTAATATCCGAAGATGGGGTAAATTTTTTTGAGAAAGATTGACTTTCTTGAGGAGCTTGAGGAGGCGGTCCGGAATCTATCTCTGTTTTCTTTACTGTTTTTTCCGGTTTTTTAACAGGCTTTTTCGATTTTTTAACCGGTTTTACTTTTTTTCCCGACTGGACGGAAATATTTTTTCCGCTGTTCATGTATTCCATTATATCGTCAAAACTGACATATTTCTGACACAGCTTAAAAATAACAGTGTCCATAACTATCTGGGGGTTATCGGAATATTTTATCCGCTGGGTATTCTTATTCATAAATTCCGTTATCCACGTAAGTTGCTCTTTTGAAAATTTATCGGACATCTTTGCCAGGCGGCGGGAATATTCCTCGTCAAACCCCATAAAACTCGTAGATTCTCCAAATACTTTGGCAAACATTAAATTCCTGAAATGTTTAAACAAGTCATTAAATAGACGGTTTAAATTATAGCCATCTTTTAAAAGTTTTTCAGTAAGCTCCAGAGCGGACTTAATATCTTTTGATTTTATATACTCCGTGTAGGAAAAAAGAAAATTCCGGGGAATCAATCCCAGTATGTCAGCAACATCTTTTGCGGGAACCTTGCCCCCGGAGAAAGAAAGAACCTGATCCATTATACTCTGAGCATCCCTCATACTTCCCTTTGCCGCCCTGGCTATCTGCCATAAACCGTTTTCTTCATAGGGAGCGTCCTCTTTTTCAGCTATATCCTGAAGAGCATCCTTTATTTCTTTTTCGGACAGTAACCTGAAATTAAAAGTCTGGCACCGAGAAATAATGGTATCCAGAACCTTATCCGGCTCGGTAGTGGCCATTACAAAAATAACATGATCGGGGGGTTCTTCTAAAGTTTTAAGAAGGGCATTAAAGGCTTCTTTTGTAAGCATATGAACTTCGTCGATAATATAAAATTTATATTTAGTCGATGAGGGAGCAAACTTTACATTTTCTCTCAATTCTCTTATCTCACCAATCCCTCTGTTGGACGCAGCGTCAATTTCAATAATATCTACCGCCTCGCCGCTGGTTATTTCCCGGCAGCTATCACACTCATTACACGGTTCCTGGCCGTCTAAGTTTTTACAGTTTACCGCTTTGGCTAAAATACGGGCAGTGGTGGTTTTTCCTATTCCCCGGGGACCGCTGAAAAGATACGAATGAGAAATTTTTCCCATACGGATAGCATTTTTAAGAGTTTGAGTTATATGTTCCTGCCCTATAATTTCGCTGAATTTTTGGGGTCTGTATTTTCTAGCAAGTACTAAATATGACATAAATTAGATATTCTCCGTTTTTTCTACTCTAAATTTTATATCCTGCTGGTGGAGATGGGGGGATTCGAACCCCCGACCTGTACGTTGCGAACGTACCGCTCTCCCTGCTGAGCTACATCCCCGGTAATATTATGTTCTGAAATTTACTGTATCAACTTTTATAAAAAGGAAGAGGTCGGAATTTCTTTCGCTCACACTTGGACCATGTACTAATTGCATAAATCCGGCCTTCCTTTTTCTAAAAATGGCGGAGAGGCCGGGATTTGAACCCGGGCCAGGTATTATACCTGCTAGTGGTTTAGCAAACCACCCCCTTAATCCACTTGGGTACCTCTCCTGATAATTATTACTTAATTATATATATATTCTGCAGGTTGACAAAATATTGACTGAAAATTTTCAGGGGTAAGTTTCAGCAGGTAAATTTAGACTACTCCCTGGGCAACCATTGCCTTGGCTACCTTGGTAAAACCGGCTATATTTGCGCCGGTAAGATAGTCATTGCCTTTACCGTAGGATTGAGCAGCCTCTAAAGACTCCCGGTGGATATTCTGCATTATTTCCTGCAACTGCCTGTCCACTTCCTCTTTAGACCAGGAAGTACCGATTTTATTCTGAGACATTTCCAGACCGGAAACTGCAACGCCTCCGGCATTTGCGGCTTTACCCGGTCCAAAAAGAATATCGTTATCCTGAAATATTTCTATGGCTTCAAGCGTTGAAGGCATATTGGCTCCTTCGGCCACACAGTTGCAACCGTTATTTACCAGAGCCTGAGCTGCTTCGCCGTTCAGTTCGTTCTGAGTGGCGCAGGGTAAAGCTATATCAACTTTGATTCCCTGTTTCTTTATGGCTTCCCAGACGTTGTCACCCATAAGACACATCGCCGAATACTTATCGGCATACTCTTTAATACGCCCTTTCTGTTCATTTTTGAGTTTTTTTACATACTTCATCTTTTCAGCATCAATTCCCTCTTCATCCACAACTGTAGAATCAGAGTCACAGAGAGTGATAACTTTTCCGCCCAGCTGGTTTATCTTTTCAGCGGCGTACTGAGCTACATTACCCGCACCGCTTATAGCCACAACTTTATCTTCTATACTCATACCTTTGGTGGCCAGCATTTCCTGAACAAAGTAAACCAGACCATATCCGGTGGCTTCCGGACGAATGTAACTTCCCCCGTATTCAATACCTTTTCCGGTTAAAACACCGGTGTACTCATTCACTAATTTTTTATAATACCCAAACATATAACCAATTTCCTGGGAACCGACTCCTATATCACCGGCGGGAACATCTATATCCGCTCCGATATGCCTAAATAGTTCTCTTATAAAAGCATGACAAAAACGCATTATTTCAATATCCGAACGACCTTTGGGGTCAAAATCCGCGCCCCCTTTTCCGCCGCCCATGGGCAGGGATGTTAAAGAATTTTTAAAAATTTGTTCGAATCCTAAAAATTTAATTATCCCCAAATTTACCGAAGGATGAAATCTAAGTCCTCCTTTATACGGCCCGATGGCGTTATTAAACTGGACCCGGTATCCTTTGTTAACCTGAACTTCTTCATTATCGTCCACCCAGGGAACTCTAAATATAATGGATCTATCGGGAATAACAATTCTTTCCACGATTTTAGCGTCCCTGAACTCCGGATGTCTGTTTAGAACAGGTTTTATAGTTTCAAGAACTTCCTTAACGGCCTGGTAAAATACTTTCTCTCCCTCCTGTTTTCTGAGGGAATTTTCTTTAAATTCTTTAAAAGAAAATTTATACATTTCATACTCCTTTAATTATTAATCTA
>JBNJDT010000064.1:0-8089 GCA_051745145.1 Elusimicrobiota bacterium
TAGTCCCATATTTCCTCCTTAAATTAGTTATAAATTTTCTGTCGATTAAACTTTTGTTAGAATTATTATGATATTTTTTAATCTCATTTAAGTCAAATAATATTTTAAAATCTGCTATATAAATCAACTGTTCGTTTTAAAACCGGTATTCTAAAAACCAAAATTACCGATTGAAACCCGGTGAATATAGATACTACCGGTAGCTACTGAAGAAAAGGAAGGTGCTTTTGGGTATAAAAATTAGAAGTTAATTGGTTTTAACCAGTGTTAAAAAATTATTTATTTTCAACTATCTTCACTTTGTCCATCACTACTTTTTCAACCGGTCTATCAGCATTGCCGGTTTTTACGGACCCAATCTCTTTAACAACATCCATCCCCTCGACTACCTCGCCGAATATAGTATGTCTGTTATTTAACCAGGGAGCAGGGGCCAGAGTTATAAAAAACTGGCTTCCGTTAGTATCGGGACCGGAATTAGCCATGGCCAGGATACCTTCTCTGTCAAATTTCAAATCCTTCACAAATTCATCCTCGAATTTATAACCCGGACCACCGCGACCGGTACCCGTAGGATCACCGGTCTGTATCATAAAACCCTCAATTACCCGGTGAAATATAATTCCGTCATAAAATCTTTCTTTTTTCTTTTCACCGGTTTTCGGATCAATAAATTCTCTTTCTCCGGTAGCTAACCCGGTAAAATTTTTAACTGTTTTTGGGGTTTTATCGGGGAAAAGTTTTAATTTTATTTTACCCATTTCTTCTTTATCTTTGGAAACAGTTATTACAGCGTACAGTCCTTCATCGTTAATTTCTTCTGCTTCTGCTGTCTTTTCTGTTTTTTTCTCAGAACCTTCGGAAACTTCCGAAGTGCCGTTTGAAGCACATCCTGCCACCATAATAATAACTGCCGCAAAACTTAAATCTTTTATAAAATTTTTCATTTTCTTTTTCTCCCGTATTAAATTTTAAAATTCCCCCTAAAACCGCCTGACATTTACTGATTATAAACCTTCTTTTAATTTATAGCAAATTAAATTTTTATGTTCAAATTAATAAAGTATATCGAGTAAAAAAAATAAAATCGCTTTTTTATATAAATAAGTCCGCATCCGGAGGTTATATTTTTTTTATAAACTCAAAGTTACAGATTCTCAGTTCCGGTTTTCCGCCGTCATCCATAACTATATTTCCGGAGCAGTCAATAGATAGCAGTATATGATTTCCCCTTAAATTTAAGGCCCTGTAACCGGCATTCTTCAAATTATCTTTCATAGACTCTATCAAATCCAGATATCTATCTTGGGTAATCATTCCCTGCTTATATGCGCTTAAAAGATCTACTGCTTTGTAAAACTGCTCGTCCTTTTCTGCCAGCAGTTCATCCGGTCCGTTCCAGTATCCCCATATTACTATATACTCCCGGTCTTTAATTAATACCGGCCGTCCATCAGAAATTTTTAAATCCCGGTGTGATTTGTATCTGCTTTCATCATATAAATGCTGGGGGATTTCCATTTCGGTTCCCGTCATATAAACGGCTCTGGGGTATATCGTCAGTACTCCTTTTCTGGTTAAATCCATGGCAATTGAAAACTCCTCGAACGGACTGTTATATCCGAATTCCAGAACATTTTTTTCTACTTCTATATAGGGATCCATATCCGGTTTAATTCCAACTTTCGATATTTTCCACACTATGTTAATATTGTCTTTTGTAGTTGTATGATAAATATCCCTGGATTTTGAAATTTTTTTCCTGGGGGTATGTTCCCATCGTTCTGGAAGAAAATAGTCATATAAGAAAGGATCTTTTCCCACTACCCACAATCGTCCGCGGGTACTCCCCACATCTCCGTGGATGTAATTTACTCCCAGAATTTCTACAGTATCCAGATGAGGATGAAACTTTCTTATATGCTCATCAGTAAACCGATCTCTCTGCCTTTTGAGATATTCTGCGCGTCTTAATCTTTTTATTTTAGTATCCCTATTTGGAAGACGGTTCAAAAGCTCATAATCTACAAGTCCGAATATTATGCGGCCGTCTTTATCACTTAGTAACCCTTTTTCCTCTCTCGGGCGGATTATTATATGGTGGGGTTTACTGTCCTGTACTACATATCCGTAATTTCTAAGTTTCTGTTCAGCTTTTACGGTAAGTCTTTCCATAAAAAATTTATCCAGTATATTCTTTCCATAAGCCCGGGTTAGATCTATACCGTCTATCCATTCATATACCATTGCGTAGGGCCGGCATATATCCAGTTCAATCTCGGTATGAGACGCTATCATATTTTTCATCTTATATTCTTTTCGTCCCAGTTTAAAAGGGTCTTTACTGGCTGCCGGAACATAAATTGCAAGCGGTTTTTGTAAGGCAAGTTTTTCTTTTAAATTGCGTATCTGACTTCTAAGTTCCATAACAAGAGAAAATTCTTCAAAAGGGCTGTTAAATTCAGCATTAATTAAATCGCTGTTTTCTTCAAGACCGGGTATCTCCTGTCCCATTCTATTCCATTTTAAGACTATATCTCTGGATTTGTTATTGATTTTCTTTGTCCTTACTTTATAAAGAGTACTTGTACCGGATAATTTCACGGAATTATTTCTGAACCACTCTTTATCCGTCCAGAAATTTTTAGGTTTCAAATTTTCCATATACGGAAGCCCGTATTTTGTAAGATACAGATCATCTTTGTTTTCCAATATTAAATGGGCGTATTCAACATCCAGAACCCGGGTAAGTTCCCTGCTATTTTTATCTTTTAAATTATCGTACCAGTTTCTTAAAATTTTATTTTTTATCATAATTATTTATCTTTTTTATTTAGTAAATACAAAGTTATAAACCAGCTGCATTCATCTGATAAATCCGATATATTTCTATATACCGGTTCTCTCCCGAATTTAATTCCGGTATAAAAACGGCTTCCCCTATTCAGTTTTGCATTAACAGCTTTTTCCTTTAATTTTAATATTAATGTTTTAAAATTTCCGTAAATGTTGTTTTTCATATCATCTTTAAGAGTTGTAAAATCAAAATCTAACATATTTATCCTAACATACTTTAACGGGTCTTTCATTATAAGATCTATAAAATACTTAACTTCCGTTTTTATCTCATTTTTTTTTATCTTTTTCTTTTTTCCCAATCCTACAGGTATTCCCGTGGTTGCCATAATACCCAAACGGGCTATTTTTTCGCCCGTTCCGGGACCCTCTTTCTTTTCTTTTGTCACGGTTTTTTTATGCTCTATTTTTGCGCCGGCAATAAACAGTAAATCTTCCCAGGGCAAAGTATGGGGATTATATCCGGATGCATATAGAGAAAGGTCATCCTTTTTTATATCAATTTTCTGTATTATAGTAGGGTCCGGTAATTTCTTTAAATATTTTTCCGGTATAACCTTGGCGGCTATACCACTTGTTTTAAAATTTTCTTTGAGTTTTAAAGCTTTATCCTTGTTCATTTCTTGAAAAATGCCCCAACTTCTGGAAACGATTCGGGCGGCTTTATAAATTGTAATTTTTTCTATTTCACTTATAACTTCAGCCATTACTTTGGGGGCTTCCTTTTCAATAGAAGTCAAAATAACAGCATATTTTTCTTTAGGCTCTGTCATTATCTATACTTTTTTTATTATTCCTCTTTACCGGTCAATTAACCTGCGTTATTTTTTTTTATTTTTATTTTGCTATTTCCACACTATTTTCATAAAATTATTTTTATTCCATGTAATGTTCTGTAGTTATATCTGTCAAAACCCACCCGCATTCAACTCTAAAATAACCGGATGGAGAAGTGAGTTTAGAAATTTTCTTCATCCATAATTCATCCTGTTCAAGTTCTTCTTCCGTCATATTGCATCTCAAACGATGATGGAGCAGGAATTTGCCCGCCAGGACATATGAAGACCCACCTTTATTAAAAGCCTTAAGAAATTCCCCCTCTTCCTCACCTTCAAATCCTTCCCGCCTTTTTTTAGATAATTCCACTAAATTATAAAAATACTTTTTTGCCGAATCAGCAGAAACGAACTCAAGAATATTAAATGGCTTTAAGTGATAAAAATAACTACCTTTAGAAGGAGCCAAAGTTAAAATCTGGGGGTTATAATTTACTTCTTCTACTTCCCGGCGTTCGGCCTGAGCCGGCTGTATGTCATATAAACTCGCCGTGGTATTTAAAACTTCATCCAAACCGATACTATTTTCCTGTTTTACTTTTTTAGTTTGAGTATCAATTTTTTCTTTGCTTTCACATCCTGAGACAAGAACTGCCATTCCGAATAATACTGATACCTTTATTAGTTTTTTAATTTTCATAATTCCTTTCGTGAATTTTATCATTTATTTCTATTTTTTTCATACAACTCTTGTAACACTCCAGCTGTTTTATCCTGAAATTTAAAATAGTCCGCCACTGTGCCAGTACGGTGAAGTCCGTATCCGGGGTGTTTTCAGGGCGTTTTTATAGGTGCTTCCTTATGAATTTTGTTCTTTCCATAACTTATAGGCATACAGGTCTTTCTCCAGAAAAAAGAGGCACAATAAAGCCACCACAGCATCGTCTATCTGACCGTAACCGGGGATATAGTCCGGAATAAAATCAAAGGGAAAAATAACGTATAAAAAAGCTCCTGTTAAAATCACCAAAGACCATACCGGCACCCGGCGGTAACGCCCCCTTACAAAATCTTTTATAAGGGAAAAAAGCAAGACGATGTCCTCGATCACCCTGCCGAATAGTCCCCTTTTGTGGGAATGATTCGGACTGTTTTTATTATTTGTGCTGTTGTTACCTATTGCGCTCACCTAATAACAGGATATCTCTTAACTGGTGTTCATCTTTAGCTTTAGTCCACCTCTTTTCAAAATCTTTGTTCTGTACAATCTGGGCTATAGCCGCAAGAACTTTTAGATGAAATCCTCTTTCGTCGCTTGTCCCGAACAGCAAAAAGATTGCCTTAACCCTATCGTGCTCGGAAGTAAATTTAATTCCCGCTTTACTTCTAACAACTACTAGCTTAAAATTATTCTTTCCCGGGATAATTATATGGGGTATTGCCACAAAAGGAGATATAGCGGTAGTCCCCTGTTCCTCCCTCTGCTTAAATAATTCTTTAATTTTACTTTCCGGCAAATTTATTTCAGGTGCGACGCGGCCGGATAACTTTTCCAGGAAATTTTCCAATTCCATCTCTTCTTTAATATCTATTACAACAGCTTTTTTAACAAGTTTATGAAACCGGTCTATTTTTAAATCATCCCGGTGTATAACAACTTCTTTTAACTCTTCTTCCAGTGTATCACTGGTTAACTTACTGTTTATTACTCTCTCAATCAGGTGAAGAAAAGCATATTCAATTTTATGTCTCTTCCTCCCGTAAAAAAAGTAGACTGAAACCGCCACCAGAAGCATTAAGCCACCTGCTTCTACGGCTATCAGGCCCATATCAATAATTAAAAAAATAAAAACTATAATGCTTATTATGTTAAGCCACGGATAAAAAGGGACTTTGAATGACGGTTGGTAATTCTGCAGTTTTCCTTCCCGTAAAATAATCACTGCAAAATTGGTAAGAATATATAACGTTAAAATTACCACAGAGCCCAGTTTTACAAGAGTTTCCAGATCCAGCATTAAACTGAAAAAAATGAAAAGCCCCGTTATTATAATGGAAATTACGGGAGTCTTTTTCTTTTTTGTCAATTTGCTTAAAAATTTTGGAAGCAGTTTGTCCCTGCTCATGGCCATAGGATATCTGGAAGCGGAAAGAATACCGGCATTTGCCGTAGTAAAAAATGCTAGTACAGAACCTATAGAAACAACTATAAACCCCGGTTGGCCGAAAAGTTCTTTTCCGAGATCAACAATTGGAGTGAGCGATGCAGATAATTCGTTACTCGGCAACACTCCCACGGCTACTATTAATATAGCTGTGTAAAAAATCGTAACAACAATCACCGACATTATCATTCCCAGGGGAATATTTTTCGACGGATTTTTAACTTCCCCCGAAACAGTGGCAATATTCAATAATCCCCCAAAAGATATAAAGACAAAGCCCGCAGTAGCCAGGACTCTGTTTACCCCGAAAGGAAGCAGGGGAATAAAATGACTCTGATTCATTTCTCCCGGGCCACCGAGAATTAACAATAACATTATAGTTAAAAGGGAGATTACCAGAATTACCTGAAATTTTGCGGATTCTTCAGTCCCCAAGATATTAAGAACCACAAAAAAACTACATATAAAAAAAGAAGAAATTAGGAGCGGTACCCCAGTTAATAAATAAATTATCTCCGATATACCAAAAATAGCAAATGCAGCTTTAAGACATAGAGCCGACCAGCTGAAAAAAGAAGATATTGTTCCTACAAACGGTCCAAGACTTCTGGTAATAAAAAAATAATCGCCACCGGCCTTAGGCATAGCAGTGGCAAGTTCTATAACACTCAGTGTCCCTACAAGGGCCAGTATTCCCGCCAGAAAATAAGACACAAACACTAAAGGCCCGGCCTGCTCATAGGCCAGTCCGGGCAGTATAAATATCCCCGAACTTATCATGGCTCCGGAGGCCACACAAAAAATTTCAAAAAAACCTAAGTTTCTTTTAAGACTCATTATTATCTCTTTTCTTCATTAGTCATATCCTATCTTACTTTTCCTTTATATATATTTTACAGCTCCCTATTAAATTATGTTATGAATATATCATTCTGTAATTATTTCGTCAATCCGGTATCTGAGCATTTTAATAGGACAGACACTTTCCTGGACTTTTATTTATAATAAGTCCGCCACTGGGCCAGTCATCGTACCGATCACTTGTGCCAAGTACAATACTTGTGACAGGTGACGGTGAAGTCCGTCTGAAATCTGTTTTTGGATTGACTATAGATATATATTTTTGTATTTTTATTGTAAATACTGACTGCAAAAAAAAGGAGAAAAAAGATGTATGACAACAAGAAACAGATAATGAAAAAAATCCAGACTTTGGATAAAGGCAGTAAATCAGATACAAACAGGTACTGGTGCGTAACCTGCAAAAAACTTTTTCGTATTGATGAACCGGTATGTCCATACATGACCAAAATGTGTGTTAATACTCCCATTGCAATAGAAAATACCCCTCCCGAATCTTCCGTATGGATGGAAAAAATGGGGCTTTTTTATCCTAACCTTCCCCAGCAGTTAATGGCTTCCATGGTTGATGATCCGGCTACTGTGGGAGAGAAATGGGCCCATATTTATCTAAAATTTCTTAAAGAATGGAAAATAGATTATAGCGACCAGCCCCTGCAGACAGTAAAGAGCTTTGTGATATTTGCCAGCGGCTGCGAGTCGGCTCAGAGAGTTAACGAAGACCGGATAACTTTTGTTATAACCGATCTTGGCAAAGTTTGGGAGAAGGATAAACTCTTTACAATACTGGCAGAAGCTTTTACCGTATTGAAAAAAGAATTGGATATCTCCCAGAAAATCGAGCTGGACGAGATAGATATAATAGGAGACAGACCACTGGGCCGGTATTACTGCGCGATGTGTAGAAAATTTTTTGAGTTCGGTATCCCCCGGGAAAAGATCGTATGCCCTCTTATGTCCCAAAAGTGCATGTTTGACCCTATCCAGATCGATGACATAAAATATAATATAGACGGTTTACTTAAAATGTATAGAATTTCGCCTGATCTTTATAAACGGTTTATTGAAATTCTCCCCAACAGCGATAGAGGCAAAGAAACTTTAAAGACAATCCTAAAAGAGCATTGGAAACTGGAGCCCGAAGCTGAAAAAATAACCGAGATGGAAAGTTTACTGGGGCTTTAAATATAAAAATTTCTTCATCCCATAATCCTATAAAATTTTCCCATTTTAAAATAAGTCCTCCACTATTCCCAAAATCCGCCGCCGGGGTGTTTTTTTAATTTTCCGATTTACTTCTTAATGAGATTGAAGAATCGGTCTTCGTAAATAGTGAAAAGATCCCACCGGTCGAGTTCCCTTTTCAATGTCCCGATCTTGCTCCGGTCTTCTTTAGCATCCTCAAATAACTCTTCAATTTTTTCCATTATC
>JBNJDT010000065.1:0-7549 GCA_051745145.1 Elusimicrobiota bacterium
TGCAGACCGGCAGGACTCTCTTTGGAAAGACTCCGGCAAAACACCAGCAGATGGACGACCATTATTTCGGGGCTATTAAACAGCGTGTGATAAATTTTATGGAAGAGGTAGATGAGGAACTCTGGAAACTGGGAATTCCGGCCCGGACCAGACATAATGAAGTGTGTCCGGCCCAGTTTGAGCTGGCCCCGGTTTATGAAGAACTGAATTTATCTGTAGATCATAATATGCTGACCATGCAGGTGATGAAAGAGATAGCCGAAAAACACGGTTTTATCTGTCTTTTACATGAAAAACCTTTTGCCGGGGTTAACGGCTCGGGAAAACATATTAACTGGTCCATACAGGGCCCCGACGGCAGAAACTGGTTAAATCCCGGGGATAATCCTCATGAGAACGCCAAGTTTTTAACTATAATTTGCACCTTGATGAAGGCTATAGATACCCATGCCGGACTACTCAGGGCCTCGGTTGCCTCTGCCGGCAACGACCATCGGCTCGGAGCAAATGAGGCTCCCCCGGCGATACTGTCGATATTTTTGGGAGATCAGCTTACCGATATAATAAAGCAGATCGAAACGGGGGGGACAAAGAGTTCTAAAGAAGGAGAGGTTATGGAACTGGGAATAACTTCGCTGCCCAATTTTATAAAAGACGTTACAGACCGTAATAGGACTTCTCCGTTTGCTTTTACCGGTAATAAATTTGAATTCAGGGCCCCCGGAGCCAGCCAGAGCTGTGCAAGTCCCGCTCTTATTTTAAATACCATTGTAGCCGATGCCCTGGATAAAATATGTACCCGTATTGAAGAAAAATTAGAAGACGGCGAAAATTTAAATCACGTCCTCCAGGAAGTTCTGCAGGATGTGGTAAAAAAACACAAGCGGATACTGTTTAACGGAAACAGTTATACCTCCCGGTGGAAAAAAGAAGCTAAAAAGCGGGGTCTGCCCAATCTGGAGACAACCGAAGAGGCCCTCCAGGAGTATAAAAAAGAGGATACAGTGGAACTTTTTGAAAGGCATAACATTCTTTCCAGAGAAGAGCTTTTTTCAAGATATGAAATTTACAAGGAGCAGTATGGGGGGATTGTTCAGATAGAAGCAAAAGTATCGCTGGATATAGCAAAAACTCTTATTTTACCGGCGGTGAGCGAATACCGGAATAATTTATCTTCTGATCTGACTTCGGTAAAAAATAATAATTTAGAAAGTTCCAATAGCCAAGAATTTCTGAAAAATATTAACGGAAAAGTGGAGAATTTACTGGATAGTATAACCAAACTTGAAAAAGCGCTAGAATCAGATGAGAACTCCGTAATTTTAAAGAAAATGAAAAATTTAAGATCGGTCGTAGATGATTTGGAAGCTGTAGTTTCAGCCGATTTGTGGCCTCTTCCTTCCTATACGGACATGATGTTTCTAACTTAGATTGGGATTACTTCTTTATATTTAGAAAAATTTGGGGGTAAAAAATAACCGGTATAATTTCTGTTAAAAATGAAAATCTTTGATAAATTAAAGAATAATAAAAATTTACTTACAATATCCAACTGGATAGGAAATTATAGCAAGAAAGTATTTAAAAAAGATTTAGTAGCCGGAGTCACGGTGGGTATAATTCTCATTCCCCAGGTTATGGCTTACGCTATGCTTGCCGGCTTACCTCCGGTATACGGTCTTTACGCTTCTATGATCCCACTTATTGTATATACCCTGTTTGGAACATCCAAACAACTGGTTCCCGGTATTATAGCCATAGATATGATTATAGTGGCTACGGGGGTAGGGAATATGGCTTCTCCGGGAACGGAAAAATATATTTTGCTTGTAGCTTTGCTGGCTTTAATGGTGGGAATAATCCACCTGGTGATGTTTTCGGCGAAATTGGGGTATCTTGTAAATCACATTTCCCAGCCTGTTATAGTGGGGTTCACCATGGGCGCGGCCCTAATAATTATTTTCAGCCAGGCTGATAAAATACTGGGGATATCAACAGGTCATACCACTTACATATTTTCCATAGTAAAAGAACTGGTAAAGAATATGGGCAGTATTAATATACATACTTTAATTATAGGGGGGGTAAGTTTATTGTTCTTGATATTATTTGAAATTTTCAAACCTGTATTCCCAGGGTCCATACTGGTTATTATTTTAAGTACGCTGGGAGTGTGGTTTTTTAATTTAACAGATGCAGGCGTTAAAATAGTGGGGCAAATTCCGGCCGGTCTGCCTCCCTTTAAACTTCCCTCGCTTTCTATAGCCGGCTCCCGGGAACTTATGTCAACGGCAATAACTCTGGCTATGGTCCAGTTTATGTCTGTTGCTTCACTGGGAAAAATTTACGCCTCAAAACATAAGTATTCTATTAATTCCAACAGAGAACTTTTTACCATAGGAATTTCTAATTTACTTAACAGTATTTTCAGCGGAATGCCCGTATCGGCCAGTTTTTCCCGGACCGCCGTAAATGAAAAAGCGGGTTCCCAGACCCCCCTGGCTAATTTTATAGCGGCAGTTGTGGTGTGTGTAACTTTACTGTTTTTTACCAGGTTGTTTTATTATCTTCCCCTGGCCGCACTGGGGGCGGTGGTAGTTATGGCTGCAGTAGGATTGGTGGATTTTAAGGCCATAAAAGAACTGTATGAGGTAAAACAGATAGATGCTTTGATTGCTGTATTTACTTTTATAGTAACTCTGGTGGTGGGTATTCAGGAAGGAATTTTGCTGGGAATAGCTGTATCGGTACTGGCTATATTTTACCGGGAAAGCTCTCCCAATATTGTAGAACTGGGACATCTTCCGGGTACCCGTAGTTACAGGGATGTAGACCGGTTTTTTGAAGCTCAAACCCTGGATAAAATTTTAGTACTGAGGATGGACGCCTCTTTTTCGTTTACCAACGCGGAATATTTTAAGAATTTTATCTTAAAGAAAAGTAAGGAATCCGAAGATACGATAGATGCGGTTATTATTGACGGGAATTCGATTAATGATCTGGATACAACGGGTCTGGAAGCCATAAAAATGATTATAGAGACGTTAAAAAAGTGGGATATAAATTTTTACTTTGCCGGGCTCCGGGGACCGGTCAGGGATATATTGAAAAGGGACGGACTTTATCATAAGATGGGGGAAAACCAGCTTTACCGGAGCCTTCACCAGGCGATATCCCATATATTGAAAAAATGGGATAAGACTAAATCCGGCGGGGGAAGATACCAGGTTTACCGGGACAGATTAGAAGAAGAAAATAAAGAAGGAAAAACTCCGGATGGTGACGATTATAAAAAATAAGGTTTTACTTTACCATATTTTTTGTATATAATTTAGTTACTAAGTAACTAATTAGGTGAGAAATTTGTATTAGAAAGGATAATTTAGATATGAGTGATATTAACGATGTAAAATTAGCTTCACAAGGGAGAAAACGAATTAAATGGGCTGATAATGATATGCCCGTACTTGCCCAGCTCAGGGAGAGATTTAAAAAGGAGACCCCCCTGGAGGGAATAAATATATCCTGCTGTCTGCACGTAACGGCGGAGACCGCTAATCTTATGAGAACTTTAAAAGAAGGGGGGGCGGACGTACTGCTATGTGCTTCCAATCCTTTAAGTACCCAGGACGATGTGGCCGCTTCCTTAGTGGAGGATTTTAAAATAAAAGTTTTTGCCAGAAACGGGGAAGATACGGATACTTTTTATAAACATATACAGGCTGCGGTAGACCACGATCCTCTAATAACTATGGACGACGGTGCGGATTTAGTTAAGACTCTGCATTCTGATTATCCCGAAAAATGCGAGAATATATACGGGAGTATGGAAGAGACTACCACGGGAGTAATCCGGCTTAAAGCCATGGAAAGGGACGAAGCCTTAAAGATTCCCGTAATAGCGGTAAACGACGCCCGTACTAAAAATCTTTTTGATAACCGGTACGGGACCGGGCAGTCCACTTTAGACGGGATAATACGGGCCACGGACATACTCCTGGCCGGAAAAAATGTTGTCACCGCCGGATACGGCTGGTGCGGGCGGGGTTTTGCCATGAGAGCCAGAGGGATGGGAGCCAATGTTATAGTTACCGAGGTGGACCCGGTGAAGGCCATTGAAGCGGTTATGGACGGTTTCCGGGTAATGCCCATGGATGAGGCGTCCGGCATCGGGGACCTGTTTTGTACCTTAACCGGTGATATAAAAGTTATAGATGAGCGGCATTTTAAAAATTTAAAGGACGGGGCCATTATCTGTAATTCGGGCCATTTTGACGTGGAGATAAATATAGACGCTTTAGAAAAGATGGCCGTTGAGGTAAATAAAGAGATCCGGCCTTCGGTAGATGAGTACGTCTTAGAGGACGGGAGAAAAATTAATCTCATAGCCCAGGGTAGACTTGTAAATCTGGCCGCCGCCGAGGGTCACCCGGCTTCGGTTATGGATATGAGTTTTTCCACCCAGGCCCTGGCTTCAAAACATGTTGCCCAGAATAAAGAAAATCTTGAAAAAAAAGTGTATAATGTATCTAAAGAAATAGAAGAGGAAGTGGCTGAATTAAAACTTAAGAGCATGGATGTTGAAATCGACGAACTGACTCCGGAGCAGGAAGAATATCTTAATTCCTGGGATTTAGGTACGTAAGAAAAAAAGGAGGCAGTATAGTGAAATTTTTTAAAAAAACCAAAATTTTAATACCGGTCTTTGCGGCGGCGGTATTTTTATCTGGATGTGAAAACAGTAACATATTTTCGTGGACTCATGCCCAGGGGGGCGATTCTTCGGTGGTTTCCCTTTTATCCGACGGACAGAAAGCAGAAAATGACGGTGACTACGAAGAAGCCATAGAATATTACGATAAAATCCTTAAAAAAGATCCGGATAATTCCGAAGCTCTCTACGGAAAAGCATCTGCCGAACTTAAAAACGCGGGGCTGGAATTAAGTGAGCTGGTATCCAATATGATTAATGAAGATACCCAGGGCACCCAGGATTTAATTTCCGATCTGAATTTTGAAAAACTGGAAGCCGGAGCTAAAGAAGCCAAAGACGCCCTGGAGACCATTACTTCGGGCGAAGGCGACGGAACTATTCCGGCCGACGATCCGGATGTCAATTTAAATCTGGCTATTACCCGGGCTATCTGGTCTGCTTCCTATCTTATAAATGAGTACAATGTAAAAGTAAAGGATGATTTTACGCTGGAAAATTTACCTGAAGAGGGAATAGATTCAGATGATGAAGAGAAAGTTATTGGAGAACTGGACAAGGCAATTGACAATCTTAAGACATCGGGTATGGATACTACCGAAATTGAAAATGGTTTTGATGATTTCAAAACGGAAATAGACGGAGCTACAAAGTGAATAATAAAATAAAATACCTGGTTGTAACGGCAGTTTTACTGTTACTGGTTGTCCCCTCCTCCCACGGCACGCCGGTAAATATTGAAGGGATCCAGAATCTGGGTATGGGTGGCCCGGGAACGGCGTTTGATTCCCACTACGGACCTATGTACAACCCGGCTATCCTGGGCATCAGGGAAGAGACAAAAATTACAATTCTCGATTTTCCGGTAACCGTAACTAACGACGTATTTAAATTTTACAGTTTTTACAGCGATAATCAGGATGATCTTAAAAATTTTAGCGATCTGGACAGTGACCGGCAGCAGGAACTGACCGAGGAGATAACCGATAAAGTAAGTAAATACAACATGAGAGCCAAATTCGGCATTTTAAATCCCGGTGTTATGATAGGGCCGTTTCCCATTTTAGGACCGACGGGCAGCTTAGCCTGGGGGGTGGGATTTAAAAACCAGACCGATATCGGAGCAAAAATGAATCCCGGTATTCTGGTCCCCACAATTAATTTCTGGGCCCGGGCCGACGGAGTCTTATTCGCCCCGGTGGTATACTCCACCCCGTATTTACCCTGGAAGCTCCCCGGAAAAATTCACGCCGGCATAACCTTAAAATCTATAATGCGCTACAGGTATGAAGAAAACAGAATGAGTATATTAGAATTTGAAAATTTTGATTTTAATTCCGATGATCTGGAAAATGGTCTGGGCGGGGGATGGGACTGGGGAGCACTGTATGAATTTGACGATAAATGGAATTTTTCTTTTGTTATAAAAGATTTTCTCTCTTCGAAAATATCCTATTCCGGCGGAAAGTCGGAAGTTATAAAGCCCAGGGTTAATTTCGGGGCCTCGTATAAAGTATTAGATTCTTTAACCCTGGCCGCGGATATAAGAGATTTTAAGCTGGAAGATACTTATAAATCCACTCTGTTCACCAAATTATATTTTGGGGGAAGATACAGTTTGCTCCGGATCCTGAACGTAAGGGCCGGTTTTTACCAGGGATATCCCACTTTCGGTGTCGGTTTGGGCGAGGGGTTTAATTATGCCTTTTACGGGCGGGAACTGGGTAGATATCCGGGTACCAATCCGGAGTGGAACCATTCGATTTCTTTTACGACCCGGTTTTAAAACAGCTTTACTTTTTTCATCATCCCCAGACTTATAAGCAAAAAGAGAGTGTTGGCGCTCCAGGCTGCCATCAGGGGGGGAAGACTACCACCGGCTCCCAGCGAACGGCCCACGGAAATGGTACCCCAGTAAATAAAACTTATAATAAGAGAAATAAAAAAACCGGCCGTCCGGCTGTGAAAACCACCGAATAAAGCCAGGGGAATGCCAAGTAAGAGAATTATAGTGTTGGAAAACGGGAAAGCTATTTTGTGATGTAACAATACTTTCTCTTTAGTGGTGGACCGTCCTCCGGCCTGTAATTTCTGTATATATTTATACAAAGCCAGCAGCCCGAGTTCTTCCGGTTCTCTGGGCGGGGCCCTCAAAATTTTTGGAGTAATATTTAAATCTATGTATTTTTCATCCTCTTCGGTAAAAGATGTCATAGTGCTGCCGTCTTCGGAAAAAGTTCTTACAGTGCTGTCAATTAATTTCCATTTCTCACCGGTATAAATTGCCCGGGCTGCGGTGTATCTTTCTTTTTCTATAGTGGTGCCGGGATAGAAAACCGTGACAGTTAACCCGGTAATTTCATTTTCACCGTCAAATTCTTTAATAAAAAATATTTTGGAATGTTCGTCCATATAGGTAAAATCCTTCCTCCTTTTTTCGACTTTTTGGGACTTATCTCCTTTGATAACGGCAAACAGATTGTCTGCTCTGGGGGTGGTCGTGGGCACTACAAATTCTGCTATTCCGCCGGAAAATATGCTTACAAATATAGAAAATATGACCAGTGGTTTTAATACATAGAGTAACCTGATACCCGAACTTTTTATGGCGATGAGTTCGTTGTTATTTTTAAGGTTACCCAGGGAGAATAAAGTGGCTACGAGCGTGGCAACCGGTATAATGAGAACAAACCACTCCGGGATTCTGTTGCCAAAGTATTTAAGGAGCAGTTCCAGGGGAGGTTTATGTTTTAGAAAAGTGTGCATAAAATCGAAAAAATGTACTACTGTCATTATAACTAAAAAAGATATGATTGCCCAGAAAAAAGGGCTTAAAAA
>JBNJDT010000066.1:0-7401 GCA_051745145.1 Elusimicrobiota bacterium
TGCTCGAGAGCGAAGGGGTTAAAGCGGATATAGAGATAATCTAATTCAGGGGCTAAAAAAGTTCTAGTTTTTGTTTTTATCCTAATCATTTAGGGGGATTTCCCAAAACATTTCTTAGCAGGGCTTTTAATAAGTACTAACTCTCCTTTTTATAGGGTTGCTATAAATTTTATTAAATAGTATAATTTTAAAAATACTAATAAAAATAAAAAGGAGATTTTAAATGAAAAAATTTTTAGTGATACTTACCTTATTGTTTTTACCAGCCGAAGTTTTTGCCTCTTCTCCCGGGAAAATAGGTGTGGGAATTAATTATCCGGGAATAAGCTTAAAATATTTTTGTACTGAAAATATATCTATTGAACCGAAGTTCCAGTTTGGCGACAATATTTTTACCGGTGGTATAAGGGGAAATTATCATTTTTCCGGAGGTTTATACGGGGGTATTGAAGGAGATTATATTTCTTTTAAAGGTAAAATAAGCGAAGGAGCCGGACTGGCCACGGCCGCTTACGGCGGTATAGAAATGGGAAATACAGAAGGTTTAACATTTCAGTTTGATATTGGTCCCGTGTTCATAATTTTATCGGACAAAAATTATGATGTTTCAGAAAACTATCTGGAATTTATGGGAAATATCGGAATAAACTATTATTTTAAATAAGGAGCAAATAATTGGAAAAAATTAAAACAATTTTATTATTAACTTTACTGTTCTGTTTTTCGGCTGCCGGCATATCAGGAGGTTTTGGGTTGGGATTACCTTCGATTGTAGAAGATAAAGCAAAAAACGATATGGATGAGAAAATAAAAGAAAAAACATTCCCTTCAGTATCTATTACAAATCCTTCAGGGGGGGCATTAGTGTCCGGGTCGGTAAATATAACAGCTGACGCTTCGGATGATGAAGGAGTGAAAAGAGTTGAGTTTTAT
The DNA here is from genome assembly GCA_051745145.1 of Elusimicrobiota bacterium. GTDB lineage: Bacteria > CG03 > SLGR01 > SLGR01 > JAGXOG01 > CAYZAK01. Next base: position 934 of record JBNJDT010000066.1, read on the forward strand.
ATAGATAATTCGCTTAAAAAAACAGAGGAGTCTTTATCCTACGAATATTTGTGGGATACCGCAGCCGGATCTGCCGGTAAATATTCTATAGATGTAAAGGCGTATGATACGGATAATAATTCTGCCTCGGCCGGCATCAGAGTTACTGTGGATAACGGTCATCTCTTTCCCGATACGGGACAGACGACAGTTTACAGAACCGGGGACGACGCCTCTTATAATCCTCCTCCCCGCCAGTTGGCTTATGTTGATAACGGTGACGGGACGGTGCGGGATATATTAACCGGCCTGGTGTGGCTTAAAGATGCGGATGATTTTCACAATGGAAACAATATGCTCTGGGAGGTAGCCATATCCTCCTGCGAAAGTTTTGCTTATGCCGGTTACAGCGACTGGAGACTGCCTAATATAAAAGAATTGTCCAGTATTTTTAGCTTTGAAGGAGATACGCCTTATATAGTTGATTCCCCTTTTATAAACGTTAAAGCAAGTTATTATTGGAGTTCCACTACTGATGTAGGTTCATATAACGTATCCGGGGATACTGATGCAATGAGAGTAAGTTTTTACTACGGCACTGTAAACGGATATGAAAAAGACACCCCCCTTTTAGTGTATCCTGTTCGTGGCGGAGCCGACGGTCAGGAGAGGGAACTGCCCGATACCGGGCAGACAACAAGTTATACGGATACCTATGGAGAGGACAGCGACTATAACCCAGCGGTTTCTTCCATGTCATACACTGATAATAGCGACGGAATGGTAACGGACAATTTGACCGGGCTTATGTGGGTGCAAAATCAGGATGATTATTCAGCATCCGGACAGACCTGGGCTGATGCAATAGACGGGTGTGAAAGTTTCAGTTATGCCGGCCACAATGACTGGAGACTGCCCAATGTAAAGGAATTACTCAGCATTGTAAAATATGAGGGAACCCCCCCTTTAATAAATGAGACCTACTTTCCAAATACCAAATATCTTGTCGCTTACTGGTCGTCAACGACAAAACCGGATGATACCACTAAAGGGATAACGGTAGATTTTCGTTATGGCAACGCCGCCAACTATCAATCCAAAACAGGCACGTGCTGGGTACGTCCGGTGCGCGATATACAATAACTTTTTTATGCTAAAAAAGCAGTATTTTTTGGATATCCAATCGGAGACAGTTACCGGTTAAACAAGTATTTGTACCAAAATACTTAAAACTTTTCTCAGTAAAATTAATAATTAATATAATTTTGAAGACATATTCAGTATAGTTTTAGACCCATAAAAATAGTTTAATATCATGCAAAAAGAGGCCAGTTCTGTTAAAGCTTATAAGAAAATTATTTTGATTGAAGAAAGAACTTTTATATTATAGAAAATGAACATGGAAAATTTAATATGAATAAAACTACGCCTTTAGAACATTTCAGCGGGGAATTAAAGCTTATCTCCAATGATAAGCTGTATTCTACGGTTATTAAAATTTTAAATAGAGCACCGGAATATTTTTGGGTAATTCCCGGTTCACTTACCGGTAAAAATCATCCTGAGGATGAAAACGTTAAGGGAGGTAAAGTATTACATACCAGAAGAACGGTATATATAGCAGTTAAATTAGCAAAAGTCGAAGAGATAGATGAACATGAGAAAGAATTACTTATAGCTGCCCTGCTTGTTCATGATTTATTCTGTCAGGGAAAGAATGATAAACCTAAAAAACATATGGATCCCAAACATCCCGATTATTTAGTCGAACAGACTACTGATTTAAGTAATTTACCTTATTATGAAGATATTATGGAAATCGCTTCGGGACATTTAGGTAAATGGGGGACCGAAGAGAACTATAAGATAATGAAACAGAATAAACTAGCTAAAATGGCCCATATAGCTGACTATATAGCAAGCAGTAAAGAAGTAATTATAAAAATATAACTATAATTTTGTTATTTCATACGGCGATTATGTTTTGGAAATGTAAGACAAGCCAAAAATTCATTTGTTTATATTTTTTCTATAAATAAGTTAAAAAAGAAGATAATTAATTTTAAGCAGGCGGGCGGCGCTCAGGAGGAACTTTTGTTGACGAAATTTAAAATTGGTGTTATTAATTAAGTACAGGAGTTTTTTGGAAAGGCGGAATTAAACTAAGTAACTTTGAAAAACAGGTATATTGCCTAAAACCCCTCAGGATATTTTTATATTACGGATGTCCGGTTGAGGTTTTACATTTGTTGACAGGGTTACGGGAGGAGAACAAGGATGAAAAATTCATTTGTAGAATTTATTAAATATGAAGGAGAAATCTACAAAATCGAAGAAGCCGAGAGCGGTTTTGAACCCTATAAACTGATTAATAATTCCTGGGAAGCTGTTGACGAACTGTTAACTGTTAATCTTCTTTCTTACGGTCTTCCCGTAGATGATTCTTTCATGGTAAATATATAATAAGCGTAAGTTTTTTTAAAACGGTTATATTAAAACTTAAGATAAAATAATGGGGGATGTAAAATTATATAGTTACTTAATGTGTGTCTTAGCTCTTTTCTTTTAAAAAAGCTGAGAATTTTTTGTTTTAGATTCATACAGGGCGCTATCGGCTCTGTTAAATAACTCTTCTTTATCTTGAATTTCCTCGCTGTAAGCGGACAGTCCATACGAAAGCTTAACAGGAATATTTTTGCCTTTATAATTTCCATCCATTTTTGAAATTTTACGGATAATTTTTTCTGTGGTTTTTTTTGCCATTGCTTCTTTAGTCCGGGGGAAAATAGCAATAAATTCGTCTCCGCCGTATCTTAATATAATATCGGATTCCCGGAGAGTATTTTTTGCTGTTTCGGCAATTTTTTTCAAAATAAAATCCCCGGCGGAATGTCCGTAAGTGTCATTAATATTTTTAAAATCATCTACATCAAATATAACCAGTGAAAATTTCAGGTCATATCTTTTAGCCATATTAAAAAAAATGGAAAATTGTTGTTTAAAAAACCTTCTGTTATGAAGTCCGGTCAGGGGATCCGTCATTGTCATTTCATCGTAATGGTTTTTGCGTTGTAATACTGAATTTATCCTGGAAATAAGTTCTTTTGCATCATAGGGCTTAGTAACATAATCATAAGCTCCCATATTAATTCCATTAACTTTACTTTTTGCACTGGTTTTAGCAGTTAAAAATATAACCGGTATATCTGCAGTGAAATTGTCCTTTAAGAGGGCGGACATAACTTCCATTCCATTGAAATCGGGCATCATTATATCCAGGAGTATAAGGTCAGGGGCTTTTTTTCTTGCTTTTTTCAGGGCCTGCTTACCGTTTTCTGCTCTTAAGATATTGTATCCTGCGGATGTAAGACGTAGTTCAAGTACCTTTAAAATATCCGGTTCATTGTCGGCAATAAGTATTTTAGCTTTACTCATTTTATTTAAAATTTTTTAGAAGTTTATCCATCTCAGTTTTCACGTATACTCCCTCTGCCATATCCCTTACAAAAGGATACTGGTCTAATAACTGGGGGTAAGAAGTAAATATGTAGATTTTAGTTTTTTTCCATTTAGATCTTAAGACCCCAAGCAGGTCCCCGCTAAAATTTTTCATAAGCTTTAAATCCAGAATTACATAGTCGGGTACTTCTTCAGAAAAATTTTCTTTTATATACTCTATTGCGGCATTAAAATCGGTAATAGTTTCTTTAACGTTAATGTTCAGTTCTTCAAGTCTGTGGTTTAAAATTTTAATAATATCCTTGTTATCTTCGATAATTATGGCGCTTTTTAATTTTTTACTGTTTTTTTTATTCATATTATTATTCCTCGCTGTATTTTGCGGGGAGGGTAAAAGTAAAGACCGAGCCCTCTCCTTTTTTTGACTGAACCGATAGAGTGCCGCCGTGCTGTTCTATTATTTCCTTGGAGATAGTTAACCCCAGCCCGGAGCTGCCGTTTTGATCTGTCCCGGACTTTTCAAGTTGTTCGTACTCACTGAAAATTTTTGATATAGCTCCTTCGGCGATGCCTCTTCCGGTATCTTTAATTTTGACAAAGACTTCATCTTCAGCTTTTAAAATTCCGGTATGGGCTTCTATATAGCCCCGGTCAGTATATTTAATGGCATTAGTAACCAGATTCTCCAGGACCTGCTCGATGCGATCCGCATCGAAATATATTTGTTTCAAATTTTCATCTAAATAAATCTTAAATATAAGATTATCTTCAGACATCAGCGATTTATAAGACGACATAATTTTAGATACGAGAACATTTAAATCGTTTAGAGAGCAATGCAGCGCCATTTTTCCCGACTCCAGTTTTGAAAAAGTAAGGACGTCATTAATAAAACGGTGGAGCCGGTTGAGATTATTTTTGGCAGTACTTAAAAAATCTATCTGTGTATCATTCAATTCCCCGACGTTTTCTTCTAAAACAATTCCCAGAGATTCTTTAATAACTGAAAGTGGTGTTCTCAATTCATGGGTTACCAGAGAAGTAAATTTGGATTTTATATCCAGGGCATCTTTCAGTTTTCTTCTTTTTTCTTCAGATTGTTTACGCTCTGTAACATCTCTGGCTATGCCGATCTCCCCGATGAACTGACCATCTTTTTTTATGGGAGAAGCGTTTACTTCAACGTTGCGCGTTTCCCCGTTTTTAGTCAGGAATTTTAGGGGATAAGGAGATAGATGTTCCCCTTTCATCCTCTTTTTAAAATTTTCTACTACTTTTTGTCTATCTTTCTCGGACAAAAACGGTACTGTATTTAGGAATGATTTCCCCTCTAATTCTTCTTTGCCGTACCCGGAGTTTTTAATAAAAGCTTCGTTAACTTCCAGAAAAGTACCGTCTTTTCCGGCCACATAGGCAGGGTCGGGCGCCGTTTGAAAAAGACTCCTGAATTTCTCCAAATTCGCCCGTTCGGTTATATCCCGTATATTGCACTGAGCCACCTGCGCTCTATCAACTAAAAAGACATCTGCTTTTATTTTAGTGTCGTCTTCAGTTTTTACGGTCGTGTCATTGTAATTACAGACCCCGTCTCTTTCCAGTTCCAGCATTGTCTTTTGAAAATCTTTACAATCTTCCGTCACCCCAATTTCCCAGAGCTTCTTTTGTAAGAGTTTTTTTTCGGGATACCCAAACATATCCTGAGCGGATTCGTTAGCTTCAAGAATCTTTCCTTGGGTTTTATGTACTAATAGTAAGGCATCTTTTGAGGTTTCAAAGGCTCTGCGAAACCGTTCCTCGGATTTTTCCAGGGCTTTTTTTATACGTCTGCGCTCGGTAATATCTTCCATAGCCAGCAGAATAAGTTCTTCTTCTTTTTCTGCACCTGTCCCTTTAGGAATACGCAGCCGCCGGGCATTTAAAAGTAATACTCGTTTTCCAATCTGTTCAAACTTATGAGTTATTTCATAGTCTTTTATAATTTTCTTTTTTGGGAGAATTTCTTTTAAGAGAGTTAGCAGTTTGGGTATGTTCCACTGTTTGTTTCCCATTTTATTAATGGAATAGCCAACTGTTTCTTTTTCCGAAATTTTAAACTTAGTATAGAAAGCCCGGTTGGCGGAAATAATCCGGAGGTCTTTATTCAAAATTAGAAATGGCTCGCGGAGTGTCGCAATAATTCTATTATTGTATTCTAAAATATCATTAATTTCTAATTTATTATTTTTGTCTTTCACTTTAAAAGATCTCCAGTATTATTTAAATTATATCATAATAGGCCAGTAAAGTAAAAAAGACCAAAAAATTATAAGATTTTGTTGATTTTATCTTTGAATTTGGGGATTCTTGAGACGGAAACGCTAAAATTTTTAAGCCCCAGGTGAAGCAGCTTTTCTGTAAATTTTGTATCCCCGGCCAGTTCTTCGCAAAGGATACAGGTTTTTCCGGTTTTTTTAGCTTCTCTTAAAATATTTTTGATATAGTCCAGCACAATTTCCTTGCCGGCGTTGTAGTAATGGGAAATGGAAATATGTTCCCGCCCGGCGGTCGTAATATAACTGGATTAAGTTATTAGTGCCGATATTTATAAAATCCACTTCTTTAATAATTTCTTTTAGAGTGGCTGCCGCAGCCGGGGTTTAAATCATTGAACCGAGAGAAAATTTGTTATTTTTATCCATAATCTTATAGGCAAAGGTTTTCTCATTTATAAATATATAACATAAAAGTATTTAAATTCAAGGATTATATGACGGAAAGTTAAGTTGGGGAAATTAATAAATAAAGAGGATTAAAAAATCAGCCCACTAAGTATCTGACCAGAAAGCAGGCGGAGGCAGTAACTATGGCAAAAAATACCATTTTTATACTGTATTTAAGAATATTTAGATTAGAAAGTTTAGCTGTATACACCCCCAGAAAAATAAATAGTAAGACAGTGACAGCGATTGAAGATATTAGAGCTGTCCGGGGTTCTAAAAAAAAGAAGGGGGATAACGGAATAAATCCTCCTATTATAGTGAAGATACCGTC
>JBNJDT010000067.1:0-7227 GCA_051745145.1 Elusimicrobiota bacterium
CATGCTATAGCCGGGTATGACCAGGAAAAAGCAAAGGATGTTTTAAATATACCTTCTGATATGGAGCTTATCACTTTAATTATTGTAGGTAAAAAATCCAGGGATCCGGGGAATAAATTAACTGAAAAACAAAAAAAATCGGAAAAGAGAAGACCTTCGCGTTTAGAAGTAAGTGAATACGTATATTATGAAAAATACGGGAAAGGAGATAAGTAATGGGTAAAAAGATAGCGGCAATAGTTACTGATAAATTTGAAGATACAGAATACAGCGCCCCGGTTAAAGCTTTTAAAAGAGCAGGGCATGAAATTGTAAATGTAGGTATTAAAAAAGAGGGAAAATCCGTTAAAGGTAAGTCAAAAGGCACAAAAATAATAATTGATGAAGAAGTTGAAAATGTTAACTTCAAAGATTACGATGCCCTTTTAATACCCGGCGGCTATTCTCCGGACAAACTGAGAGTAAGTGCCGGTGCGGTAGAATTCGTAAAAAGTTTTGTAAAAAATGACAAACCGGTTTTTTCCATCTGCCACGGCCCCCAGCTTTTAATAACCGCCAGAGTTTTAGAGGGTAGAAAGGTTACCGGATACAAATCCATAAAACAGGATATAAAAAATGCCGGTGCTGAATTTATAGATAAAAAAGTGGTTGTTGACGGGAACCTGGTCTCCAGCAGGAATCCACAGGATTTACCGGCTTTTATTGAAGCGTCTTTAAAAAAATTAAAATAAAGGAGGAAAAATATTCAGAAAATGATACGGAAAATAAAGTTGATTTTTAAGAAGAATTATTTCTTCTTTTCGATAATTTTTCTTTTATCCGTCATATTTTTTTCGGTGACCGTTTGTAATGCGGATTCTCTGCCTTTGGAGAAAATTGAGTTACCCCCGGGTTTTAAAATATCTTTATTTGCAGAAGATGTGCAGGGGGCAAGATCTCTTTGTAAGACTCCCGGGGGCACAATTTTTGTAGGTTCCCGGGGAGCGGGGAACGTATACGCCCTAACTGATAAAGACGGGGACGGGAAATCAGATAGAAAATTTTTAATTGACGGAGGACTATTTTCCCCTAACGGGGTGGCTTTTAAAGACGGAGATCTTTATGTGGCCGAGATAGATAAAATTTTAAAATACCCGGATATTGAAGAAAAACTATCTTCGCCGCCCGAACCGGTAGTTGTGAATGATTCTTTCCCGTCTGAAAGATCTCACGGCTGGAAATTTATTAAATTTTCGCCGGAGGGAAAGCTGTTTATCCCGGTAGGAATGCCGTGTAATGTCTGCGACCCCGAAGATGAGATATTCGGCACGATTATGAGAATGGATCCGGACGGATCAAATTTGGAACTATTTGCCCAAGGCATAAGGAATTCCGTGGGTTTTGACTGGCACCCGGAAACCGGCAATTTATATTTTACAGACAACGGAAGGGACTGGCTGGGGGATAACCGTCCGCCAGATGAATTAAACAGGGCCCCCGAAAAAGGAATGCATTTTGGTTTTCCCTACTGCCACGGAAAAGATATACCGGATCCAGAATTTGGAGAAAAAGGTAATTGTGATAATTATGTGCCGCCGGTTAAAGAGCTGGGCCCCCATGTTGCCGCCCTGGGAATGAGATTTTATACCGGTGAAATGTTTCCGGAAAAATACCAAAACCGGATATTTATAGCCGAACACGGGTCCTGGAATCGCTCCCAGCCCATAGGTTACAGAATCACCAATGTACTGTTAAAAGATGATGAGGAACCGGAATACAAAGTTTTTGCCCGGGGGTGGCTTGACGGTGGCAATAAATGGGGCCGTCCGGTTGATATTCAGGAGCTGGATGACGGATCTATGCTTGTATCGGACGATAAAGCCGGAGTAATATACAGAATTGTTTACAGAAAGTAGGTAGTTTAAAAATAAGGAGGTAAAATTTATGTATCCGATGCACTACGGAGGGAGTATGGGTTATGGGGGATATAGTGGTATATTCATGTGGGTAATATTTATCATTGTAATAGGGCTGCTGGTATACATGGTAGTTAAAGTTTCCAAGTCACCGGAAAATGATGAGAAAAGTAAAGAAAGCGCCCTGGATATTTTAAAGAAAAGATATGCGTCCGGAGAAATTTCCAAAGAGGAATTTAAGGAAAAGAAAAAGGATATACTTTAAAGTAATAATAAGAGAGGAGAAATTATGAAAGTAAAAGTAGACGAAGATCTGTGTACGGGTTGTGAGCTGTGTGTGGGTATAAGTCCGGATATTTTTAAGATGTCCGGGGATGTAGCGGTAGCTTTTGATAATAACGATCCGGTTCCCGGGGATATGGAGGCAGATGCCGAAGAGGCGGCATCCATGTGTCCGGTAGAGGCTATTATCATTGAGGAATAAGATACAATTTGTTAAATATATAATTATAAAATGAAATTTAATAGGAGGTAATTTTAAATGGGAAGACTTAAACTTCTGTTGATACCTATTTTTTTGCTGGCCGTCGGCTGTGAAAATAATCAAGTTGATACCGGTACTGAACTGAACAAGAGCACAGCCGCCGAAAGCATGGGAGAAGCCAGGTTTTCCGGAACTTTCAAAGACGGGGTAAGAGAAATTTCAATGAGTGCTTACCAGTTTGCTTTTGACCCGGATGAGGTTCTGGTAAAAAAGGGTGAAAAAGTAAGGCTGGTAGTTAAAAGTACGGATGTTACCCACGGCATAGCTATAGAAGATTTGGATATAGACCGAAAATTACCTCCGGGGGAAGAGGTAGTTATAGAATTTACTCCCCAAAAATCCGGGACTCTTCATTTCCACTGTTCTGTATATTGCGGATCGGGTCACGGGAGAATGCACGGAGAAATTATAGTAAAAAAATAGTTGAAACTTACGGATAAAATAAAAACGGTTAAAATTAAAACTTTAATGGGGGGGTTTTTAGTAATACTGGCCGTTGCCGGGATTAGAGAGCTCGGTGTAAAACAGACCCTGCCCCAGCTTGTTATTGCCGTAATTTCGGCCGGATTTTTAGATTTTGGGATTCTTTTTGTAAAAAAACGAAATTTGATCTTCCCCTCATCCGCCATTATTTCCGGGTTAATAATTTCTCTGGTCTTAAAACCGGGAACCCAGCCGGCGGTTGCAGTCTTTGCCGCTTCTGTGGCCATATTGTCAAAACACATAATAAAATTGGACAATAGACATATCTTTAATCCTGCGAATTTCGGGCTCCTGGTCACTGTGCTCATTTTCAATACCTATCTTTCCTGGTGGGGAGGAGTATCTACCTGGCCGGTAGTGGCCATGGGACTGTTAATCGGAATAAGATACAGGAGATTGCATTTACTTTTTTCTTTTTTTATAACCGGAATAACAGTTATGGGAATTCATTCCCTGGTCCGGGGAATACCTTTAAAAAATTCCCTGTTTATGTTAAATTATTTTTTCTTATTTGTAATGGTTGTTGAACCGAAAACTTCGCCGGTAAAAAAAGGGGGAAGAATTATTTACGGAGTACTGGCTGCTTTATTCTCAACGGGTTTTTTGGTTTTCGACCGTGCTGGCGGCAATTACTGGGTTGCCGGGCTGGCCGGGGCTAATATTTTAGTCCCTGCTATAAACCGGTTAACATTACCCAAATCCACGGCAGGAAGGGTGGAAGATACTAAAAGAAATGTGAAAATTTGCGCTGAGTACTGCGGGAGTTGCCCCTCCTTTCCCGATGACGGGGGTGGAATACTTTACTGTGCCCGGGGCAAAAGCAGCGTTGACGCTGGTTCAATAGGGAAGAAAGGGTGTATGTGTCCGGACTGTGAGGTGCAAAAAGATTCCGGGAGTACGGGGACTTACTACTGTATATACAAAAAGAGTAAATAATAACGGGAAAATAGGTTGTCGTTTCTGATAAATTTAAAATAAGCCGTTTTGCGAAGGGGTAATGGAAATGAATAAGATATCAAAAGAACATCCGGGTTGAGCTTTACAGCCGCATAGAATTTTAGAAAATTTGGGAGAAAAAAATGAATAAACTTACTAAAATAAAAACACTAAAAATTAAGCCGGTAATAATGGTCTCTTTACTGATACTGGCGGGAGTGGGTACCGCTACATACGGGTTGCAGTCAACAGGATATCAGCTTTTAATTGCAGCTGGTGTGGCGGGATTTTTGGATTTTGTATTTATTTTAATGAAAAAGGGGGATTTAGCTTTTCCGTCGTCCGGTATTATTACCGGTTTAATAATAGCTCTGGTATTAAAACAGGGAACAAATCCGTCAATTGTAGCTTTTGCTTCTACGGTAGCTATATTGTCAAAATATATAATAATATATAACAGGGGCCATGTTTTCAATCCGGCAAATTTTGGAATTCTTATCTCCTTACTGGCTTTTGATATAACTCTTTCCTGGTGGGGAGGTATTCCTACATGGCTTGTTGTAGCTCTAGGTCTTATGATTATTTTTAAGTATCAGAGAGTATCTCTGGTTATAATATTTTTTATTACCAGTCTGATAGTTATGAGTTATTTTACATTACCAAGAGGGGGTATACTGGCTAATAATCTCCGGTCCTTTAATTATTTTTTCTTATTTTTTATGGTGACGGATCCGAAAACTTCTCCGATAAAAAAGTCTGGGAGAATTTTCTATGGAATAATGGTGGCAGTTTTTTCAGCGGTATTTTTTGCTCTTGATATAATAAATATTAATTACTGGATAGCTGGCCTGGCCGGTGCCAATCTTATAGTCCCGGTTATAAACTGGCTAACCGTGAAAAGATCTGCTGTAAATCGAGTAGAAGATACTAAAAAGAATAGAAAAATATGCGCCCAAAATTGCGGTAAGTGTCCCACTTTCTCCCAGATAGACGGGGAAATACTTTTTTGTGCCCGGGGAACAAGCGCTGACAAGACTTTAGAGAAAAAAGGATGCTGGTGCCCGGAATGTGATGTACAAAAAGCCAGCGGATGTACGGGTACTTATTACTGCATATACGGTGAAAACAGTTAATTTATAAGAGGAGGAAAATAGTATGCCCACAGTAAAAATTGAAGGACCAAAAATTGATAGCGTGGATAAAAAGAGAGATTTGACAAAAAAAGTTACCGATGCCCTGGAGGAGACTTACGGTTTACCCCGCCAGGCTTACGTGGTACTTATTAAAGAAAATAAATCGGAGAATGTCTCTGTAGGAGGAAAACTTATAATAGATCAACAATAAATAGTTTTTAAAAATATGGCGAAAGAAATTAGTATGAACCGTTTTCTCAAAGAGGGTATGCCTTCTTTTGAACTTCCAATTAAAGAAGAACGCCTGGCCGAGTACCTGGGCAAAATTGTTTCGGCCGCTTCGTTTATTGATACGGGAGGAAAACGGCATACTCCTTTAAAATGCAGAAAAGAAGAGTGCAGGGGCAGGCTTGTGGTACGCCGTAAACCTCCGGGAAAAATAAGATGGCACTGCCCCGGGTGCAAAGATAGTGGAATTATTTCCGGTTGGGAAGACAGCCCCTGGGATTACCAAAGATATAAAAAAGACGGCCCGGGCGATAAAATAATTTCTCTTGTTAAACCCCAAATAGTTAAGTTAAAACTTACCCCGGCCGAATACGATACTCTTTTCAATATTTTAATTATCGACAATACTGTAGAATCACTACTGTATAAAGCAGAATATGAAGACAACAAAATAATTATCCGGGCGCCGTATGAATTATTTGAAGAATTATTAGGTTATGTCGGTTCCGAAATCAATCACGACTCCTCTGATGAGAAAAAGCGGATACTGGAAAACATATTTTGTAAAATAGAAGACATTTTATAACTAAATTTGTTGAGCAACTATTTTTGATAATCATACTCTACCTATCTTCCTCTAAAGCAAAAGTGATTTAATAAAATATATTACAGTATGGGCAGATAAGTTTTTAGTTCATAGTCTGTAATCTGAGTTCTGTATCTGTCCCATTCTATCTTTTTGTTTTCAATAAATTTATTGAAAACATGTTCGCCCAGGGCATCTTTTAGAAATTCAGATTTTTCGGCGACCTGGATAGCTTCTATGAGGCTGCCGGGAAGAATTTCTATCTCCTTTGCTTTTCTTTCATCGTTGCTGAGAGCAAATACGTCGTTTTCCATCGGGTCAGTCAGGGAATAGTTGTTTTTTATCCCTTCCAATCCAGCGGCCAGCATTACGCTGAAAGCCAGATAGGGATTACAGGCCGGGTCCGGGAATCTCAGTTCAATCCGGGTTGCGTTTTCCTTTCCCGGCTGATAATGGGGAACTCTTATCAGTGCAGACCGGTTTTTCTGTCCCCAGACCAGGTAAACGGGTGCCTCGTATCCGGGCACCAGACGTTTGTAGGAGTTTACCCACTGGTTTGTTATAGCACAAATTTCCCGGGAACGCTTCATCACTCCGGCAATAAAATTCCTGGCTGTTGAAGTTAGATGGTATTTATCCTGTGCATCAAAAAAGGCGTTTTTACCGTCTTTAAACAGGGACATGTGAACATGCATTCCGCTGCCGTTTTCCCCGTAAAGGGGTTTGGGCATAAAAGAGGCGTAGGCATTGTGATTCATAGCTATGGCTTTGACTGTCACTTTGTAACTCATAACATCGTCGGCCATTTCCACCGCCGGAGCGTATTTAAGATCAATTTCGTGCTGGCTGGGGGCCACTTCGTGATGGGAGTATTCAACGGGAATCCCCATCTCCTCCAGGGATAGAATAGTATCTCTTCTTAAATCATGTCCCAGATCCAGCGGCATAAGATCAAAGTATCCCCCTTTGTCTATGACTTTAGCTTTTTTGTCATTTTCAAAGTAAAAATACTCTACTTCCGGGCCCACGTTGAAAACGTCGAATCCCATTTTCTTCATTTTCTTTAAATTCTTTTTTAGAATATATCGGGGATCACCGACATAGGGTTTTCCGTCCGGGGTTTTTATATCACAGAACATTTTGGCCACTTTATGCTCTCCCTCTCTCCAGGGAAGCAGGGTGAAAGTAGAAGGGTCGGGTATGGCTACCAGATCACTTTCGTAAATACGGGCAAATCCCTCAATGGATGATCCGTCAAACCCCATTCCGTTTTCAAAAGCCTCCTCCAGTTCACCGGGAGTAACTGCAAAAGATTTTAACTGACCCAGGATATCGGTAAACCAGAATTTAATGAATTTTACATTATTTTTCTCCACTTCTTCCAATACATCATTTTTTGTAAGATTTCTCTGTCTCATTTTT
>JBNJDT010000068.1:0-6963 GCA_051745145.1 Elusimicrobiota bacterium
GACAGGTGGTTTTAAAGAACCGCTGTATTTTATACTTAAAGTTCTGGGGATTTATTTTGGCTTGGGACTGATTGAAGTTTTGATAAAAGGCGGAAATCAGCTGTGGGCTTTAGTAGGAAGTGGATTCGGGTTTTTGTTTATGGGAGGGTTTATAATAATTGGTTTATTTTTTGGAGCTTTTATCTGGTACTTGATTGCCGCGGTTTTCGGGGGGAAAGGCTCTTATGAAGGGACATTCAGAGTATTGTGCTACCAGGGTAGTGCATTCGGGATAACAGTTTATCTTTTTAACTTTATTATAGGACTTATTATTGCCGGGATGACGGCTGGTTATTCTTTCTCTCTCAATCCCGTGAAGCTGGCAAGTTCAGGAATAGTTATATTAAGTCTATTTGTTTTATACGGTTTTTGGATGCTTTTTGTCCAGTTTTTGGGATTTAAAAAAGTACATAAATTTACAAACCTGATAGCCGGAATTATAGTGTTCGGACCTTATCTATTCGGTGCCGGAATAACGGTAGCCCGGGGTTTTACGGAATTCGGGCCGGCGTTAATTCAAAAAATAAAAGGTAATAAGAGTGAAAAAATTAAAGAGGTTAAAACAGGTGATATTTTAGAGAGAGGGGGAAATAAGTTTACGGTGGGAAAAGATAAAAAAATAATAGGCACTGTTGACAGCATTTCGGGCTTTGATAACGGGGTCTTCGTTGCAAAAATTTCCCTGGACGATATTACGGATGATTATTTAGTTATGGCGAATAACAGTGGGGTTAAAACAGCTTTAAATTCCATGCTGAAAAAAGGTTATAAAATTTTAATGCATGGCAAAAATCTTTCTCCGGAAGAAACAAAAAGAGGTACCCGGTATTTTTACTGTAAATATATAAGTTTTAAAAGTCTGTATTTTGGCGAAAAGCCCCTTTCCGGGAAAGAAGCATTGTTGAGTAAATATGAATTTCCGTCCTTCTGTGTGGAGAAATATATTTCCAAAAAGCGAAATAGATATGTATATATGAATTTTTCAAAAGGAGAACTTAAAAAAATAAGAATAGATATAGTGGATTTAGAAAAAAGCTTTGAAGAAGATATTAAAGATACAGAAAGCCAGTTAATAAATAAAAATCCGGATTTTAATATCGACGGGTATGAAATTTATTTAAAAAGAGAGGAAAAAAATATTACCTATTATATAAAACCGGTAAAACAAAATGATTTTTATTTTAAGGCCGCTTTTTCGGCTGACGAAAGTTTCCATAAACACAGAGGGGATTTCAAGAAAAGTCTAAAGGAATGGTTGGGATAAATATTATCAAGGAATAATACAATAGCTAAAAAGTGGAAAATAAAAATAAAGGATAAAATTTACGGTCCAGCGAGCACAGAAAAAATAAAAAAATGGATTAATGAAAAAAAAGTTACTTCCAAGACGGAGATTGCGGAATACAAAAATGACAGCTGGAATAAAATCGGTAGCTATAAAAAATTTTCCGGATTCTTTGAGAAAAATGATGGAATTAAGTGTCCGAACTGCGATTACCTAAACAGAAAAGGGGCCCAATACTGCAATCTCTGCCAGGAGCCGTTTAAGAAAAAAACTGAAAAAAACGATAAGAATTACCGTATTAAAGAAAAGAAAACCACATCCACCCGGTCAGAGGTTCTCAGTAAGTCCTGGAAACAGTGTCTTATGGCTCTGGTGGTCTCACTTTTTATAACTCCGGGTTTAAGATTAATCTGGTATCCGTTCAGGTTTATAAAAGTTTTCTGGCACGAAATAGGGCACACGGCACTTGGGTGGCTGTTTGGATATTTTACCATACCGGCGGTTAATCCCCTGGATACCGGGGGAGTGGCCATGAAACTTTCGTATAATTCCGCTTTTCCCTATTTTATAATAGTAATTTTGATAATAGGTACGTATTTAATAAGAAATTACGATTATGGTTACTCCATAGGGGGCGGAGTAACAATCGGCTATGGCCTGCTGGCTTTTACTCCCGGGAAAGAGTGGCTTATTACCGGAGGAGGGATCCTGGCTGAATATATTATGGTGGGCGTCTGTCTCTATTTTTGTCTGTTCAGGATAAACTTTAAAGTAAAAGGGGAGAGATTCCTTTACGGTGTGCTGGGCTGGTTCGTCTTAAGGGAACGGCTAAATTTTTTATTCCGGCTGAAGTCCGACGAAGGATTTTATGATAATTATGTAAACAGCAGTGGGTGGCAGAAGGGAATAATAGGGGACCTGGCTAAAATAGCTTTTGATGTGAATTATAAATTTACGGTGGACAGTTTTAATACTATAGTAAATATCTTTATTATTCTTGCATTTATTCCCGTAATAATACTGGGTTGGATGGTTCTTAGAGAGACAGAAGTAATATAACATTCCCGGGTAGGTCTCCCGGTTTAGAATAACAGGGTTTTGAGAAATTATATTTGTAATGATATAATAAAATAAATTAGAATTGAAAAAGAAAGCAGATATGTTTGTTTTTTTTAAGTAGTATCTTGCAAAGGAGGTAAAAATGAACAAAAAAATAACTGTGGAATCCGAGGACGTAAGGCTGGAAATAGAACTTAATTCTTCCAAGACGGCCCGGAAAATCCTGGAAAATCTTCCCTTTGAAAATACTGTAAGTAAATGGGGGAAAGAAGTGGTAATAGATACTCCGCTTAATACCGGTCCGGAAAATGCAACCGAAGATGTGGAAGTCGGAGATGTAACTTACTGGCCTACAGGTGATAGTATCTGTATATTCTACGGTCCCACTCCGATGAGCTCAGGTGAAAAACCGGTACCGGCTTCACCGGTAAATCCGATAGGAGTTCTTGTCTCCTCCACCCAAAAGCTGGAAAAATTATCGGAAAGGGAAATGGTAACCGTAAAAGCCGCTGATAATTCTTAAGTTTTCCGGACAGTCCGTCGGGAAAGGCAAAATGATCGAGTCCGGCGATACCCTCCAGTTTATCAACTTTATACTTGTTTGCAAATCTCACATTTGTTTCTTTAAAGTGTTCAATACTTAAATACAAATAGGCGATTATTGTGTTTTAGTGGTGGTGAACATTTTTTCATAAACATCATTTTGTAAAATACATTTAGGGGTAGGGGTTGACAAAAGCAGTAAAATTGTTTATAAGTTAATAAACTTTAAAACAAAGGAGGAAAAATGCCAAAGAAAAATGAAAAAATTTATAAACTGCATGCTTCTCTCTTTAAAGCTCTGGGACATTACAAGAGACTGGAGATACTTGATTATCTTAAAGAGGAAGAGATGCAGGCCAAAGAAATTCTGAATGTAGTTGATATAAGCAAATCCGGGCTTTCCCAGCATATGTCACTGCTTATTGATAACGGTATTGTTGAGTCCAGGAAGGAAGGGGTAAAAACTTTTTATTCAATAAACGAGCCCCAGGTAACAAATACCTGTGAAAAGTTGTGTGATACAGTGGTAAAACGCTTGGAAGAGGCCGGTGAGATTGCTAAGGAATACAACAATGCCTGAAACAGGTTCCAGATATAAATCTATACAGGACAGGTATACGGAACTTTCTACAGAAAGCTGTTGTCTTTCCTGTGGAGGGGCACTGAATTTTGTGGATATAGAAAGCAGTGACATTTGCCTGGATCTGGGAAGTGGCCGGGGGAACGACGTATTCAGGATGGCCGATAAAGCTAATGAGGGAAAAGTTTATGGAATAGATATCTCAGCGGGAATGCTTAAAGAGGCCCGCCGAACGGCCAATGAGGAAGGCTATTATAATGTTGAGTTTTTAAACTCCCCCTTTGAAAGGGTACCGGTTGAAGATAGCAGCGTAGATGTGCTTATCTCAAACTGCAGTATAAATCATGCCCAAAATAAAGAAAAGGTGTGGGCAGAAATTTACCGGGTAATTAGACCCGGAGGAAAATTTGTGGTAAGTGATATCTATTCTACAGAGAGTGTACCTGCTAAATACAGCAGCGATCCCCAGGCGGTTGCCGAATGCTGGGCCGGCGCGGTGACCCGAAATGAGTATATGGGGATAGTCGTGGACGCCGGTTTTGATAGATTAAAAATTCTTGAAGAGAGCAAACCCTACGATAAAGGTAAGATAGAAGTAGCAAGTTTTACAATTTCGGGCAGAGTCCCAAAGAGCAAATAACGAGGAAATAATAATGAATGGAGGAAATAAAATGAAAAGTTTAATAAAAGAAAAAGCGAATAAGGTAGAAACGGCAAAATGTTGCGCTAAGTTAACCCAAATAGAGGTGGGATGCCATAACTAAATGTACTTTTCCAAGTACAATATATTCTCAAAACTTGAAGATTCAGAAGATTATTTCATACTGAATCTTCTCACCGGAAATGCCGACATTCTTTCCCCCCAGGAAGGTAAAAAAATCGAGGGGGGAAAGCTGCCGGAGAATTCTGCGTATGTCGAAAAAGGTTACGTGGCAGACCCTGCAAAAGAAGAAGAACTATATGAAAGGAAGTTAAAGGAATTTAACGAAAAAATTGGTAACGAGGAGGTCCAGATATTTTTTGTGCCCTGGTATGGTTGCAACTTCAACTGCAGCTATTGTTTTCAGAACGAGTATGATAAATCCGGGCCACCGCTGACGAAGGATACCATAGATTCGTTCTTTGAATACGTAAAGAGAGAGTTTAAAGGAAGAAAAAAGTACATAACTCTCTTTGGCGGAGAACCTCTGCTAGAAAAGAAACGCTACAGGAGACTTATAGATTATTTTGTCTCCCGGGCGTCAAAAAACAACCTTGAGCTGGCAGTTGTCACTAATGGCTATACGCTCAGTAGTTACCTGGATATTTTAAAGAAAGCCAGGATAAGAGAGATACAGGTAACCCTGGACGGACCTTTAGACATACATGATAAACGGAGAAGCCATGTAAACGGCAGGGGGAGTTTTGAAAAGATAGTTAATGGCATACAGTCCGCGCTGGATGACGGTTTTACCATAAATTTAAGAACGGTTTTAGACCGGGACAACCTGGACGGTCTCCCGGAGCTGTCCCGGTTTGTGATTGAAAAAGGCTGGAATGAAAATCCCGACTTCAAAACCCAGATAGGGAGAAATTATGATCTGCACGGTTGCGGTCTGGATAAGGAAAAAATACTTAGCCGGGCCGGGTTGTACGAAAAAATTTATGATATGGCCGAAGAATATCCGGAGATATTAAAATTTCATCTTCCCGACTTTTCGGTAAGCAGATTTCTATATCAGAACGGCCGGCTTCCCGATGCGGCTTTCGATGTATGCCCGGCTACAAAGTCTGAATGGGCTTTCGACTACACGGGCAGGATTTATCCGTGTACGGCTTATGTGGGAGTAAAAAAGGAATCCCTGGGAACTTTTTACCCGGAAGTCAATAAAAGTAAAGATTTAATTAAAAAGTGGAACACGAGAAGCGTGGAAACTATTAATGAATGCAGAGAGTGCTCTTTAAAGCTTGCCTGCGGCGGAGGGTGTGGCGCAGTGGCAAAAAATGCGACAGGAAATATAAAATCGCCCGACTGCAATCCGGTTAAAAGACAGCTGGAGCTGGGAGTATCGTTGTATTTTAATAAGGAATTAAAGGAGTTTGAAAATGACAGCAAAGATAAAGTATGTAACTGCTGATGACTATAATAAAGAGGTTTTGGAACAAGAGAGGGTTGTAGTGGATTTTTATTCCACCGAGTGTCCGCCGTGTGAAGCGCTGGCCCCAAAGTTTGAGAGTTTAAGCGAGATATACGGGGATAAGATAAAGTTCGTTAAAATATTCAGGCAGGAAAACAGAGATCTGGCTGAATCGCTGGATATTTACGGTTCCCCCACGGTAATATTTTATAAAGACGGTGAACTTACCGGGGACAGGCTGACCGGGGGTATAAAAAGGAAAGGCCTCATGGATAACCTGGATGCTCTTTTAACGGAAGAAGAAAAAGAGGAAGTTCAGTCCCGCATAAAACCGGTAAAGACCGAGACGGAACTGGCCATAATCGGCGCCGGGCCCGCCGGACTTACTGCAGCCATATACGCCGCCCAGGCCAAAATTAATACCGTACTTATAGACAAGGGGCTGGCCGGAGGACAGGTATCTACCACTCACAAGGTATCTAACTATCCGGGTTTTGAAGAGCCGGTAGACGGATTTATGCTAACCTATAAGATGGAGATGCAGGCAAAAAACGCCGGAGCTAATTTCAGGCTGGCTGCGGATGTAGATGATGTCTCCCTTGAAAATAAAACCGTAAAACTTGACGGTTACGAAACTATACATGCAGAGGATATAATCATAGCTACCGGGGCATCGCCCGCACATCTTGGGCTGCCCGGAGAAAAAGAGAACCAGGGTAAAGGTATTTCGTACTGCGCCACCTGTGACGCTAAATATTACGAGGGCAAAGACGTGGTAGTAATAGGAGGAGGCAACTCCGCTATTGAAGAGGCTCTCTTTATTGCTAAATTTGCGGCTAAAATTACTGTGGTTCATCAGTTTGACACTCTCCAGGCCAATAAAGATGCCCAGCAGAAAGCATTTGAAAACGAAAAGATAGAGTTTATTTTTGAACACGAGCCCAGGAAATTTATAAATAACAGCGGCCATGTAAACAAAGTTATAATAGAAGACCTAAAGAGTAAAGAACAAAAAACCCTTAAGTGTGACGGGGTTTTTATATTTGTTGGTATGAGCCCCAATACTGAGTTTTTGGGAGATGAATTGGAACTTGACTCCCGGGAATATATTATTACTGACCCGGATATGAAGACATCGATGGACGGTATATATGCAGCCGGAGATGTCATAAGTAAAAGATGCCGCCAGATAACTACCGCGGTCTCTGACGGGACACTGGCTGCCACAACTATTTATACAACTTGAAATGGATTTTAATCTTGTTTAAAAGGTGACAGTTCTATTAAATGGAAAGAAAAATTAAGGAAACTAAATAACCTATTTATGATAAAATTTTTTA
>JBNJDT010000069.1:0-6822 GCA_051745145.1 Elusimicrobiota bacterium
AGGTGTTTTTTTATTATAGGAAAAATGTTAAAATACAGTAGAATCGCTGAGGAAAATAGGGCTCCAAACAGCCCGTTTTCGGATTTTGTTACATTTTAAGGAGAAAATAGTTATGAATAGAAAAACTAAAAAAGAAATAGACAAAATTAAAGAGACTATTATTTCTATTTTAGAAAAATATAATATTTCGAAAGCCGGTATTTTCGGCTCTTTAATTAACGGAAATTTTAAAGAGAACAGCGATGTAGATATACTAATTAAAATTCCCGACGATTCTAATTTGGATCTTTTAGATTTTGTTCATATAAAAAATGAGATTGAAGACGCAATAGGAAGAAAAGTTGATCTTATTGAATATTCTGCCATTCACCCTGCGTTAAAAGAAAAAATATTGAAAGAGGAGGTCCCTATCCTATGAATGAGAAAAACTTTAAAATTTATTTTGATGATATTTTAGAGAGTATTGATAAGATTGAAGAATATACAAAAGATATTTCACAAGATAAATTTAACAAAAATTCGCAAATACAGGATGCTGTTGTTCGCAGAATAGAAATTATAGGAGAGGCTGCGAATAATATCCCCGTTGAAATAAGAAAAAAATATCCTGATATGCCCTGGAAAGATATTATTGGAATGAGAAATATTTTGATTCATCATTATGGTGGCGTTGATTTAAAAAGAGTATGGCGAGTAGCAAAAACAGAATTTACGAATTAAGAAAAAATATACAAACTTTAAAAGAAAAAGAGTTTTCATCAGAAAAATAAATATTTTAAAAGCCGTGAATAACACCCGAAAGTACGGCTCTATGTCAAATGTTGGGTTTAAGGCAAGGCAAAAAAGAAACGGTTATACTAGCTCTCTAATCCGATAACTTTTTCCAGTTTATCACACGATATTCTATGATTAATATTCCGTATTTTCTTATTAGTTGACAAAAATATAATTTATAAGGTTGACAAAAAGTTGACAAAAGCAGATAGGGTTTAAAGTAAATCGACGCTTCTGTTTTTGAACAAATTTTTAACCGGAGAGAAGAGGATTGGGGTATAAGAGAAATTTCTAAAATCCGGAATACAGGTTACCTTACGACTTATCTGTTACTGGGTGGTTAACTTAAAATTCCCTGGATTATAAGGTCCGTGGCCTCATCCTCGCTCAATCCCCTGCTCATCAGGGTCTGGAGCTGTTTTGAATCCACGCTCCCTATGGCCGCTTCATGGGTAACATGGGCTTTTGGATTTTCTACTTCTACAACAGGCACAGCTTTGGCCCGGCCATTATCCTGTACAATCTCTTTACAGTCCACATGACCCCGGGCATACGGAGCTTTGGCCACTAATTCATTATAAACATCCGCCGAAGCATTATCCCTTAAGGCTACTCTGGTGGTTAAAACCCCCGTGGAATTCGCGCCTTTTAAATGACCTATCTCCCGGATTTTTATTTGGTCATCCTTTTTCCCGTCCACCCGGGCGGTCATCTCCATGGTGCTTCCCTTCGAGCAGTCGGTTTCATAATCTATGTCAATAAGCCCCACCCGGCCTTTTAAAAGTTCAAATTCGGTCTTAAACGTTGCATCTTCCTTAAGGTCAATCTTTGCGTCCGGATAAACCTTCACCCCGCCGGCGGCGCTGTGTATATGTTTTTCGATGTATGAATAACTTGCGCCTTTCCCTATAGTTATATCAGCGTCCATTATATGTTCTACATCTTTGGCATAAGGAAAAGTACAGTGGGCAAGAATATCCATGGATGAATTTTTCTCCAGGTTAATCTTTAGGATTATTTTCTGTTTCCCTTCCTCGGGAATTACCCCGAAACACATGTGCACCGTTTTTTCTATATTTACCCCTTCTTCCAGATTAATTTCCACATCCACTCCGTCCTTAATCGGGTTAGCTTTAACTTCCAGACCGGGCAGATCCCTGGCCCCGACCACTTCATTGCCGTTTATAACAAGATGGGCTACTTCAGGATCCTTTAAAATATTTTTTTCTTCTTCAGTAGTCTGAATCAGTTCTTCTGCAGTTTTTATATCATCTGCCATCTTTTATTTCCTCTCTATAGGGCTCGTTTTTACACTCACAGGGCATGCATTCATCTTCAAAATAAGGGATTATCTTTTCAACTTCACCTTTATCCACTAATTTTCCGCCGCACATTAAAAAGGCGTGGTCTGCCTGTTTTAAAACTGCAAGACTGTGGGTGATAAAAACTACAGTCCGCCCGCTTTCCTTTAAATACTTTACCGCATCGAATATTCTATTTAAAGATTCAACATCTATCCCCGAATCCGGTTCATCCATCATTACCAGCTCTGCCGAGCCGGCCATTATGGAAGCAAGTTCTACTTTTTTTCTCTCCCCGCCGCTTAAAGTTTCGTCAACCGCTCTGCTTAGATACTCCCCCGGATTTAGGCCCATCCGTTTAAGTACCGGCTCTATCTCTTTATCATCTTTCACCGAAGCTTTAATGAAATCTCTAACAGTGAGCCCTTCAAACCTGGCCGGCTCCTGCCAGGCCATAGTTATCCCCTCCCTGGCTCTTTCGGGAACTGACATACCGGTTATATCTTCTCCTTTAAAAAATATCTGACCGGAAGCTTTCCGGTATCCTTCCAATCCCATAATAGTACTGGCCAGAGACGTTTTTCCGGCGCCGTTTGGTCCCACAATAGCATGTATATGCCCTTCCCATAATTCCAGGCTTAAATTATCTATAATTGTGCTTTTCCCAAGCTCCAGATGTAAGTTATTAATCTGTATTATTTTTTTCTTTTTCATATTATTTATTATACAATTATATCCTTAAATATAAAGATATTTAAATATACGCGTTAACTAAAATAATTCTTCAAAAACCCCCCAAATTGAATTCTTATACCGGTAAAATAGCCCCAAGGTTAAATGCCAGTTATTTTAATCTAAATATTTTAGTTCTATATTAATTGTAAACGAACTTTTATCCAGCAAAAAGGAAGCAGGTTTAAAACGGGGCCCGAACAGACCTTTAATTTCTTTTGAAACCCCTATCCCCTCCTTGGGCTTCCCCAGCCAGTTTGTATCAAGTTCCCCGTTAGAATTTTCATCGTGGATAACTGTTATTGCATAGGTCCCGAATTGAACGCCTTCAAACTTAACAGAAGATCTTGTGGATGAAAGCGTACTGTAATACTGCCGGGAGGCTTTTTCTTTATTTTTGGGAAATCCGGCAGGGCTGTCAAAAAAGAGTAAAGCAGCTGCCCCTTCAGTATTTTTAAACCCACTGATTTGAACAGTAATACTTCCTGAATTTTTATTCTCTTCTGCTTTTAAATCCGGACTCCGGGCAAAAATAAATATGCCAATCCCCAAAACTAAAAAAAATATTTTTCTTTTCACATTATTAAAACTACTATTTATTGCTCGTTATCTTTGTTCTCTTTTTCTTTCTTTTCTTCTTCTTTACTTTCTTTTTGCTTTTCTTCGGGAAATTTCACCTCAAACTTCTTGCTGTATTTACCAAATTTATTACAGTCCACCGATACCTCTATTTGGTCCCCTTCTTTAATTGAAGGTAAATAATATAAAGCTTTCTGGGAAGTTGAATCCGCCTGAGAACTGAATTTCTGGGTCAGTATTTCTTCTTCATTGAGCCATAATTGTACCTGTTTTACATAATGACTCTCCTCATCCCTTACGCTGTGACCTACCTTTATGGCTACAGTTGATTTTTCCCGGTCAAAGTTTAGGGTAATGCTATCGGGAGAATGACCTAACACCGGCAGGGCTGTAAAAATCATAAGAAAGGCTAAAATTACTTTTTTCATTTTTGTTCCTCCTCTACAAATATGCAGTTAAAACTAACAGGCCGTGAATCAGACCTGTCACTAAAGCTGATATTGCCAGGACCTTATGGTATTTAAGTTTCCATCTTTTTAGGCCACTTACAACTGTAAGGAGCAAAAGAATAAAAGTTAATATTCCAAGCGGAATAATAAATTTATAAGCCATAGTGTTATTATTTTAACAAACAGACGTTATTTTTCAATTATTTTTATAATTTATACTTAAAACGTTAACTTATCGGAGCCTGCTTTTCTACGCGTTTATTTATTTAAGAGAACCCTGGCAGCTTGAGCCGCTTCCCGCTGTACAGGCCAGACAGTAATTACCGGTTATCACTTCTTTGCCTGTAAGTTCTTCTGATCCCAGGTTTTTTATATTCATAGGTTTCCCACCATCATCCTTTATAGCTTTATCCTGGACAAGATTAAAATCACAGTCGTAAAGAGTCCCGTCATATCCAACGCTTAAAAGTGTTTTACACATTAAGCTTTGCAAGGTATCCGGGTTAAAATTATTTTTAAGTAGGTTAAAATATTCTTTATACTCATTATTGGACATTAACTTATCCTTAAATTTATTAACCGGTACATTTGTAATTGTCAAAAGATCATCAAAACTGACCCCGTATCTACTGCCGAGTTTATCTTGAAATTTGTGTTTTAAAGTTTCCTGCTCTTCAGGAAGCCGGGCACCGAGGGTATTAAAAACTAAGTCAAGTTTAAGAGATTCTCTAACACCGTAACCCTGTCTATTTAGTAATTTTAGAGCCTTGATACTTTTCTCAAAAACTCCTTTTCCGCGCTGAGCATCAACTTTTTCTTTTGTATGGCAGGGAAGAGAGCAAATAAGATGTACATTATTTTCTCTGAAAAATTCCGGAAAACCCTTTTTTTCATTTTCAATTAACACCGTTAAATTTGAACGGGTCATAAGTTCATCAACCAACGGCCGGACAGTTCTAACAAAATATTTAAAATTGGGATTTAACTCAGGAGCTCCCCCGGTGATATCCAGAGTTTTTATCTTATTTTTCTTTAAAAAATTTACAATATTTTCCATAACCTCCCGGGACATAATTTTTGAGCCTTCCGGCGAGGCAGCCACGTGACAGTGTTCACAGGATTGATTGCAAAGATTTCCCACATTTACCTGAAGTGTAGTAATTTTATCCCGGGTTAAAACCTTATTGGGAATATCATACTTGTTCAGCATACTTGCCAGGGCATTCATAAATCCTCCTTATTTACTTAAATCCATTTTTTTCTCAATAAACTTTTTTGTATTTACACACTCCGTGGCATTACACCGTTTATATAAATTTTTTAGATCCTTATAATTATCTATGTCGGTCCACTCTCTGAGAACCTTAACCTTTTTATGACATTTCTGTAATGTATCCATTGTGCAATTAAATACAGTATCGGTTCCCCAGTTTATTCCTTCAAAAGCTTTCCCGGTAAATCCGGATTCAGTAAATCCTATAAGATAATAACCCCCGTCATCCGAAGGACCTATCACAGTATCATTGTCATCCAGTTCTTCAATAGCCTCCTTTATATAGCTGCACGGCATATCCGGACTGTCGCTACCTATAATTACTGTCTTTTGGTAACCTTTTTCAAAGCAGCTCTTTAAAGAATTTTTCATTCTTTTTCCAAGATCACCGCCCTGCTGGGGAAGGTATTTATAATAGTCTCCAAGCCATCTTTTAAAATATTTAATAGATCCCTCAGGATGACAATAAATATTTACTTCTGCTTCCACCTTATCTATAACTTCAATAATATCCAGGACAAAATTTCTGTAAAGTTCCGCCGCCATTTTTGACCCGACTTTTGGGGCAAGTCTTGTTTTTACCTTGCCTGCCCTGGGAAACTTCGCAAATACATTTATACAGCTTTTAAATTTTAACATTGATATTATAAATATTTGCCAGTACTTCTGGAGAAACTTTCAGTAAATACAGAAACCGTATTAGGTGATTTTTAAGCGTTGTCTGTAATATTCCGTTATTTTCCCATCTCCGGGCAGAACTTAGTACCGGAGATTTAATTACTTTTAATTTTCCGTACTCTCTTTTGATTTTCCTTAAAAACTCCACCTCTTCCATCAACGGAATTTCGGGATACCCCCCGGCATTCTCAAACACGCTCTTTTTTACAAAAATAGCCTGATCTCCGTAAGGGATGCCAAATACATCCACCCTGAGATTTGCTGTGTGAGAAATTAAATTGATCAATAAATTTTCAGAATCCAGCTTAAGTTTAAAGGCCCCGCCTATATATCCTTTCTCCAGTTCTTTTGATATTTTTTTAAACGCCCCTGGCGGAAGCTCTGTATCGGCATGTAAAAAAATTATTACCTCTCCGCCGGCCACTTTGGCTCCGGCATTCATCTGTTTTGCCCTTCCTCTTGAGGAGGTTATCTTTACAACCTCACTGTCTTCAATAACCCCTATCGTCGACCCGGCCGGATCACCGTCAACTACTATAATCTGTTTACTTTCTATACCATCCATGTTTTTAAGATGGTTGATTTTAGTATTAATTCTTTTCTGCTCATTAATTACCGGTATTACTACAGAATAATTCATATCTGTTTTCCGGGAAAGTAAAAATAAAAAACATAAAATCCGGTTTCAATTTTAACGGGGAGGGTAAATAGCCGGATTTCTCTCATACCCTGGGGAAGGCACTGGAGGATACGGGCTATATTTTCTCTATACACAGGAAAAAGTAAAAAAAACGATAATATTGCCCTTTACAAAATTGTTTAATTTACCTTATTAAATAAATTAGACAGATATATATTAATCATATATTCTATTTTCCGGTATAACGCCCCTCACTCCCCCGGTAGGATCTTTTATATCACCACTGCGGCGGGGTATAAGGTGAATATGACAGTGATTTACCGTCTGACCGGCGGAGCGTCCTATATTAACCCCTATATTAAAACCGTCAATTGCTATATCTTCTTCTAAGAGCTG
>JBNJDT010000070.1:0-6761 GCA_051745145.1 Elusimicrobiota bacterium
TCCTTACTTCACTTCGTTTGTTGGCGGAGGGGGAAGGATTCGAACCCTCGGACCCCGTGAAAGGTCAACGGTTTTCAAGACCGCCGCTATAAACCAGACTCAGCCACCCCTCCAATTTATATCTTAATTATTTTAATATATTGTCTATAGTAATTTAACACTATATATTTTTTTGTCAAATTTTTAGATGTATATAAATGGTATTTTGTAAAAGAAAAAATAACTCTGCCGGTACAGATAAAATTAGTGGACTGCTTAAAAATAACCCGGCGGAATAAATTAAATTTTTGGTTAGATCTTATATATTTTGGAACTCGTTTATGCGGTCTTTTTCTTGTTTGTGAATTTTCTGCAAAAGGTCGGGTTTGTTAACTATTCTTAAAAGTGCTCTGTAAGCATCCATTGTACTGATGATACCTTTCAGTTTGCCGTTCTTTTTAACTACAAGTCGGTGAATGTGATTATCTCTCATAAGTTTAAATACTGCTAAAACATCACTTTCGACATCGGCCGTAAGAACACTTTTAGTCATGAAATCTTCTATCTTTGCCCGGCGGTTTTCTTCTTTATCTTTAGCTGAATAAGCTTCCAGTAAGTCATTCACAGTAACTATTCCAACTAAATCATCTTTTTCATTTAGTACAGGTGCACCGGTAATAGATTCTTCGCGGAATTTTTCCTTAACCTCATCAACTGTTTGAGTATTTTTAACCGCAATAACTGTTCTGGTCATAATATCTTTTACTTTCATGTTAGCCTCCATTATATGTCGTTTAACCGACAACGGTACTTATAACATTTAACTTAAAATTAAAAAGGAGGTTACAGACGGTTTTCCATACGATATAATCAGTTAAGCCCAGCCTTTTCCTACTATTTTTCCTCTTTTCTTTTTATGAATTTTTTATTACTTACATATTTTCTAAGATTTTTAGGTATTTTAACATTTACCCTGTCAGTTTGCAAATTTTCTAAAACCGCCGCAAAAAGACGGCCCACAGCCACCCCTGAAGAATTAAGGGTGTGGACAAAATCCGTTTCGCCGCCCGTTCTGTATCTGGTCATCATCCTCCTGGCCTGGAAGTC
Source organism: Elusimicrobiota bacterium (assembly GCA_051745145.1). GTDB lineage: Bacteria > CG03 > SLGR01 > SLGR01 > JAGXOG01 > CAYZAK01. The sequence goes on from JBNJDT010000070.1 coordinate 1,087, forward strand.
GCGACAATTAGAACAGGAGGAGATCTCTCTCCACTTCTTTTCGCCGGGCATCCATACTTCAATATCGTAAGTTTGGGATGCGGCAAACCCCATCTCCTCTGTACCCAGTTTTAAAATACGGTATGTAAGTCCGAGCTGTTTTAAGACTTCTTCCGATTCGGTAAGTAATTGCTTATGATATTTTTCTGATTGTTCGGGTAATACTATGTTTACCAGTTCCACTTTATTAAACTGATGGTTCCGGATAAGTCCCCGGGTATCTTTCCCGTAAGATCCGGCTTCCCTGCGGAAGCAGGGAGTATAGGCTACATATTTTTTGGGCAGTTCATCCTTATCTAAAATTTCTTTGCGGACCATATTTACCAGGGGAACTTCGGCAGTGGGAATAAGGAACATTCCATCTTCCCGGGTTTCGTACATATCCTCAATAAATTTGGGAAGCTGTCCGGTTCCTTCCATTATCTCTTTCTTTACAAGGTACGGGGGCATTACTTCCCGGTAACCGAACTTATTTTTATGAATATCCAGCATAAAATTTATCAGGGCTCTTTCTAATTCAGCTCCTTCATCCTTAAGAAGCGGAAACCGAGATCCGCTCAATTTTGACGCCGTTTTAAAATCTATAATATCTAACATCTCCCCGATATCCCAGTGAGCTTTAGGTTCAAAATCAAAACTCTTTTTCTCACCCTCCTGACGGATTACTCTATCTTCCTTTTTAATATTTTCATCCGGAAGATTAGGTAAATTCATTAAAATACTGTCGATCTCTTCTTTAATATTCCCCTCTTTTTCATCAATTTCTTTTATTTCTTCGGACAATTTCTTCATACGATCAATCTTATCTTTAGCGGATTTACCCTCTCTTTTTAATTTTCCGATCTGATCGGAAGCATCGTTCTTTTCGGATTTCATTGACTGTGATTTTTGAAGCAATTTCCGCCACTCGCTGTCTAGATCTTTAAGTTTTTTCACAATTTTGCTGTAATCATTACCTCTTCTCGACAAGCTTTTTATTATCTTTTTATGATCTTTTCTTATATCTTCTATATTAAGCATTTTTATCCTTTCACCACACCTCTAGGTTTCATCCGGGCAACTTTTTCAGAAAGGCCCGACCTGTGACATATATCCACAACTCTTACAACATCCTTATATGCATCCGGAGATTCCTCCGCCGCTGTTTTTGAACTTTTGGCCATTACAAAAATATTTTTTTCCTTCATTCTTTTTATCACTTCCCCACCGGAAGCCGCCTTTTTAGCCCTGGTCCTGGACCAGACTCTGCCGGCTCCGTGGCAGGTAGAACCAAAACTTTTTTCCATGGCCCGGTTGGTTCCCCTCATAAGATAAGAAAATGTACCCATTGTTCCCGGCACTAAAACCGGCTGACCGGCGGACCGGTATTTTTCGGGTATTTCCTCTCTGTCCGGACCAAACGAACGGGTGGCCCCTTTTCGGTGAACAATAAGTTTTTCGCCCCCATGTTCTTCCAGTTTACCTACATTGTGACAGACATCGTATATCTGTTTAACTTTAGTTTTTGAGGACAATTTTCTTTTAACTGTTTCCCGGACCCGGTGAGCGATGCACTGACGGTTTGCCCAGGCGTAATTTGCGGCGCATTTCATGGCCGAAAAATATTGCCGTCCTTCGCCTGACTTAAAGGGAGCACAGGTCAGCTGGGGGTCTTCAAGTCTTATCTTGTATTTACCGGCCGCACGGCGCATCATCTTTAAAGAATCATCGCAAACCTGAAAACCAAGTCCCCGGGAACCGGTATGGATCATGACCACAAGCATTCCCTCTTTTACACCATATAATTCGGCAGTATCTTCATCGTAAATGTCAGTTACTTCCTGAATTTCTAAAAAATGATTCCCCGAACCCAGGGTTCCAAGCTGATTTTTTCCCCTGTCTATTGCCCGGGAAGAGAGACTCTCCGGCCGGGCGCCGGGCATACATCCTTTATCTTCTGTAAACTTTTTGTCCGATCCGGTGCCGAAACCGTTTTGAATTGCCCAGCCGGATCCTTTTTTTAAGACCCTTTTTACCTCACCGGCCGATAATTTTATGTTACTGCTGCTGCCTACTCCGGAGGGAATATTGTTGTACAGGGCAAGACACAGATCTTCTACTTTTTTATCACTGATATCCTTACTTAAAATATCAGTGGCCATAAGCCGTACACCGCAGTTTATATCGTATCCTATGCCCCCGGGTGAAATCACTCCCCTGTCCACATCAAAAGCAGCTACCCCGCCTATGGGAAAACCGTAACCGTAGTGTATGTCGGGCATGGCCATTGCTCTTCGGGAAATGCCCGGCAGCGCAGCTACATTCATTATCTGCTTATAGGCATTGTCCTCTTTAATAAGATCCAGCATTTTAGCATCGGCAAAGATTAAAACATCGGTATTCATATTACCGGTTTTTTCCACTATGTAGCTAAAATCGTCTATTTTTTTAAACACAAATTTTGCCTTCCTTTTTTTTTGCTAAAATGCTAAATATCAAATACTACTTTTGTTCTGTAATTTTTATTCTTTTCTATCTTAATATTGTGAAAAGTAGCTGCTTTAATTTGGGTATCTATCATTTTTGGTTTCACAATTCTGCCCTGAATCTCAGCTTTTAAATTATCTTCCTGCAGGTCTACCCTGCCTTTTTCGGGAAGCCAGAGCTTTTCATTAACCAGAAATATCAATTCATTTAAGAAATCAACCAGTAAATCTTCATAAGCTCCTGAAAATTCAATTTCTATCTTTTTTGTCTTAAGCCGGCCGCCGGTTTTGGGTTTGCGATCGCCGCAAATTACAGCAGTTAAACCCTTAATACTGTTTTCAAAAAGCTTTTCTAAATTTTGTCCCCTTAATTCAAGACCGATATCCGCAGTAGTTTCTAAAATACGGTACCCGTCCTTGAATTTATTTTTCATCTACAATGTCTTCTTTAGCGATCCGGGCCACGGAGACCAACTTGTCATCGTCATCCAGCTTCAGGAGTCTTACGCCCTGGGTATTTCTGCCTATGGATCTTATCTCTCTTACTTCCTGGCGGTTAATAATACCGTTTTTGGTCACAAGAACTATGTCGTCTTTTACATCTACTTTTTTCACCGAGACGACATTGCCGTTTCTCTCGGAAGTTTTTATATTTTTTACTCCTTTACCGCCCCGTCGCTGGCATCTGTAATTTTCTACCGGAGTGCGTTTACCGTAACCGTTTACACATGATGTCAGTAAACTATCCCCTTCTTCAACCACTTCCATTCCCACGACTTTATCGTCTTCGGCAAGATCAATTCCCTTTACTCCCCGAGTAGCCCGGCCCTGGGGTCTCACGTCTTTTTCTGAAAATTTTATTGCCTTGCCAAATTTGGTGGTCAGCATAACATTGTCGTCCCCGGAAGTCTGTTTTACAGAAATAAGCCGGTTGCCCTCATCCAGCTTTATGGCTATTATACCGCCCTTACGGGGCCTGGAATAGGCTTTTAGCTCACTCTTTTTTACTATGCCCTGCTCTGTACCCATGGTTAAATATTTTCCCTTAGCATCATCAAAATCCCGGACCGCTATCATAGCCGTTATATTTTCGTCCTTGTCCAGCTTTAGCAAATTCACTATAGCTTTTCCGCGGGCGTTTCTGGACGCTCTGGGCAGCTCAAAAACTTTGAGCCAGTAAACTTTTCCCCGGTCCGTGAAAAATAACATATAGGAATGGGTGGAGGTAATAAATATATCTTCGAGAAAATCATTGTCTTTTGTACCCATGCCTTTCTTTCCCCGGCCGCCCCGGCGCTGGGCTTTATAAGTAGAAAGAGGTAATCTTTTTACATAGCCGGCGTTTGAAATTGTAACTACCATATCTTCTTCTTTTATTAAATCCGACTTATCTATATTATCAATATCTTTTCCGATTTCAGTAGCCCGGGGAATCCCGAATTCTTCTTTTACTTCTTTAATCTGTTTCTTTATTATATTCTCAACTTTCTGGGGACTGTTTAATATAGCCTTACATTTTTCAATCTTTTTAATAAGACTCTTATACTCATCTTCTAATTTTTCTCTTTCTAGCCCGGTTAAGCGGTGTAATCTCATGTTAAGTATAGCCTTACTCTGCTTTTGGGAAAGTTTAAATTCTTTAATAAGTCTCTTCTCCGCTGTCTGTCTGTCATCAGACTGCTTGATAATTTTAATAACAGCATCCATATTCGTAAGAGCAACTCTCAGCCCCTCTACTATATGGGCCCGGGCCTGGGCTTTTTTAAGATCGTATTTTGTACTTCTTCTTATTATTACTTTACGATGAGCCAGATAATTTTCTAAAATCTGCTTTAAAGTGAGGACTCTGGGCTGTTTATCCACTAACGCTATCATAGTTATTCCAAAAGTGGACTGAAGCCGGGTATGGCTGTAAAGCTGATTGAGCACTACATCGGGATTGGCATTTCTGGAAAGCTCAATCATAATTCTTATGCCGTTTCTGTTACTCTCATCTCTTAAATCAGTAACTCCCTTGATTTTTTTATCCTTTACCAGCTTGGCTATCTGTTCAATTATCCTGGATTTATTGGAAAGATACGGGATTTCGTTAACTACAAGAGCAGTTTTATTCATTTTTAAATCTTCTTTGGCTACTTTTGCCCTCATTTTTACCGAGCCCCGTCCGGTCCGGTACGCTTTTTTAACGCCTTTAAGACCGCAGATTAACGCAGCTGTGGGAAAATCCGGGGCTTTAATATGCTCCATCAATTCTTCCACCTTAATTTCCGGATTTTCAATCAATGCCAATAAACCGTCGGATACTTCCGAAAGATTATGGGGGGGAATATTTGTAGCCATTCCCACGGCTATGCCGCTGGAACCGTTTACCAAAAGATTGGGAATATTAGCCGGCAAGACATCCGGTTCTGTTAAACTTCCGTCAAAATTGGGACTGAAATCAACCGTATCCTTTTCTATATCCTGCAGCATCAAATCGGAAATATGGTCCATTCTTATTTCAGTATATCTCATTGCCGCCGCACTGTCGCCGTCTATAGAACCGTAATTTCCCTGGCCGTCCAAAAGCGTATGTCTCATTGAAAAGTCTTGGGCCATTCTCACCATTGAATTGTAAACGGCAGTATCACCGTGAGGATGATATTTTCCAAGTACTTCTCCTACTACACGGGCACATTTTTTGTAGGGCTTATTATACCTTAAACTCATATCGTGCATGGCATAAAGAATACGGCGGTGAACCGGTTTTAAGCCGTCTCTGACATCCGGAAGGGCCCTGCCGACAATTACGCTCATTGCGTAATCTATGTAAGAATCTTTCATCTCGTCTTCTATATTTATCTCTTCCAGACGTTTATCTCTTTTCTGTAAAATTTCTAATTTTTCTTCACTCATTTCTTCATTATTGTTATTATTTGACATATTTTTACTCTCCTAAATTATTTTGTCTGTCTTAAAATTCCTACCTGATTAAATATCGAGATTTTTAACTTCTTTAGCATGGGCCTGTATAAATTCCCGCCGGGGAGCAACTTTACTTCCCATTAAAGTGGTAAACATACTGTCTGCTGCAACTGCATCATCCAAAGTAACCTTAAGTAATTTTCTATTTTCAGGGTCCATAGTTGTCTCCCAGAGCTGTTTGGGATTCATTTCACCTAAACCCTTGTA
>JBNJDT010000071.1:0-6476 GCA_051745145.1 Elusimicrobiota bacterium
TCCATCTCATCCTCATTAAAAGCAACGGTTATGTTTTTACTTTGTTTCTTGCCGCTTTTGTCTTTATAGGGAAAATATATTGAAATCCGTTCTCTTTTCATAGTGATTTTATTATATGACTTTGTCATAGATTTGTCAAACTATTTAAAGCTAAAAGATTTCTTTTAAAATTTGGGGTAAAAAATAGATAGGAACCTTCGCAAGTTACGTAATTTAATTTACTATCGGGGTACTTTGAATAAAATTATGTTTTGTTATATAATTATTTTATTCTATTATTTAATAAAAATAATATAGTCTAACTATATAACCGGGTTTTTAGAATAATTTGAAATGGTCAAGGAGGCCCAATGAAATACGCAGGATTTTGGAAGAGAGTGGCAGCTGCCCTTATAGATGCCCTGATTACAATGTTCGGGGGGTTTGTGATTGGATTTATTTTTGGTATTATCATGGTAGCCGGTGGAATTAAAGATCCGGCTGTCTTAAGAGGTATGGGAAATATTCTCGGGATTATACTGGCCTGGCTTTATTATGCCGTAATGGAAAGCTCTCCTACGCAAGGAACTCTCGGTAAAATGGCTTTAGGTATTAAAGTTACCGACCTGGATGAAAATAGAGTTAGCTTTGGCAAAGCTTCGGGGCGGTATTTCGGTAAATTTATTTCTACTATTATACTGTTCATCGGCTTTATCATGGTTGCATTTACTCAAAAAAAACAGGGGCTTCATGATATAATGGCCGGATGCCTTGTAGTAAATAAGTGAAAATTATCGACTGTGCAGTAATATCATTGACAGTATAACTTGCGGTGGGATTTTAATTCCCCTCCTATTTTAAAATTTAATTTATATAATTGGGGTAAATTTTCAGGTCCGGAAAGCCCCGTCCTCTTTTTCAAATTCTGTAGATATAATTTCTTCTTTTAGTTTTTCCTCTTCTATAACAACTTCCGACCAGTGCACATACCTATAATAGATAATTGTCAGTAATAACTCTACAATACCGGCCACTATGAAAGAATTCCATATGCCCACCGCCGAATTTATCCGGCCGGCCCACAGATAAGACAGCGGTATTCTGACAATCCACAGTCCTGCAAAACCCAGAATCAGAGAATGGAACGTCCGCCCCGCACCTTTAAAACCTCCCCGCATTGTTATAGCGCCGGACACAAACGGGGCCGTATAAGCTAACCGTCTAAGAAATAAGGCAGCTGCTTTTAAGGTCTCACTATCGCCGGATCTTAAAAATATTTTCACAATATTCTCACTTCCCAGGAAAAAGAATGCAGCTATAATCCCTATGATAAGCACCATAAAACCAGACATCCTTAAGGTTATCTCCCGGGCTCTTTTTTCCAGACCCGCTCCCAGGCTCTGCCCCACACCTGCCACAACACCCATACTTACAGCCAGGGAGGGCATTATAAACAAGGAAAATACTCTTGTCCCTATGCTGTAGGCCGCCACATATACCGTACCGAAAGTCGCTACCAGAGAAGTTAAAATCATAAACCCAATCGATCTCATAGAATGCTCCAGTGTCGCCGGCCAACCAAGTTTGAATATTTTTTTACCCATTTTCCAATCCGGTTTTAAATTTTCTAATTTTAAAGAGAGGGACTGTTTTCCTTTAAATAATATATACACCCCCACAATCGAAGCTAATAATCTTGATAACACAGTGGCCAGAGCAGCTCCCGTTATCCCCATCCGGGGAATCGGTCCTATGCCAAAAATAAGTATGGGATCAACTATGATATTAACTAAATTGGAAACCACCATTATTTTCATGGGGGTTACCGTATCTCCCCACCCTCTCATCAGGGCATTGAATATAAAAAAAGAAAACATAAAAACAAGTCCGGGAAAGATTACCTTAAGATAAGAAACCGTGAGAACAGCAACTGCCGGTTCTGCCCCCAGTAATTCGACCAGAAACGGACTGAAAATATAACCCAAAATCGAAACAATAACAGCCAGGATAAAAGTTATACTTAAGGTCTGGGCGGCGACATAATTTACTTTTTCTTTTTTTCCCGCTCCCTCGTACTGGGATACAAATATTGACCCCGCTATGCCAACTCCCATCCCCAGGGAGACTACAAAGAATACTATAGGAAAAGCAAAAGCCATCGCCGCTACTTCTTCCTTTCCCAAAATTCCCAGCCAGGCGGTATCCGCCATATTATATACCACATGCATTAAGTTGCTTATAATTATGGGATAGGAAAGTTTAAATATTTTTTTTACAGGTGAACCTGTAGTTAAATTAAGTTTACTAGAGTTGCCCATCTAATTTCTCATTCCCCTTGCCTAAAATCAATTCTACAAAATAGCATAGCGCCGCTTCTATATTAAACGAAATACCAAATTTTGTCTTTTCACTATCTGTACTCTGCCGGTCAAATTGTCTTCTAAAAACTTCATTCTCCCTTTCTTTGTTAACCATTAAATATTTATCATATTATTTTAAAAATAAAAAATCAACTTTCCCTTTTCCCGCTTCGAAAATCTTCATAGCCTCCTCTAATAACCAACTTTTTAAATAATATTTTAACATATTATTGCTGGTTGCTGAAAACGGTAAATGCCCTTAATTTATTAATCAAACTGGCTTTTATTAAAACGTACCATGGTTTTCTTCTTCCCCTTATCAAGATATGCCCTGTTGTAATTTCTAAATTGTTCATTAAACCAATTTACGGCAACATTTCAATATTTTGACGACAATTTGATTTATTAACTATAGGGAAATGTTTATCTTAGCTGACCGGAGCTTCTTAAAAATTTCTCTTCTATGGATCAAAAAAATAATTGAAATTATTGGCTACTTATGGTATCTTTAATTTATATTATATTCAATAAATTCGCAAAAATTAATATGATGAAGAAAATAAGTAAAAAACAGATCGGAGAAAAGCCCACATGAAATGCCCCCAGTGTGACAGTGAGTTTCCGTTAACCTGGAAACGATATATCAAATCTCCTTTCGGGCGAATGGACTGTCCCTCCTGCAACACCAAACTTGTAATTACACACCGGTGGTTTTATTGGCCACTCATGATTTTTGGCATTTGTGTTTTAGGGGTTCCGCTGGCTATCTTCGGATCCAGGTATGGGATATCCGGGGCCTTGACCGGCTGGGTCATCGGGGCAATTGGGATAGGAATTCCATTTGACCGATTTCTGGAAATCAAATTTTCAGTACTCAAAAAGAGAAAAGAAAAGACCTCCAATAACTCTATCGACGGAGACTAAAAAAAATAACTGAATTAAAATGAAGAAAAGCAGTCTGATAACCAGGCTAAGTTAAAAAGCAACCGGACATCAGTTAAATAATTCCACATCATTAAAAAGAAGTTATAAATCTATGAATTTTTGCCGAGTTTCCTTTTACGCCATCTAAAATTTTTTGCTGCCAGCTTTTTGGAATATCTAAAAAAATATTTTTTATCTTTTCTCGTTGCTTATCTATATCAAATAAAAATTCACCCAAATTTTTTGCCGTATCTATATCTCTTTTAGCTTTTGCCGGATTTTTTCTTCTTTGACTTATTATAAACTTATGCAACACAAAAGCAGCCGGTTGGGGTACGGTTACTTCAATATCACCGTCTTTTATTTTAAGGGTGTAGCCTTGAAGAAAATTTAAAAATCTCAAACCCCGGACATTAACATGTAGCTTCTTAATCTCGTAAGGTTTTTTCCTTCCTTTTCCTAATTTGGGAGTTAAAAATTCAACTTCCAGCTCCGGATGTTCATATTTTACCAGACCATTTGAATAGTTAAATAAGGGTTTGAAATTTAATCGTTCCAACAGTTCATGTAGATTTTTTTCCTTTTTAATTTTCTGGTCGGATGAACTAAAAAATCTAAATCAGTAGTTCTTACAGCAGGTATTTGTGTGGTTTTATTAAAGTATATTCTGTAATAATATAATGCCCAACTGCCTATTAATATTAAATCTTCTAAAGCATCCTCTTTAGATAGCTCAGTAATTATTTTTTAAAATAATTTAAACCTTTTATTTTCCAACGACTTTTTCCACTTCTTCTAAATTTTTTTTCGCCTGCTTTAATAACTTCTCGTAATTCTTTCGTTCTTTTATTTGTTCTTCTACTTCTTTTACTTTATTTGAATCAGGTTTGCCCAGATAAATACTTTTCACTTTATCTTTTTCCCGGTATGATCTATAGGCATATTTATTATCATTAATTTCTTTTATAGATATATACCCCCGGGGAAGATTATCAATCTCTTTTTTGTAAGATTCAATAAGCTTTTCCAATCTTTCTTTCTCTTCAGATAATATGTCTTTTATTATACTCATAACTTTTTAACCTACATTTTCAGTATTATTTTAATATGTAGGTTAATTTTTGTCAATTTTTTAACCTACATTTATTAAATTATAAGTTTTTGTAGGTTAAATATTTTATAAAAAAGTGATCGGACGCTATATAACAATTACTCATTCTTTTGCCTTATTTTGGGGAATATTAAATTGATAAGATAAAATATTCCGGGTGATTATCATAATTTATTAAATTTTCACAGAACATTTGGGATTGACTCTTCTTATCGTCGCTAAAAAATAGAACCGCTACCTCTTTATAAACTTGCAAATTTTAACTTTTTCTCTTACTATCTAATCAGCAATGAAAAAACAGATAACTATACAATTTCTTTTATTAATTTTATTTTTCTTTTTAAACGGGTGCGCTTCACGACAACATGTCAAAAGAAATCCGGAACGGAAAAATGTATATGTATTTGACTGTGCTGAAGGAAATACATTTACAGCAGAAATATTTAACGATAAATCTAAAATATACCTCGATGACAGCACATTTACTCTTCCTAAAGTAAAATCTGCCTCCGGAGTCAAATACAGCAATGGAAAATTCATCTTCTGGAATAAAGGTGAGAAATGGATTTTAATAACTCCCGAAAAAGAATACAAAAACTGCCGGATAAACAGAAGAAAGGCCGTATTTGCTGAACCTAGATTAAGGGGAATAGATTTCCGGGGGCAGGGAAATGAACCGGGTTGGTACGTTGAGATAGATGACGGAAATAGTATTTACCTGGTAACCGATTACGGTGAAAACGAATATCTTTTTAAAGCTCCTGAGCCAGATAAGTTTAAACGAAAAAAATTAACTGTATATAAAACTAAAAATAAAAACCATACCTTAAAAATCGAAATAAGAAAAGGCCGATGTTCCGGGGCCATGGGCGGTGAACTTTTTGATTCCAAAGTAAAAGTATTTATAGATGATAAAGTTTACACCGGTTGCGGCAAAAATCTTAAATAATTTTAAATAGAATCGTCCCCCTTTTACCCCTTTTATTTTAAATCTTCAGAAGCTATCTGAGCATGACCCTGTTCGGCATGAATTAAGGCATCATAGAATTTTTTCACTTTTGAGTTAGAGGCATTCTTTAAAGAATTTCGGTATTTCTCAACAGCAGCATCTTCCAATTCTTTAGTCCTTTTTAAATCTTTTTCGGGGGTTCCTTTAGGATCTTCTCCCTTAAGTTCGGGTTCCTCTACTCCCAAAAATTTTGCAGCTACTTCTGCATGCTCCTCTTCCACTCTTGCGAACTGCTTAAATAACCGGTTCATCTTGGAATATTTTTCATTAGCCTTGCTCACTTTTTTATAGTAAGCGGATGCATTAATCTCTAAATCAAGAGTCTCTTTCATATCGGATTTTTCCTGCCCGGTTAATTCCACGTCCCATAATTTAGAGTAATCATCTATTGTGTTAAGATATTTTTTTGGAGCGCCGCAGAAAGGACAGTCATCTATGCTTGCTCCCAGGTAAGGTTCTCCGCAAATTTGACATACGAATAATTTAATCATTTCTTCTTTCTCCTTTTATTAATTTTTCATCTCCATCCTCTCAATTAAAATACTATTCTAAGAGGCTGGCAAAAATTAGTCAGCATCAATTGTTATTCACGGTTACTTTATTAAATTAAGGCCTCGAATGTCAAACCGTCTTTTTTCAGTTTCTTAATTCAGATTTTCCGCACGGATAGATATTTATTCTGCCATAAGAAAATATAAAAGTAGATAAGCAGTATCTTTAAACCTTTCGCACGGGCGGTACACTTTAATTTTATTTCTTCATTTTCTTCTTTGTTGAACTCAATTTTATTACTCCTATACTGGTCTATTTTTAAATATAATTCATGTTTACCCGGATCGGCATCGAATTCAACGGTTTCGCCGTTACGGATTTTGCCGATATTTTCATCATCCAGCATTATATCATACTCGCGACCTTTATCTATTATTAACCGGTTTTCCCTCTGTAATTTAATCGCACCGCCTTCAGCAGAAGAAGATTTCTGTAATGAGGAAGAACCATTGTTTGTTGAGACATCTTTTTTTGAAGGTTCATTTTCTTTTGAATCTGACTCTTCCATTGAAGGTTCACTTTCTTTTGAATCAGATTCTTC
>JBNJDT010000072.1:0-6353 GCA_051745145.1 Elusimicrobiota bacterium
TGTCTATACCCGGCTATTCCGCCGTTACTTCTTAGAAAATCTATTATCTGTTGTTCTTTGTTCATAAATTATATTCCTATACATTTATTTATAAGTGTAGAGGTTTATTGAATTTTGTCAAATATTACAGTCACTTACGTGGGCCCCTAAACTTGATAAGTATACCGGGTATAGTTAACATACGATCAGCCGAGCTTCTTAATGAATATTTTTTTATTCCTAAATATTACTTTACTCTTTTTCAGGATAGCTAAATTAAATAATATGTATTTTCGCAATAAAGAAAGTTATGATGTCAAGTTATAGCCTTACACCTTGTGAAGAAAATCCTCCAAAAATTTTGATAAATACTTTTTTATTTATGATTTGTATTTTACAACTTTTACGGAGAGTTTCAAAACAGATCAGATACTTTATTATCTAAGATTAAAATTTTATAATTTTAAATAACTTCCGTATCTACTTCTTCTATTCTTTTGATGCCTTTTCTGTTTAAAACTATGCGGAATCTTTTGTAGGTTGTATCTTTATCTTTCATATACTTCATAACCATATTCAGATGATACACCCTCTGCCCGGTTATCCGTCTGTGTTTTTTGTCTTTTACGGTGTATAACTGTTTATCGGGGTCGTCCATTTTCTGTAAAAACCTTGAAATATTCAGTCTGATTATGTCGTTAATCCCGTTTATTTTAAAACTTCTGTAAACTCTTTTAAAGTTTTTAGAAAATATTTTTATCTTCTTCCTGTAGAGTAATATTTTTTCACCTTTCCAGCCCCCTTCTATCTCGGTGATGTGATCCCGGTTTCTTATTTTCTTTACCTTTTCCGGAATTTTATTTTCCTTAATAAAATCCGCGCTGGTTTTTGAGTAACCGATCTTATCTTCAGGACCGGTAAAAATATTAAATTTATAGTCATATAAACTTTTTGTTAGCTTTTTACTGAAATAGGTTTTTAATAAGCCTTTTATCCTGTCTTTAAACATATAAGCAATAACGGCAATCATGACAAAAGGAAGAGAATAATTCCCAAATTTACTTTGACTGTAAAAAGTGACTATTAATGTAAATATCATTGCCGTCCCCGCTGCAATCCCAAAAAGCAACTGCTTAAATAATTTACCGGCTCTGCTGGATTGGGTATTTAAAAATAATATACTTCCCATATATTTTTTAAGAACGCTTCTGCGAAATAAAAATTCTTCATTGTCATCTCCCGCCCTGGGAATAGAGGGATAATCATTGACTTTTCTGTGTTTTAACTCTTTCTTGACCAGTTTTATAAGTTTTTTTCTATATTTTTTAAAATTATCTATTCTCTTATCCTTTAAAACTTCGATAAGTTCGTGGGTGTACTGTTCTACCAGATGACTTATATATTCATCCGCAAAAAGGTAGACAGAAAAAAGGTTTCGCTCAATACCGGGGATATTAACGATAGAGCGCAAATCTCTAAATTTTGAAGTAACTTTTTTTACTTCATCAATGTATTCTTCAAACAGGCGATTTAAATCTTTCTCAAGTTCTGTCTGCCTTATAAAATTAACGTGATCCCTCAGGGAGCTTTTAACTATACAGCAAAACATCTTAGTATGATATTTATACAGGGAAATCGTATTTTTATTCTGCCTGTCCGCTATATTTTTATAATTTCTTTTCAAATTATACAGCGGACTATTTTCCCCCGCAGCCAGGTTTCTTAAAATAACAGACGGGGTTTTAAATCTTATATAGGACTGAATATCACTGTAAAAGTCCTCTTTTTTATAGGTGTACCTATTTATATCCAGGCTGTCCGGAATAAAAATATAGCTCTCTATATTATAAGACGAGGATTTCTCCTCTTCATCCAGTGTATAGTCAAATTTTATTTCGAACTGATACCGGTCATGAATTTTTATATTATCTTCAATCATACCCTTAATATAATAGATTTTAAATTTTTTTCAAAAACTGTTTGATATTCAAAGAAAATAGCACTGTCACTTTTTTACCCGACTCAGGTGAGGAATTAGGTATCGTGTCTCGATAATTTTTCTCAGAGAATGTGTCGAGTATATAAGAGATGAAATCCGGTAACTATATTTACTCTTTTCCCTGTTTACTTAAACCGTTGACATTAATTTTTTTCTTTTTATATCTGTCGGTACTCTCGGTCTTATCTATAATTTTTTTCATCATTTGAACACATTTAACCGGGTATTTACCCACAGAAGTTTCCCCGGATAGCATCACGGCGTCCGCTCCGTCGTAAAGGGCGTTAGCTATATCCGAGACATCCGACCTTTTCGGACGGGGATCGTCTATCATGGACTCCAGCATCTGGGTGGCAACTATAACCGGTTTTTTTGCCTGTGTAGCTTTTTGAATAAAATCTTTCTGTAGCTCCGGTATTTCCCAGGGGTCGAGTTCTACTCCCAGGTCGCCTCTGGCCACCATAACCACGTCTGTAGCATTTAGAATACTATCAAATGACGCAACTCCTTCCGGATTTTCTATCTTTGATATTATCTTAATATCCGTACCCCCAAGGCGGCCTCTCAGTTCATTTACATCTTCGGCGTTTCGTTCAAAACTGTCGGCTATATAGTCAACGTTCTGTTCTTTTGCAAAACTGATAAACGGGATATCCTCTTCAACAGTGTAGGGGAAGTCAATTACCGTGTCCGGATGGTTTATACCCTTGCGGGACCTGAGAATCCCCCCGTAAAGCACCCTGCATTTTATTTTTCTTCCTTCAACTTCTTTAACTTTCAATCCAATAAATCCGTCATCTAAAAGCAGCCGGTGTCCCGGTTTTACATACTCATGAAGATCGTCCCGGGATACGGAGATGGCTCCGGATGGGCCGGGGCTCTCTTTTCCGGTATGTAAGATTAATTCCATGCCTGCCTTAAGGTGCATGGGCTTCTCCAGATCACCTATACGGATTTTAGGTCCCTTTATATCATATATGATAATGATATTTTTAGAAACTTTACGGGTATTGGCTATTATCTCTCTGTGCTGTTTTAAGTCTCCGTGTGAACTGTTTATTCTCACCGCGGCAAGGCCCGCCGAGCGGAGTTTTTCTATCTTATCTATAGACGCAGGACCTATTGTAGCAATTATCTGGGTTCTCATATTATTATAGCCTTTAGAATATAATTCTTTGTCCTATTCATATTCTACAACTATTTTAAGCTATTTCAATAAACCCGGTATTTAATAGATGTAAGTGGGGCAAGGTTTTTTAAAGCTATTCCAACCGGCTAATAAAGTCTCCATGCCGGTTAAAAATCTATTTAAAATTTGACATCAAAAATTATATAAGTATATTACAATATTCCTATATAGTTAAATAACATTTAATAAAAAGGAGTTACAAATGAAGATATTTGACTTAAAAGAAGAAAAAGCTTTGCCTTACAAAGACAGAAAAAAGAATGTTCTGTATAAATCAAAAGATTTTAAGGTCCGGGTCATCGATCTCCCCCCGGGAGGAAAGATGCCCCAATGCTCCATGGAAGACCACGTTATCTTCCATATAATCCAGGGTACCGTAAATATTACCGTAAATAAAGAGACAGAGCGGGTCACTGGGGGGCAGGTTCTGGTCAGCGAACCTGCGAAACTTTCCATGAGAACAGAAGACGGGGTGAGAATTATGGGGATACAGGTAAAAAAATATGAGTAAAAAATGTAACTTATTTAAAGCCCTTTCCAATGAAACCCGGCTGAAAATTTTTAAAATGCTGGCAAAAGAGAGATTGTGCGTATCCAAAATAGTTGAAAGACTGGAGGTCTCCCAGCCCACCGTAAGCCAGCATCTTAAGATTCTTGAGAACTGCGGTCTGGTTAAATCAGAAAAAATTAAATACTGGATGCACTATTCCGCAAATGTAACCGGAATTAAAAAGTGCAAAAAAGAATTAGAAGAGCTAATAGATATTATGGCCAACGTCAAAGAAGACTCCTCCGGCAACTGCCACAAAAGACAGTGTAATGAGGATTAACTTATTAGGAATTAACACCGGTTATGCAGATAATTGAAGCAAAAAAACTAAAAAAGATTTTCGGCAAAATATCCGCAGTTGATGATGTAACATTTTCGGTGGATCAAGGTGAAATTTTTGGGTTTCTCGGGCCCAACGGCGCGGGAAAAACTACCACCATACGATTAATAACCGGCTTTCTCACTCCCGATTCAGGTAAAGCATTAATCGGGGGCATAGATATAGGGGAAAACCCCCTGGAAGCCAAAAAGAAGATCGGAGTTATCCCGGAGATGGGAAATGTATATGAAGATCTTTCGGCCCGCCAGAATATTTTACTGACGGGCAAATTTTACGGGATACCCGCCCCGGATTTAAAGAAAAAAACTGAAAACCTACTCCGGAAATTTGAAATTTATGACAGGAAAGACGATAAAGTACAGAAATTATCCAAAGGTCTAAAACAGAGGGTAAATATTGCCAGCGCCCTGGTCCACGACCCGGAAGTACTCTTTCTGGACGAACCCACTTCCGGACTGGATGTAAGAAGCCAGAGACTGATCCGGTCAATTATAAAAGATATGAAAGAACGGGGAACGACAGTATTTTTAACCACCCACCATATAGAGGAGGCCAACCGCCTGTGTGAAAGAGTGGCCATTATTAATAAAGGCCGTATAGTGGCCCTGGATACGCCAGAGCAGTTAAAAAAGACATTTGAAGCGGTCCAGTCCGTAAAAGTAAGTTTCAATCAAATGGTAGATAAAGAAACCATAAGGGCCGGTAATCTGGTAAATAAGATTGAAAAATCGGGAGATAAATTTAGAATCTTTACCAATAATCCCGACGGAGTGGTAAAGTATCTAATCCACCTGGCCGAAAATAAAAATTTAGAAATTTTATCCCTGGATATCTTAAACCCCACTTTAGAAGATGCATTTGTTGAATTCACCGGAGGCGACAATGCTTAATCTTAACCGCCAATTCTTCCGGGGTATACGGGTGGTAGCCGAAAAAAATATAAGGATATACTACTCTAAAGCTCCGGTACTGATGTTCGGCATCCTTTTCCCTCTTTTTTTATTCCTGGCTTTTTACCTGGGCCGGAACATAAACATGCTCAATTTCTTTCCCGGCCTGGTGGCCATGTCTCTCTTTTTTGTCTCCTCCGCCGTGGGGCCCTTAATTACCCCCTGGGAAAAGAGTTTCGGTACTTACGAAAGACTGCTCTCTTTTCCGGTAAGTATAAATACTCTTATACTTGGAAATGTTGCCGCCGGTATGATATTCGGGATAATCTTAAATGTGGCGGTCCTGATTCCCGGACTTATTTTCCTTGAATATACATCAGCCGGGATTATCCCGCTGGCCGCCGGGATTATTCTGAGCTCGTTTGCCTTCTCTTCGCTGGGAGTGCTGATAGCCTCTCCCCCGGCCCGGTCTCCCTCACATATAATGATGTTCTCCAGTCTGGTCCGCTTTCCCCTGGTCTTTATAAGCGGTATTTTTGTCCCCCTGCAGGATTTACGGGGAGCCGGGAGGATATTAAGTTATTTTTCCCCGGTAACCTACCTGGTGGATATACTTAACTACAGTTTAAGGGGAGCAAATTATCTATCCCTGACCGTGGATTTTTTAATGCTTTTTGTATTCGGTCTGATTTTTCTGATTCTGGCCAACAGATTCCATAAAAACAATATGATAAAGGGACTGTAAGAAAACTTTTAAATCCTTTAACGGTCTTTAAAGCTCTTCCAGCAGTTCATCCATATTTCTCGCAGCTCCCCCGCGTACAGTTCTGCCGACTTCAAGAGCCTCTTTTATTTTTTCATCGCTGATATTCATTTTTTTAGCTTTATTAAAATGATGTTTAACGCAGGGATGGCAATTTGCCGATACTGAAGCTCCTAAAGCTACAAGTTCTTTTGTTTTTCTATCCATAGTTAAACCTCCTTAAATTAACAGCATATATACTCCGCCGGCTATGACCAAAACTCCGCATATTTTTTTCAGTATAAGCGCTCCTTTTGACCGCCGGTTCCAGTCAAGATAGTGTTGGACAACCTCTGTAAAAGTTCCCGCAAATACAATTACCAGGCAGTGTCCGATTGCATAGGCCAGTATAAGAGAAACTGCAAAGGCCAGGTTTGTAGAAGCAACCGAAAACACTACTCCCAGCATGGGGGCCATATAAGCAAATGTACACGGGCCTAAAGCTATGCCGAAAACTAATCCCATAATAAAAGCGGCAAGAAGTCCTTTCCTTTTCATTCCCGGTTTTTTAGCTTCGTTTAGAAACGGAAGAGGTACTATTCCTAAAAGATAAAAACCTATAATAAAAAATATTCCGGCCACAAAATAATTTCCAAATCGCCCT
>JBNJDT010000073.1:0-6260 GCA_051745145.1 Elusimicrobiota bacterium
TTTCTAATTTTTATTTAACATTTTCAGAAATAATATCACGAAATTTTTGATTTTCTTCAAGGAACCATAAAAATATATAATATTTATTAAATATCCGGTTCCATCCCCGGTCGCTTTCTACTTCAATTACAGCGGACGGGCCGGTTATCTGCATATTCTCTATATTCTCCCATTTAAAAAATACGCTGTCGCCAAAAGAAAATATTATTTTCATACCCTCGTTATTTAAATTAAACTTTGCCGGATAGCCCTTGTAAACCATCCCTATAATAAAAAAGGTTATTAAACCTGCTATAACCAACCCGATTGCCGGGGCGCCGGATCTTATAGCCACGGTCCAGAAAAACCCCAGAAAACCGGCAAACACCAGCTGCATAAGATAAGGACAAAATACTCCTTTAAATTTATATTTATAAGTTTTGCTTTTCATTTTAAATTAATTTATATTATTTCTGATAAATAATTATACAAAATTACAGCCATAACTTAAAATCACAACTAACTTAATCTTATTTCTAAAAAAAATTTTACAATCTCTTAGCAAAAAACTATAATTAGATCAATAAATTTACAATTTTTAAAGGAGAGATTTATGAAAAATACAAAAAATTTAATTTTTATTTTATTATTACTGTTTAGCGCCGGCTGCGCACCTTCAATTTCCCAGTTTCAATCCGGAAAGATTCTTGAGCCCGGGGAGGTAAGTCTCGGATATTCTAAAGTTTATGGAATAAGTGTATCCGAGCAGAGTGACGATAATATAGAGTCAAATATTGGAATTTCCGGAGGACCTGAATACTGGCTTCAGGCCGGTATAAAGGAAAATTACGATATCGGGGCAAAACTTTCCCTACCCGCCTCTCATTCTCTATTTATAAGACGGGGGTTTTTAAACGAAACTAAAGGCGATCTAATATCGATTGCCACCGGTCTGGGATACGCCTCATCTCAATACGAGTACACTTATAATGACGTAGACAAAGAAGCAGGTACAACAGATATCAGTATTCCCGGATACTTTTCAAAAGATTTTTTAGAAGATTACTTTAGAGTATATGCAATTCCTACTTTAAACTACAGAACAAAAAGTGTGAATAATACTGAAACTAACGAAAAAGATAGTAATCAATATTTAATGGTTGGAGGTACAATAGGAGCCGGTATTAATCTATTTGACATGTTACATATTATGTACGAACGCAACGAACTCAGAGACGTGGAAAATACTGATTACGGTCAGTCTCAGTCCGGCTGGGGCGTTTTTCTGGATATAAATTTTTAATTTCTCCTCAAAAAATTTACCAGTTGCTATCGAATAAATTTTTTTAACAGCCTTTATATAAAAAATTTTAATTTCTAATCTAAATTTATTAAAGTACAGCTATGTTTAACTTATATTTTATACATATTGGGCATAATTTTACTTTAGTTAAAATAGTTATATGAAAAATAGAAACGCCAGTTTAATACAGGGCAATATCCCGGTTCAGCTTACCAAACTCACATTTCCCATGATACTGGGAATGCTGGGGATGATTGCATTTCATCTGACCGATACCTTTTTTGTGGGACGGCTGGGGCCCGACCAGCTGGCCGCTCTCTCATTTTCTTTCCCGGTAATTATGGTCATTCAAAGCATTGCCCTGGGTATGGGAGTGGGAAGTTCCGTTCTTGTGGCCCGGGTGACAGGAGAGGGAAATACCTATAAACTCAAAAGACTGGCCACAGACAGCTTAGTACTGGGTTTTACTATTATACTGGTCACCTCTGTTTTGGGCATTTTCACGATAAAGCCTCTTTTTTCGGCCCTGGGAGCCGAAGGAAAAATTCTCGGTTATATAAAAGATTACATGATTATATGGTACTTCGGAGTAATAGCGGTGGTCATTCCCATGATAGGAAACAATATAATACGGGCCATCGGGGATACTAAGACGCCCGGTCTAATAATGGCCATCTCCGCGACGGTCAACATCATTTTAGATCCGCTTTTAATATTTGGCATCGGACCCTTCCCGGCCATGGGTATAAAAGGGGCAGCCATAGCTACAGTATTTTCCAGGAGTTTTATCGCCGCAGTTGCCATCTATGTACTGTGGAAAAGAGAAAATTTAATTACTTTTAAAGGAGCTACCTTAACGGAAATAATCGCTTCCTGGAAGGAGATACTCTTTATAGGCCTCCCTAATTCCCTGACCAGGATGTCTTTCCCTCTAATCCAGGGGGTAATAGTCAGGCTGCTTTCCGGCTACGGAGCTTACACGGTGGCCGGGTTCGGTATCGCCACCAGAATAGAAAGATTCGCCCTGGCGCCCCTTATGGCCCTGAGCAGTATTTTCGGTCCTTTTATGGGACAAAATCTGGGAGCCGGGAAATACGGGCGGATGCACGAGGGCCGAAAGATAAGCTCTCTGTTTTCCCTGGGAACGGGTTTAGTCGCCGCCTTAATACTATTTTTTACCGCTCCTTATTTGAGCGACATCTTTACCGACGAACCTAAAGTTATTGAAGCCGCCACCCTATATATGAGAATCGTTCCCCTCTCTTACGGACTGTGGGGAATCTTTCAGATGGGAACGGTAATTCTAAATGTGTTTAAAAAACCTTTTCAAGCCGCCGGCTGGACAATGCTCCAGTTATTCTGCCTGGTACTTCCGCTTGCTTTTGCAGGCTCTTACCTGGCCGACGTTCACGGTGTATTTATAGCTCTGGCGGCGGCCTATATTCTTTCAGGTTTTTTAATAAGTATCCATGTAAAAAAGCTTATCGCCTTTAATATAAATAAAGCCCGATAAAAAAACGCATCTGCATATTCATCCTGTAATAAAAGATTCAATCTTTTATTTTTAAAAATATTCTGATATAATAAAAAAAATAATTACACTATCTCAAGGAGGCTGTAATATGAAAAAATTATTATTCTCATCTTTAATTTTAGGTGCCTGCCTGCTTTTTGCCGGTAAGCAACTTCTATTTTCACAAACTCATGCCGATGAAAGTCTATTATTTAAAGAATTACCTAAAGTAACTATTGCTTCTAAAAAACCGATGTCCGTAGAAGAAACCCCCGGAATAGTTACGGTAATAACAGAAGAAGATATAAAAAATTCCGGAGCAAGCGATCTGCTCGAAGCATTGAGACTCCTTGTCCCCGGATTCCATTTCGGTAATGACGTTGAAGGTGTCGTGGGGGTCGGGGTCAGGGGGATTTGGTCCCATGAAGGAAAAGTTTCTTTGATGATAGACGGCCAGGAAGTCAATGAAGAACAATTTGCCACCACTCAATACGGAAACCATTACCCGGTGGACAATATTAAAAGGATAGAAATTATCCGGGGCGCGGGGTCGGTAATTTACGGCGGCTATGCCGGAGTGGGGGTAATAAATATAATTACCAAGGGCGTCGAACAGGACGGAAGTTTTGTGAGCACCGCTTTTTCACAGATGCAAAATACCTATTCCCGCCGGAACGTAACCTTTGGCTACGGCAAAGAAGTACCGGAGGAGAAGATGGGATTCAGTATTACCGGTTCCTACGGCCTGGGAATGCGCAGCGAACGGGATAATATAGACAGTGCCGGTAATGCTATGACTATGGAAGATAACTCTGAGTTAAACATAGCCAAACTCAATACAAATTTAAACTTCGGGGGATGGGATTTAAGGGCCATCGTGGACCGGTACCGTACAACCCAGTTTGTCAACTGGGGTACAAATTATACTAAAGAACCAATTGAAGAGGATTTTGACACCTATATTTTCAATGTAAAATATGATTTTAAAGAAGTCTTCGGAGAAAATTTAACCGTTACTCCAGAATACAACTACAAAGTACAGTACCCGTGGCAATTTTCCACAAACCCCGAAGAATTGGATTACTCCAATGAAAAACGGGTGGAAAGACAGACCATGGGGTTATCGGCAAACTGGAATATCACCAGAGATATCAATCTCCTTACCGGCGTTGAACACAGTATCCTTGAATTTAAATGGCCCGATATCCGGTACGAAGCTGGCGGAGAATTTGTAACCGGAGGCGATAGTCTGGATTACACAAACGATGTAGTATACAGTCAGATGATCTGGAAAAACAAGCTATTTAATACCACTATCGGAGGCCGGTATGAGAATTCGGAAGAGTTTGGAGATTCTTTTGTACCCAGGATCGCAATTACCAAAGAATGGGATGTTTTTCATGCCAAAGCCATGTACAGCCAGACATTCAGGACCCCGGGAGGAATTATTCCTACCAGGATACCCGAAGATAAACCCGCCATAAAACCCGAATACGGGGAAAACATTGAATTAGAAATCGGATATAAAATAAATGACCGGATGGATATAGTTCTGAGTGGTTACGATATAACATTTGACGATGTAATAGTATATGATGCCGATACGGAAGGCGACTATTACAACGCCGATGAAATAGGAACCCGGGGAATGGAAGCGGTATACCATTTCAACAAGGACAAATACAGTCTGGACTGGAATTACGCTTACTACCTGCCGACTAAAAGAGGTGTAGATCTTTATAACGTAGAGGACCGGGACAGTTATTTTCTTGGTTTCCCGCCCCACCGTTCAAATATTGTGGCCGGATATGAAATAACCGATAATGTTTCGGTCCATCCGTCTCTATCTTTTTTCGGGGAAAGATACGGATATAAATATGATGAAGAGGAGGACGGTCTGGCTTTAAAAGAATTTGAGCCTTTGTATCTTACAAACTTAAATATACGGTCTACGGATATTTTTCGAAAAGGTTTTGATATTACCCTGGGGGTAAAAAATATTTTTGACGAAAATTATTCTTTTCTTCAGGGGTATAACAACGGCCTGGCCCCCTCTCCCTCTAAATCAAGAGAATTTTATTTAAAGCTTAACAAATCCTTTTAAATAACATTTTAGGAAGCATTAAAAAATAGTACCGGCTGCTTTAAATTACCCGTATATCAAAGCCAGTACGGAAAAAAGAAATATGACATACATCATCGGGTGTAACTGGTCGGCCTTACCCCGAATTACTTTGAATACCGTGTAGGTCAAAAACCCCCATACAATACCCTGGGTTATAGAATAGGTAAAGGGTATCATTATTATAGCCAGAAAAGCGGGGATGGCTTCTTCTATATTCTTAAAATCTATATCCCGGATGGCCGACATCATATACACCCCCACTATAACCAGGGCCGGAGAAGTGGCGTACCTGGGGATAACCTTTACCGATTCCCCGAGAAAAAGAAAAGGAACAAATAATAGTCCCACCACTACAGCGGTGAGTCCGGTACGGCCGCCCTCTTCCACGCCGGAGGCACTTTCTATGTAAGTTGTTCCCGAAGAAGACCCGAACAGGCCGGATACAGTAGTTGACAGTGCATCCACAAAAAGTGCCTTACCCACGTTCCTGGGCTGGCCCTCATCGTCCAGCATATCGGCGACCTGGGAAACCCCTAAAAAAGTGGAGATAGAATCAAACATATCGGTAAAAAGAAAAGTGAATACCGGAGCTATCATTGAAACGGTAAGCACGCTTTTAATATCCAGTTTAAAAAAGACCGAAGAAAAATCAGGCCGGCAAAATATTTTGGAAGGACTGCCGACATCACCGGCTAACCATCCTAAAACAGTGGTTATAATAATACCGGCCAGCAGGGCTACTCTAACTTTGTATATTACAAGTATGGAGGTTATAAAAAGACCCGTAAAAAAAAGATAAACCCCGGTATTAAAACCGCCCATTGTGACGATAGTAGATTCATTTGCCACTATGACTCCCGCTTCTTTCAGACCTATAAAAGCAATAAATATGCCTATTCCCGCGGCCACCGCATTTCTAAGGGTATTGGGGATTGCCTTTACTATAGTCCTTCTCACTTTAAACAGGGTTAAAATTAAGAAAATAATACCGGAGAGAAACACCGCTCCCAGCGCGCTCTGCCAGCTGATCCCCTGGCCTATTACCAGGGTGTAAGCAAAAAAAGCGTTTATCCCCATACCCGGAGCCAGAGCAAAGGGAAGATTGGCCAGAAGCCCCATTAAAATAGAACTTACCGCACTTACCAATACGGTGGCGGCCAGAACGCCGTTATAGTTCATACCCGCGTCCGAAAGAATCTGGGGATTTACAAAAATAATGTAACTCATGGTAAGAAAAGTAGTGAATCCGGCTATTATTTCCCGGCTGATGGTAGTATTGTACTCTTTAAGCTTAAAAAATTTCTCTATTATTTTCACAAAAACCTCCTTTATAAACCCCG
>JBNJDT010000074.1:0-5872 GCA_051745145.1 Elusimicrobiota bacterium
CAGAGTTGATATTGATAGGGAAAATTTGGATATTATCGAGAAATTAAGCGAACAGGTGCAGGAAAGCCCGAAAAAAATGCTTGAATATTTTTATGAGAACACGCCTGTAAATTACCTTTATGCTCACGCGGTTAATGTATGTATTTTATCTAACATTCTTATCAGAAATATGATCTACAATAAAGATCAGATAATGAAGTTATCTATTGCCGCTTTTTTTCATGATCTGGGAATGTCAAATTATATAGAAACTGTGAATGAAGAAAGACGGCTTAAATTTAAGGAGTTTAAGAAGGTAAAAAAGCATCCGGAGGATTTAAAAGATATATTAAAAAATATTGATACGGTCTCTGATGATCTTGCTTTAGATATTATAAAAATAGCCTCCCAGCATCACGAAAGAAGTGACGGCAGCGGCTACCCTGAGGGAATAGGGGGCCAGGCCATAGACCGGATGGCTTCGATAATAGCCGTATCGGATGTTTATGAAGCTCTTACACATGATAGAGTCTGGCGTTTAGCATACAATAGAGCAAAGGCAATGGATATTATTGTTGATTCCCGGGGTAAACATTTTCCGTCCCAGATTGTGAGAACGCTTATTGATGAGCTTACGCTTTTTCCCGTAGGGTCAATAGTTGAGCTAAGTGACGGACGCAAAGCTAAAGTCGTAAAGACAAACTCCCAATCTCCTACCTGTCCAACTGTAAAAATACAAGATAGTAACGGAAAAATGATAAACCTGTCCAGAGATAAGCTTATCAGTATAGATGGTATATGTGAAGAATCCGGATAATGGACTCTTTAACGGGTAAAGTAAATATAGCCGGAGTGTCAGTCCGGTTAAATTTAGAATATGTAACTTCTAAAATAATAAAAGATTTCGATAAAAGATACACCAAATTTAAATCATCCGGTTCTAAAGAAGCCCACAAGGTAAACGTTAATTTTTCAGATAATGTCCCCTGTAATCATAAAATGGTTTTCGAGCGGAGTAATTCCCGGACTAAAATAAGGGGCCGGGGAATGGAAGTTGTCTTTTCTGAAGAAGTTACCCGGGGAAGTATATTTAAGGATATCCATATTCTGGATTCTCTTCTTAGAATAATTTATTCCCGTTTATTACTAAACCGGAATGGGTTTTTGATACATGCTGCCGCTGCCGGAGGGGAAATATTTACCGGCCCGGCGGGCAGCGGGAAGACAACGTCTGTTAGAAAAAATAAAGATATGCTTGGAGACGATGTAGTTGCTCTTAAAAATACCGGACAACAGTGGGAAATATTTTCTACCCCTTTTACCGGGGAATTTGTAGGGCTGGTCGGGAATAAAAGTGAAAAACTTGAAAGAATTAATATTCTGCGGTCTGTTGAAGAGAATATAAATCCGGGGGAGATATATAGCGCCCTGTTAAAAAACGCTCTTTATTATATGGATTACGATCGCGGAGTGGAAATGTTAACTAAATATTGCGCGGATATTGCCGGGACAGTTCCCGGCCGGGGATATTATAAAAAGAACAGGTTAGCTAAAGAGAACAGAGGACCGGGGAAATGAAATATTCTGTTAATAAAAATATAGTCCCCCGTCGGATAGACGGAAAGTATTATATCGTTGAACCTGGAAAACAGATTCTTCATTCGTTGAATGAGACGGGTACATTTATTTTTTCTTTACTTAAAAAAGAAAAGAATTCTGAAAAGATAGTTAAAGCTTTATGCAGGGAGTTTGACGTAGATAAACATAAGGCTGAAGAAGATTTAAAAAAATTTATTGATCGGATGAAAGAGAAAGAAATAATAAGATGCAAAAAGGACTGAACGAAAAATTATCCCAAAAAACTCTGAAGGACCGGATCCCCATGGCCGCTCACCTGGAAGTAACTCACAGATGTAATCTGGAATGTAAACATTGTTTTCACCGGGGACTGAGAAACGATAAATCCGGGGAGCTGGATACCGGAGACTGGAAGAAACTTATGGATGCTCTAAAAAACCAGGGGACGATGTTTCTTATAATAACCGGAGGCGAGCCGTTTTTAAGGGAAGATATTTCCCGGCTGCTTCTTTATGCGTCAAAAGTTCCGTTTTCTATTATGATATTTACAAACGGGGTTCTTATAGATGAAGAGAAAGCAAAGTTCATTGCTTCCCTAAATCCGTTTGCCGTTCATATATCCCTTTATTCGCTGCAAAAAGAGATACACGAAAAAATAACCGGGCGGGCCGGCTCTTTTGAGAAAACGATGAAAGCCATTAATTTACTTAAAGAAAAAGAAGTTAACACTGTTGTCAAATGTCCCCTGATGAAAGAAAATTTTAAGCATGTAGACAGTTTAAGGCAGTGGGCCGATAAAAAGGATATTACATTGAAAATTGACCCGGTCATTTCCCCGTGTTATGAGAAAAACTGTACGGATATAGTATCCCACAGGCTGGATCTGGAAGCAATGTCCGATATGGTTTTTGACAGCGGAATTTTTGATCTCGGGGATTTCAGACCCAGAGAAGGTCTTAAATGCGGGGCGGGAAGAAATATGGTTACGGTGGATTCGGCGGGTAGAATATATCCCTGTGTGGCCTGGAGAAATCCGGCCGGAAATATTAAAAAAGAAGAATTCAGGGATATATGGAAAAAAATGAAACCGGACTATGAGGTTATAGAGAGCTGCCGAGGTTGTTCTTTGCTCCCGTACTGCGGGGTGTGCCCGGGAATTGCGGCCGCAGAAGGCAAAGAATTATTTTGCGCTATGGCCCGTAAATTGAGCCGTAGATCTGAACTTCGCCAGATAAGTAATGGATAAGTTTATGTAATTATGTTAAAATTAATAAAATGAGTGATAAAAAGAAAAAACGTAAATATACGGAGCCTGAAATAAAATCCGAAAAAATTGTAGAAACGGCAGCTTTATCCTGCGGTAAATGTACCTCGGGACTTCCTTTCTGGGACCAGAACTGCGGCATAGTCCCCCAGAAATCTTGAAAAATACAACAGCTATAAAGCTTAAGGGCGGAAGTATGCGGCCCCTGTTAAAATCAGGAGAATATATTCTGGTAAAAAGGGCCCCCTATTACAAACCGGGTGATATTATCTGTTACCGCCGGAACGGGAAAAATTACATCCATAGAATAATAAAGCACAGGAAAAATATTTTTACGGTAGCTGATGATGCCGGGGTATGTGATTATCACAGAATTAAACTTAAGAATATTGTCGGGAAAGCGACCGGAAAATGGAACGCCGGTATCTTAGGCGTTTTATACTGCCTTTTTACAAGGATAATTTTTAAAATCGGGAGAGGGGTAAAAAAATTTTTTATAAACCATGAAGTAAAACTTAAGGGTTGGAACTTTAAAAAGGAGAAAAATGATGAAAGATAAGGGTGATTTGTGCACCATCGGTAAACTGGCGGAAGCTGCGGGAGTCCCCCGCTCGACTGTAAATTATTACTGCAGAATGGGTCTTATAAAACCGTCCGGAAGGACAGAAGGCGGATTTAGATTATTTAACAGAAAAACTACCGCCAGGAAAATAAAAAAGATCAAAGGAATAATAGAGTCCAAAATTACTTTGGAAGATATAGCCGGGGAGTTAGCTTAAATTATTGAAGAAAGAGGAACTTACTGATTGATAAATAAATTTCGGATAAAAATACTGCTGACCCTGTCAGCTTTTATATTTGCAGTTTCCGGGGTGGCGGAAGCCGACATGAGGGGAAAAACTGTACAGTATTCCCTGGGTTCTTATTATACGGCTAACGGGACACCGGTAAACAGCGGTAGTGATTGGGCACCGGCACCGGTGTCTATATGGCTTCCCGAGGAGAAAAAAACCATAAAAAATGCTTATCTGGAGATAGACTTCCTTACCCAGGCATATGAGGATATTACAGATATTGGGGTTAAATTCGACCAGGGAACTACAGCGGGAACTTTGAGGGATTCTGTAATAGACCATTATTCTTACCATACCGGGGAATATATGAAGCTTACGGTAAATGCCGATGTGACGGATGCGCTGGCCGGCTATTTTGATGGAAATACATCATCCGGGACTTTTGCCGGAGCTTTAAACGTAGCCGGGCCGGATACCCAGGCTCATTCGATGAGGCTGTATGTGACCTATGAATACGATTACTCGTCTCCCCGCCATGTAAAAACTATAAAATATCCTCTTCAGTCAAAGACAAGCCGGGTGGATGACGGAAATCATTCGTTTTCATATAAAGCTACAGTAGCTGATTCTAATCCTGATATTGTCCAGCAGTGGTTTGATTTCAGGGGACTATGGGAACCGATGAGATCCAGTAAGAACCATTACCTTCAGGCTCAGATTGGTTCAAATAATGAATCCTCCGTTATGACATTAACCGGTTCCGATTCTCCGGCAAGTATGGAGTTTCGTTACATTGATCACCAGGGGAACGGTACTACTGATGGGTTCACCATAAATACTTCTCAGGCGGTAAACTTAGATATTACCCGGGATGGTGGACAAAGCAGCGGGGGATTCTGTTTTTTAGGGGGCGAGGTATATTTAACCTATATTTCAGACGGGGATTCTCCCTCAAAAACCCGTACGGTGAACTATTATCTGGGCCAGAGTGAATTTGCCGATTCCACCGAAGCTCATATAGAACAGCTCTACCTTGCCGAAGAAGAGATAAATTTCAATACAATGTACTCCCGTATAACTGGATCTTTTAATTCCGGTACCCAGGATACTCTCAGCATCACCCCGACGGTCAGCGGGAACAGTGGCATAACTTCAGGTTATTCTCTTGTAGCATCTGCACCCACCGTCAGCGGATTTACGGTATTTCATGATTTTACAGACATTGCTTCCAGCTGGAGCGCCGGGGATAATATCGAAGTGGAGGTGTCAAATGCGGGTACAGATTCTAAAGGAGCAACCGGCGCCGAACTTGTGACCACCTATAATTATACTCCGGGTAGTAAATACAGCGCTTATTATAATACTTTCGGAGGGCAGTCAACGCAGAAAGGAATATCTTCATCGTCAACGGTTTCTCTTTTCTGGCCGGAAGAACTGGGTTTGAAAGATTTGAAAAGCGCCTACAAAAGGATAGATTTTCAGCAGTCCGCCGTCACCAGCGGTCAGTCTGTAACCTCTGACAGTCCTTTAACAACAGTTGATATAGAAGGAAAAGGCGGTATAACTGTTCCCCATAGGACTCAGAATGAAACTCACTACGGGACCCATCTTTATGATATTAGCAGTATTATAACTCCCTCAACAACAAGTTATACCGGGAATTTTGAAATATCATCAGAGCATGGAGTATTTTCAGGCAATAATTCTATCCTGTATCTATATACCCCGCCGCCGGCGCCTCCCGAGTCACTTTCGCAGGAGAAAAAATCAGGATCAACGATATCCCCGGGAGAGTGGATAAATGAAGATTCTTTTAAAGTTAGAATGGATATTTTTTCTCCGCTGAACGAAGATTTATTAACCCCGAAAATTGAAATAAAAAAATTCGGAGAAGACTTTACCGGTATGGAGGATTCTTCCGGTCCGGAATATAATTTTACCGGGACTCCGGTAGAATCAACTGTAACGGTAAGTGGTTTAGAGGGAGGAACAAGCTATTACTGGCAGGCCTGGGTAGATGGTGCAGGAGGTAGTTCTTCCGGTACGGTATTTTGGGGGTATCCGGACAGCTTTGATGTAGGGGTAGATACGATTCCCCCGGTAATAACAGACAATCAGGAAGGAGATGATACCTGGAGAAAAGAAGGGGGAACGGCTTACGATGTGGACTTTAGCGATGAATTATCCGGGCTGGATACCGCAGAGTACAGAGTTTTTTCTGAGGCCGACGAATCCGGAGAGCAAATAACTGGATGGA
>JBNJDT010000075.1:0-5635 GCA_051745145.1 Elusimicrobiota bacterium
ACGGCATGCATAAAGAGAAAACGGAAAGAGAGAGTGGAATGTTAACGATTTTCGAAAGCATGCTAAGTTACTGTTATTTTAGTAAAAAATATATTACCGGTCAATAGATTTTAACTATTTTGGCAAAAGGCTGGGGCTCTATGCCACCCTTTAAAATAAATTAGTTTATGTGAGAATTTACTTGTACTGATAATTTATTATAATACTACTATAATGTAAACAATTATGAGAAGAATTACCCTATATACTATTTTAATATGTTTTACAGCTTCGGGATTACTCAAAGGCGCAGAATGGGATTTATCCGGGGTAGCCGGAGCAAACTATTCCCAGACGGCAGTAAATGACAACTGGTCCGGCGGAGAAACTAACTCCCGTGACTGGTCTTTTAAGAGCGATGGGGCCGCCGAAAGAGAAACTGAAAAAACCAGCTGGCTTAACTCCCTGAAATTTGAATTCGGAAAAACATCCGTAGATAATGGCCCCGAACAGGAAAGCTCGGATCTTATCTACTATAACAGTATCTATAAATATAAACACAACCTATATGTAAATCCCTACATATCTTTTAATACAGATACTCAATTTACAGATTTTTTTGACCCGGTAACATTAACTGAATCCGCCGGCATCGGCTGGAATATTATTTCCGGCGAATCACAGAATTTAAGGACCAGGGTGGGTGCCGCTCTCAAGCAATCTATCGTATCAAAAAAAGAGACTTACAGGGAAACCGGGGGGGAATGGATATCAAATTACGATTTAAATTTAAATGAGCATGTAAAACTTGTCTCTGAACTAAAAATGTTCACGGCATTCGATGCAAAAACAGACACCCGATGGGATACCAGTCTTTACTTTAAATTGGGAAAATACCTGACCGCTCAGACCGGATATTTACTGATTAACAATAAACAGCCGGGTAAAGATTTTTCGGATACCGTAGAAACCAAACTCACATTCGGACTGGGATTCTCATACAATTTATTTTAATTTTTTGGCCTGGTTCAAATATTTTCAAATATGTAAAAATTTTAGTTATTTCAGTATAAAATAAAAATACGTGACTTAAGTCACATATTTTTTCTTTATTATCTATTAGTATTTAATTATAGAGGAAAATAAAAATATAAGGAGTTCTTTAACTATGTTTAAAAAAATATGTATTTTAACAACAGGGATATTTATTACGACATTTATAGCAGTGGCCGCTCAGTCTCCGAAAGACAAGCTTTTCAGCGACGAGTGGCGCGACCGGCTGGAAGCCGTAAAAGCTATATCCGGTTCTGAATTTACACAGAAAAAAAAGCTTAACCGCTTGAGTACGGGAATTCAAGATGAAAAAGAAGACGTGCAGCTGGCCGCAATTGACATTCTGGGAAAGATGGACGAATCCAAAAAAGCTATCCAGCTCCTCGGTAAAGCTCTTGACGATGAAAATATAAATATAAGAAAAGCCGCCCTTTCCGGTCTTATAAATTTAGATGTCCCGGGAGTAATAGAACAGGCCCTGGACGATGAAGAAGAAGATATCCGGCTCCGGGCATTTAAATATTTCTCCTCTCTTTCAGGTGATAAAGCTATACAATATCTGGGCAGAGGAATTTCGGATAATTCCGAAAAAATCAGAAAATTTTCTATTGAAACCCTTTTTGAAATTGGCTCTTCTTCAAAAACATATATCCCGGAAACCTCTCTAAAACTTTCCAACGGGGTAAATCTGCCCGGACGGGAACTGAGACTTAAAACTATAGAATATATAGACACCTTAAATTCCACCGGCGCAGTCAAGTACATAAGCTACTTTCTAAAACACGATGACGAAGCCACCCGCTTAAAAGCTGTCGACACTCTGGGAAACAGAGAATCAGCCGAGACTGTCCTTCCCCTTGGTTCAGGAATACAGGATTCAAGTCAAAAGATACGCTTTAAAGCAATAGAATATCTTTACGAAGAATCTTCCGATGCGGCAATCCAGCAGATTGCAACCGCCTTTGAACACGAAGACCATCATACCCGCGCTAAAGCGCTTGAAATACTGGGACAAAATCTCGAAGAACGCATTGTGCCATTTCTGGAACCGGTACTTCAAGATAAAAAACGAAATCTGCGTTTGAAAGCTATACAGTACTTGCGTAAAATCGCATCTGATTCGGCAATAAAAAATATTGCCGGAGCACTGGATAACCCCGACAGCCAGACCCGCAGCGAAGCTGTGGAAGCCCTGGGGAAAACCGGCGGCGAAAAAGTTGTAGCACCCCTGGGAAAAGTAATTTTATCCGACTCTGACCGGGAGATAAGAATACAGGCAGCTGATTATCTTTCTGCAATTGGAACAGAAAGCGCTATCCGTCATCTGGGCGCGGCTCTGAGCCACAGCGATCATCATACCCGCATGGCAACTGTAAAAGCCCTGGGAGATATAGGTACCAACCGGGTCGTTCCCGCTATCGAACAGGCCCTGGAAGATGATAAATCAGAAATCAGGCTGGAAACCCTAAAAATACTTAATCGTATTTCCACGGATAAATCTATCAGTTCTCTTTACCGGGCAGTATGGGATGAGGATGCCGATATAAGAGAAGAAGCTATTTTAATTCTGTCTGAAAAAGGTGGAGAAAAAGCTATAGAGCATCTTGAATCTGCCATCTCCGACAGAAAAGTTTTAATCCGCTGGCAGGCTGTTTACGCTTTATCCGCCATCGGCACACCGACGGCCGCAGAGAGCATACATCCGGCCCTTGATGATTCCGATCAAAGAGTTCAAAACGCAGCCCTGGACTCTCTTTACACTATGGCTTATGAAAACAGCATAAAGCCCGTGGGTGAATTTATGGTAAGCAATAAAAAATTTATAGAACCGGCGGCCGGGATACTCGGAAAAATAGGAAGCCGAAAAGGTCTGCCTTATCTTTTAGAAATGCTCCCCCATGTACGGGGCGAAAAACTTAATGCTGTAAAAAAAGCTATTGATAATATTAATAAAAAGGAATGATGTATATTCAAAGTTTACAATATACAGGGAGGTTATAGAAAGTCATGAAAAAATATATTTATCTTTTAATTATTGCCGGAGCAGTCTTATTTAACCAGGGCTGTGAAAATAATAATGCTTTCTCCTGGGCTACCGGCAGTTCATCAAGTATCACCGTTGAGACAATGCTCTCTGACGGTGACAAAGCCCTGCAAAAAGAAGACTACGAACAGGCCCTGGAAATTTATGATGAAATACTAAAATCCAACCCGGATAATTCTGAAGCTCTTTACGGAAAAGCAGTTGCCGAAATAAAAAACGCCGATCTGGACTTATCCCATATTATTTCTGCCGTAACTGACGATCAGGCCTCCGATCCCGTGGATGCCTTGCTGAAAGAACTGAATATAGATCAAATAATTGAAGCTACGGATAACGCCACA
This sequence comes from Elusimicrobiota bacterium, assembly GCA_051745145.1. Taxonomy (GTDB): domain Bacteria; phylum CG03; class SLGR01; order SLGR01; family JAGXOG01; genus CAYZAK01. Next base: position 3,418 of record JBNJDT010000075.1, read on the forward strand.
GAAGCTCTCAAGAAAATTGCCGACGGTAATGCCGACGGTACTATTCCCGCCGATGATGCCGATGTAAATATAAATCTGGCTGCTTTCATTACTCTAAACGCCACCGCGGATCTGGTGGACAAATACGATGTTAATACTGTGGAAGACCTCGACCAGCTGGATGTCTCGGACTCCGATATAGATGATACCGTTGACAGCCTGGAAGAGGGAAAAAGTTATGCCCAGGTGGCTTTAGGCAGTGATCACGAATTAATAGAAATGTTTGATGAAGCAATTACCAATATAGAAGATTTAAAAAGTCCATGAGAAACAGGGTAATAGCCACTTTAGTTTTTATTTTTTCCCTGGGAATTAAACCCGGATTTGCTTCGTCTATTGAAGGTGTGGAAAATCTGGGAATGGGGGGCGTGGGAACGGCGATAGAAACCCCGAAAGCCGCGCTTTACAACCCCGCCCTTTTGGGACTGCGGGAAAAATTTTCCGTTACTGTCTTTGAGATGCCCATTACTATATCTAATGATATGGCCAGAGCGGGAATGTATATTTATAAAAATATGGACAATTTTTCTGATTTTTCAAATCTTTCCGAATCCCAGCAGGATGAAATACTGGATCTTGCCGAATACGATTTGAATTTAAAACTGGGAGCTATGAATCCTTCATTTTCTTCCGGTCCCTATCCTCTTTATACCGGAGCGAGGTGGTGGGATATGTGGTGGGGGTTTAATTTTTACAATGAAGTTCACATAAAACCGGAGCTGAACGTAAGTCAGAGTTTATTTATTCCCACTTTCGATTTAACCGCCACCGCCGACGGTATAGCTCAAATCCCCCTGGTTTTTAGGGTACAGTACCTTCCCTGGAGGCTGCCGGGAAAATTTTATGCGGCTATCGCACCTAAATATCTTGCAAGAACAAAAGTTGAAGAAAACCGAAGAAGTCTGGCAGACGTTGAAAAATTTGCAGAGGAGCTCCAGAATAAAGACCTTATGCCGGGAACGGGGTACGGCCTGGATTTAGGTTTCTATTACAGCCTGTCTGATAAATGGGGGGTCGGGGGAACGGTAAAAAATATTCCCGATATAACTATCTCCTATCCGGAAGACAAAGATGAAAAAATTGCCTCCAGCCTGGATACCGGTATTGCCTTCCGGCCGGGAGAAAAAATCGCCCTTACTGCCGATTTAAAAGATATAAAAATAGAAGATTTTTCACAGGCCTCATTATTTACCAAACTTCACATAGGAGCCAGTATGGATTTAACCCGTTTTTTTACACTTAGAACCGGTCTATACCAGGGATATCCCACCGCCGGAATAGGGCTGGGGAGTTTTTTAAACTACGCCTTCTACGGCCGGGAAATGGGAGAGAATGCAGGGGATAATCCCCTCTGGAACCATATACTGTCTCTGTCTATAAGAATTTAGATTACCCTGTATGGAACTTTACTTTAATTTAATCCAGATATATAATTACAATTACTTAATACCTGTGTAAAAATTTGTAGTGAACGGAGGAAAAATTATGAAAAAAATGATAAGAAATTTAGTGATTATTTTACTGTTTATTACCCCTCTTATATCCTGCAGTGAAGGTGAGAACGCAAATAGCACAAATAAGGATTCCTTTATAAAAAGCGAACATTTCCCTGAAAACTGGCCTATTGTAAAACAGGTACACGTTCCTTTAGAAAACCTTCCTGACTTTGAGAAAAAATTAGAGGGAGAAATAATCGACTTAAAAAATTACATCTTAGCCGCTGACGGCACAAGATTACAGATAAATGTAATACAAAGCAGCAATAAAAAAGAAGCCGTTAAAATTTACGAAAAACTTAAAGAAATACGGGGAACTGAAAAATTCTGTCTTCTTAAAGGAACCCGGGTGATAGAATTTGTCTGTGACGATATTGCAGTAATAGCAAAAGCTAAAAACCTGCTTTCATCTATTTGAATAAATAAAACCGGCAGCCCTGTTCTTCTTCAGTTTATGGATTAGACCTTTTTATTTCTCCCCAGATAAATCCCGCTCAGAATACCTATAACCAGAATTATGGCTATAAGGAGAATTATCGGAATACTCAAATTCCAGAATAGCAAATTTATTACTGCGCTTTGCGTATTCTGAACCATAAATATCAATATTAAAATGAAGATACCTATTAATACTATCTGTTTTTTTTGCATAAATTACTCCTAATTCATTTAAAAAAATATCT
>JBNJDT010000076.1:0-4842 GCA_051745145.1 Elusimicrobiota bacterium
ATTTTTTGACTTTTAACTTTATATATGATAATTTACAAAAAAATAAGAGTTTTATCGAGAGAATTAATAGGAGGTTAATATGTCACTTAAGAAAATTAGTATCTTACCTGTTGCGGCAATGCTGGTTATGGTTTTCGGCGGTTTTTCTATTGTAGGAGCTGAGGTAAATATTGTATCAATTGATACAAACAAAATTCTTCAGAAATATCCCCCTTTTTTAGAAGCTCAAGAAGAGTTTCAGGCAGAACAGCAGAAAATGCAAAAGCGACTTCAGGAAATGGATGAAGATGAAAAGCAGATGGGACAGCAGATGATACAGCAGCAGCTTCAGCAAATGGGAGCCCGTCTGGAAGCGGAAGCTTCTCAGTCCTTACAGGAAGATATTGGTGAAATAGCCGATGATAAAGGTTACGATTACGTAATGGATAAAAATGTAATGTTTGCCGGTGCCGAAGACGTTACTGACGAAATCGCAGATGAACTGGATCTTAAAGAACAAAGTCCAGCTGGACCGTCGGAGGGTTCTCCGGGCGGCGAAGTACCTCTTGAAGTAGAATAAAGAAAGCTTAAAAACAGGTAATTTATTGCCGGGGGTAGAGTTTTTATTTGCTACTTGTAATAATCTATAGAAAAGACAATATCGGGAAGACGGAAACAGATCTGCTTCATCTCTCCTTTTAACAAAAAATGCTTATTATGAGATTTTTACTAAACCGGCTCCTTTATATAAAATGTTTATATGTAAAAACTGGGAGAAAATTTAAAATTCCCCCGGAAATTCTGTAAAAATTCAAACAGTATATACAGTATTTTTTGGAATCTCCGACCGGGCAGTAACTTATACCGGGATATAACTACCGCTATATATAAGTTTTTAATTACTCATTTTAATAAAATTTAATTAGATATTTTTGTTAGTTATTGATACAATTGTGTTGGAGAAAAAATAAAATGAAAATACCGGAATTATTATCAGATTACCGTATAAAACTAATGTCGGTAATCTGTGCCATAGCAGCTATAATTCTTTTTCTGATTACCACCGAAAGAAATTCTGCCTTAAGAGAGCTGGTCCTTACCAGGGATCTAAAAAGAGTTAATTCAATAGGAAGACTGGTGGCCAGTGAGGTCGGAAAATATTTTAGAGGAGAATCCGTTGAAGATATTCACAGCATCCTTTCCTTTATTGATAAACAGACAGAAATAAATTTTATTTTAATACTGGAAAACGACGGGACAGTTCAGTACTCAAATTTAAAAGATCTTGAAGGACAACCCTCCCCCTATGAAGACAGCAGCGAAATTACTCGTGAGATAGGAGAAACCTATATCAGGAGTTTCCCCATAGGTTATGAAGAGGATCCTATCGGGTATGTTCAACTGGGTTACGATATGACTCCCACTAAAAAGACAATACATAGATCTTTCCAAAAAGCCCTTTTCTCAAATTTCTTTCTTCTGGTATTGATATTTTTTATAGGTTGGTATTTTTCAGACAGACTTATGCAACCTATTAAAGAAGTTAAAAAAGGGGCAAAAAGTATAGCCCGGGGTAATTTTTCGGTCCGGGTACCTGTAAGATCAAAAGATATTTTAGGCCAACTCGCAAAAAGTATGAATGACATGGCCGGTCAGCTTGACGAACTTACTAAAAATATGCAGAAAAAAATTGATGAGACAACTTCCTCTTTACAGAAAACAAATCAAAAACTTCAGGATCAAAAAAAGGAACTTAAAGAAAAAAATGAACAGCTGCGCGAACTGGATAAAATGAAATCCGATCTTATTTCTATGGTCTCCCACGAATTAAAAACTCCACTGACCTCAATGGTCGGCTTTGGAAAAACCCTTCTCATCCGAGACCTCTCTGAAGAAAAAACCAGAAAATACCTTAAAATAATAGTCTCCGAAGGCAATCGGCTTGCTTATCTAGTAGATGAGTTCCTGGATATTTCCAGAATTGAATCCGGGGAATTCAGTATTAATCCAGATACATTCGACTTGCAAGAATTTCTTGAAGAAATTGTTGAAATACAGCGTTCTCAGAGCGATATTAAAATACGGCTTAATATTAATGACAAAGAGAATATAAAGGTAAAGTGGGATATGAATGCGGTTAAACAGATTATCCTGAATATTCTGGATAATGCCCGGAGATACTCCCCCGATGAAAAATCCGTGGATATCAACACCGATATCTCAGATAATGAAGTAAAAATAAAAATACGGGATTACGGTCCGGGGGTCCCCGAAAAAGATATAGACAAAATATTTGACAAATTTTACAGGGCCCACGATAAAATAAACGCCCGCAATAAAGGAACCGGGCTGGGACTTTCAATAGCTAAAAATATAATAGAGATTCACAAAGGGACTCTGAAGGTCCGTCGGCCCGAGGGAAACGGCACTGAATTTATTGTAAAGTTACCCAAGAAAGTTGAAAATAATGAATAAAAAAAATATCCTTGTAATAGAAGACGAAAAACATATCATAGAATTAGTGAGAGAAGTATTAGGCGAACATTATACTGTAATTGAAGCTGATACCGGAGAAAAAGGGATAGAAATGGCCCTATCTAACAAAGTGGAGGCCGTAGTTTTGGATATTAAACTTCCCGGTATCAACGGCTGGGAGGTACTCCAAGAATTCAGGCAAGATAAAACCATATCGGAATTACCGGTAATTATTCTAACGGCTGTCTCTAAAATGGAGTTAGAACACAGATCAGGGGATTATACTCTGATTAAAAAACCTTTTGATCCTGTAGAACTGCTGGAAACCGTTAATAAAGTAACTGAAAATAAAGATGAATAACAAAAATAAAACAGTTTTAGTTGTAGATGACGAATTACATATCCGGGAACTTATCCGGGACAATCTGGAGGCGGAAGGTTATAATATAATTATAGCTACCGACGGATTGGAGGCAATAGATTTACTGGAAGAAACAAAACCTGACCTTGTTATTCTTGACATAATGATGCCCGAAATGGACGGCTGGGAAGTATGTAAAAATATAAAGGACAGGGATAAAAAAATTAAAATTATTATGCTCACTGCCAAATCGGGAAACAGAGACCGGATGATAGGTGAAAAAATTCTAAAAGCCGACAAATATATCACCAAACCTTTTGATATTGAAAAGCTTATAGGGGAAGTTCACGAATTGATAAAAACCAATGAATAAAAAAAAGGTAAATAAGATAGTAAAGGGGCTGGCTGTCAACCCGGGTATAGCAACCGGGAAAGTTTACCTGCATAAAGAACTCGATCTTAGTGCTCTACGTACAGAAAAACTGGAAATTGAGAGTGTAGAGGATGAACTTTCCAGGCTGGATAAAGCCGTAAAAAAAAGCCGGCATCAACTCAAAGGAATTGAAAAAAAATTCGGGACGGATTCCGAAGGTGAACTTGAAGAAATATTCAAGGCCCAGGCCCAGATGTTAAAAGATCCCGGATTCCTGGAAAACATCAGGAACAGAATAACTGAGGAAAAAGTAAATATTGAATACGTAATATCCGGCGAAATCAACAAAATAAAGAAAAAGTTCAAAACTCTGGACGACGAAAAACTAAAATCAACTTTCATGGATATCCAGGATACCTATAACCGGTTAATACGCAACATTCTTGATCTGGAACATATACGTACCAACCCTTTTAAACGGATTAATGAACCGGTAATTATGGTAGCCCATAATATACTACCCTCGGATATTGCCATACCGGATTCCCATCAGATACTGGGTTTTGTAATTGAGGAAGGTAGTCTCGTATCCCATGCGGCAATTATTGCTAAAACCATGGGGGTACCCGCAGTGCTCAGGACATCCGGAATAACTAACCGGGCAGGTGCCGATGACAGAATACTGGTTGACGGTTTCAAAGGCGAAGTCGTATTGAATCCGACTGAAAAAGAAATTAAAGATCGCCGGGATGATGAAGTTGCTATGGAAAATTCTCCAAAGCAAGAATCCACAAAAACAGATTGTATTACCGAAAATGGAGAAAAAATTACGCTGGAGGCTAATATTAGTACATTAGAAGAAGCCCGGCTCGCCCAAAAAAACGGGACTGATGGTGTAGGGTTGCTTCGCAGCGAGTTTTTTTACATGTCCCGCAACACAATCCCCCAGCCGGAGGATGAGACAAAATTCTACAAAGAAGTACTTCAAATATTTAAGAATAAACCGGTAACCTTCAGACTGCTTGATATCGGGTCGGATAAAACTATCGCCGAATTGCCTTCGGCCGAGGAAAATAATCCTCAACTGGGTATAAGAGGTATCCGGTATCTTTTAAAATATCCGAAAATCATGCGCCGTCAGTTAAAATGTCTGATGAGAGCCGCCCAGAACACTGAAGAACTGCGTATTCTCCTGCCTTTTGTTACCATAAAAGAGGATGTAGAAAACGTAAAAAAAACAATTAAAATTGTAGCTGATGCAAATAATTTTGATATGAATAAACTTAAAATCGGAATAATGGTGGAAATACCTTCCGTAGCCCTGGATATAAAAAACTATCTTGACAGTGTTGACTTTCTAAGTGTGGGTACTAACGATCTTATCCAGTACCTATTTGCGGTCAGCAGGGAGGACGGCGGCCTTAATCTATACAGAAATGACAGGCATCCTGTGCTGATCAACCTTCTTTATAATGTAATAAAGAACGCCCAAGATAAGGATATCCCCGTAAGTATCTGCGGAGAAATGGCCGGTAACCCGGAGACTGCTAAAATTTTGATAGAAAACGGGGCCCGTTCTCTCTCAATGCGTCCCCGGATGATCCCCCGTATAAAAGAAAAGCTTTCTTCATAGACTTCAATAATTAACGCGGGG
>JBNJDT010000077.1:0-4592 GCA_051745145.1 Elusimicrobiota bacterium
TCGATGGGTGTAAGAGAATATTAGGGAGGATGAGATGAAAAAATTAGTAAACACGGTAGTCTTAGTTGGTCTGCTTACCTGTGTTGCGGAAGCCGGGTTAAAAAGCGAGGCCCAAACCCGGCGTTTTGGAGATAAGATTGTAGAAGAATTTACCAGCGGAAATATTTCAGAGTCCTTTGAAATTGCTAAAGAACACTGGCCTATGCCTGCCGAGGAGCTTGACAATTTGTCCAGTCAAACAGAGGCTCAGATTAAACAGCTTAGACCCCGTTTTGGAGATATAGTCGGTAAAGAATTTATCCGGAGGGAAAAACTCGGAGATAGTTTTCTGAGATATCAATATATTATAAAATTCGAAAACCACGCTATTCGCTGGATATTAATTTTCTACAGGCCAAAAGGAGAATGGGTCCTGAATCAGCTTAACTGGGATGATAAGATTGAAAGGCTTTTCGATTAAAAAAAACATATAAAAAACAGTTGTTAATATGGAAAATAATTTAAAGTTACCGGTAAAGCATATACTACTTGCCTTACTTTTAGGATTATTTTCTGCCCTAATTTTCAATTATTTAAGAAAACTTTACTGGCTTCCCGGTCATCCGGGGATATTCAGCGCAATACCCTTGAAAATACTTTTACCGGAAATTTTAAGAGAAGCGGTTATGATCGGGATTATAGTAATTGCGGCTGTAAAGTCGGCCGGAAATTTAAACCAAAAATTCTCCCTGTTTTTTCTGGTATTCGGTCTCTGGGACCTTAGCTTTTATGCCTTTACAAAAATACTTACCGGCTGGCCGGATAGTTTAATCCAGTTCGATATTCTTTTCTTTTTGCCCCGGGTGTGGACCGGACCTGTATTAGCACCTGTTATAGTTTCGGTATCGTTTATAATTCTTTCCCGGGTGTTATTAACTCCTCCGAAAAGATTTCCTTACCTTATTATTATAGGGCTGGCGGTAATTCTGGTCACCTTTTTTGAAAATACCGGACAGTTTTCACTTACGGGAAAGGGACTGGAGTTTTTAGCCGGCAGTATTCAGGACCTTAAGTTTAACTGGTATCTTTTCGGGGCCGGAGAATTACTTTTAGCAGCGGACATGTGGCGGCTATACAGGAAAAATAAATAAATATATATCTGGTAAAACGGCCGCAAAATTATTATAATTTTTAAAAGCAGGGTTTAGATATGAAGTTTTTAAAAAGGAGGTTTTATGGGAATTAAAAAGGCATTGCTGATAGTTGATGTCCAGAACGATTTTTGTCCCGGAGGAGCTCTGGCCGTACCCGGCGGGGACAAGATAGTACCTGTAGTTAATAAGATTTCCAGGGATTCTGAATTTGACAAAATTGTAGCCACCCAGGACTGGCATCCTAAGGACCACGTATCTTTTGCTTCAAACAACGACAAAGAACCGTTTGAGACTATCCGTCTGGAGGGCATAACCCAGACCCTGTGGCCCGATCACTGCGTTCAGGGTTCTCCGGGCGCTGACTTTCATCCGGATCTGGATACCGATCCTGTGGATCTATTTGTAAGAAAAGGGACTAATCCCCGGATAGATTCGTATTCCGCCTTTTTTGAAAATGACAAGAAAACGGCCACCGGCCTCCATTATTACCTGGACGGATTAAATATAGAGGAAATATATGTCTGCGGTCTGGCTACGGATTTTTGCGTATATTACACCGCCTTAGACGGGGTTATTCAAAAATATAAAGTGAATTTAATTTCGGACGCCACAAAGGGTATAGACCAGCCGGAAGGAAGTGTCAAAAAAGCGGTTGACGACTTAAAGAGCAAGGGAGTGAAAGTTATAGAATCAACTGAAATATAAAAAAGGAACAGAATGACAAAGAAGATAGCGTTTTACGATTCAAAGTCCTACGACAGAGAAACTTTTGACAAAGTTAATGAAGATTTCGGTTACCGGATAGATTATTTCAAAGAACATTTAAGTAAGGATACCGCTGTCTTAGCCAGAGAGCACGATGCAGTCTGCATATTTGTCAATGATAAAGTGGATAAAGCGGTGGTGAAAAAATTTAAAGAATACGGCGTGGATCTTATAGCCTTAAGGTGCGCCGGCTACAATAACGTTGACTTAGAAGCGGTTTATGAAAATATACACGTAGTCCGGGTCCCCGCCTATTCCCCCCACGCGGTGGCCGAGCACGCTCTGGCTTTGATGCTTACCTTAAACCGGAAGACCCACCGGGCTTACTACCGCACTAAGGACAGGAATTTCAATATAGAGGGTCTTAAAGGTTTCGATATGGCCGGAAAGACAGCCGGGATAATAGGAACCGGGCAGATAGGACGGGTGCTCATAAAAATTCTCAAAGGTCTGGATATGAAAGTTTTAGCCTATGATATAGCCCCGGATGAAGAATTTGCCAAAAATACCGGTTTTGAGTATGTAGGACTGGAGGGTCTATATAAAAGAAGCGATATAATATCCCTGAACTGCCCCCTTACCCCCGAGACCCGGCACATAATAAACCGGGACAGCATAAGTATGATGAAAGAGGGAGTAATGATAATAAATACGGGCCGGGGACAGCTTATAGAGACCGGGGCCCTTATAGATGCCCTTAAAAACAGAAAAATAGGTTCTGCGGGTTTGGACGTCTACGAAGAGGAGAGCGAATACTTTTTTGAAGATTTTTCCAGCCAGATAATTGATGATGATATCCTGGCCCGGCTTTTGACTTTCCCCAATGTCCTGGTTACTTCCCACCAGGGATTTTTTACAAAAGAGGCCCTGGAAAATATCGCCGGAACGACCTTAAAAAATATAGAGGATTATTTTAAAGAAAATAAACTTGAAAACGAAGTCTGTTACCGGTGTGACAGCGAGCCCTGCCGGAAAGAAGAAGAAGGCCGGTGTTTTTAAAGTTAAAGAAAGATGCCTGTTCATAATACCGACATAGCCCGCATATTTAAAAAGACCGCCGATCTTCTGGAAATAAAAGGGGACAACCCGTTCAGGATAAGAGCCTACCGGGAAGCTTCCCGGACCGTCAAAAATCTCTCCCGGAGTATCTCTGATTTTATTGATTCGGGAGAAGAATTAACCGACCTTCCGGGTATAGGAAAAGACCTGGCCGGTAAGATAAAAGATATCCTGGATACCGGCCGGCTGGAGACCCTGGATGATTTGGAAAAAGAATTTCCCGAAGGGCTTACCGATTTAATAAAAATAGAGGGGCTGGGCCCTAAAAAAGTAGCTAAACTTTACAAAGAGCTGGATATAAAAAATCCCGGGGATTTAAAAGAAGCACTGGAGTCTGAAAAAATCAGGGAATTGGAGGGGTTCGGCAGGAAAACAGCAGAAAACATCAGTCAGGGACTGGAAAAATTATCCAGGTATGAAAAACGGCTTAAAATTTCTGAAGTCGAAGCTATTGCAAAGGATCTAACGGACTACCTCAAAAAGGGAAAAGAGGTAGTTAAGGTAAAGCCGGCCGGAAGTTACCGGCGCAAAAAAGAGACTGTAGGGGACCTTGATATTGTAGCCGTCGTCCGGGAAAATTCTGATATAACGGAGAGGTTTTTAAATTACGAGGATGTGGACAAAATAATTTCCGGGGGAGATAAAAAGTCCTCTGTGGTACTCAAAAACGGTTTTCAGGTTGACCTCAGGGTGATATCTTCACAAAATTTTGGTGCGGCTTTGCTGTATTTTACCGGTTCTAAAGCCCATAACATCCGGGTTAGAAAGATGGCGGTGGAGAAAGATTTAAAGATAAGCGAGTACGGAGTATTTAAAGATGACGAGAGCCGTATTGCCGGAGAGACCGAAGAAGAAGTTTACAGTTCAATCGGTCTGGATTACATTCCTCCGGAACTACGGGAGGACCGGGGAGAGGTTAAAGAGTCCGGTAAATCCAATCTTCCCCGGCTTGTAAAACTTGAGGATATAAAAGGGGATCTTCATATCCATACTTCAAAGACCGACGGTCGCTATTCAATTACAGAGATGGCCCGGGCCTGCCGGGATACCGGCTATAAGTACATGGCCATATCCGAGCATACCCAGAAAGTAACCGTGGCCGGTGGGCTGACACCGGATGAAATGAGCGGATGGCTTGATAAGATCGACAGGGTTAACGAAAAATTTCCGGATATTGAAATTTTAAAGAGCGCGGAGGTCGATATCTTAGAAGACGGGAGCCTGGATTTACCCGATGAACTTTTGGATAGGATGGATGTAGTTACCTGCTCTGTACATTATAATTTTAATCTTCCCCGCGAAAAGCAGACCCGGAGGATTCTAAAAGCCATGGACAATCCCCATTTTAATATTCTGGGCCATCCCTCGGGCAGACTGATAAACAAACGGGAACCGTATGAAATAAATATGGAAGAAATTCTTAAAAAAGCGGACCAAAAAAACTGTTTTATGGAATTAAACGCCCATCCTGCCCGGCTGGATATTACGGATATCTACGCTAAAAGAGCTAAAGAACTGGGAATAAAAATAGTGATATCCACCGACGCCCACGGGATAGACGAATTGTCATACATGAGATATGGAGTGGGGCAGGCACGTAGGGGCTGGCTGGAAAAAGAAGATGTTTTAAATACA
>JBNJDT010000078.1:0-4558 GCA_051745145.1 Elusimicrobiota bacterium
TGGCCGTATTTATGGCCATAAAATCACTGTACTCATCGGTAACTACCCCGATAAGATCTGTGTTTATACCCTCCATTCTCCTTGACTGTTCTGATACTTCAGCCCTGGCCGTTAAAGTTAAACTAACAACAACGGCCGTTGCAAATACTAAACATTTTCTCATACTTTTGACCTCCTTTTAGTCAATATTACTCTAATAAATTAATTTCAGCGTAAGTCCAAGCTGCCAGCTGCTCAAATCCAGCAACTTATTAATTCCAGGGGCTCCTTCTCCCGTATCGGAAGCGCCGGTAACATCTACCAGCAGACTGTCGGTCATTGCAAAACCAAGACCGGAATAAAAATTTAATGAGTCTGTATAACTGTAACCGGTTGAAGTTTTTGTTGTAGTTTCTCTTTCCACAACGGCATTTCCGGGGGCCACTGTATTATCTTCAAATTCTTTCTCTACTTTTGTGATAAGTTTTTTGGTTCCCTGAATATTATAATTACTTCCCAGCCGGGCTGAAAGCCAGCCGGTCGGCTGCCATTCCACTCCCAGGGGGATATTAACCTGGGAATTTTTGATCTGGGTAGTTGTAGAAGTAGCAATTTGTGTTAAATCATGCTGGTCATTTACTGAGTATCTTGAGGGATCCAGTGTATTTTCAGAACTTGAATAGCGGTATCCGAGCGCGGCTCCCATCAGCAGATTTTCATTTATTTCTTTTTCTATACCGCTTTTAAATCCCATCTCCCATTCACTTGATTCTAAGTCTTTTACAGATTTCAGTTTGTACTTTTCATTGGCCACGGCAATACCGCTGGATGTTCTTATAAAATCAATTTCAGTTTTTTCATAAGCTCCGTCAAGTAATTTATAATTAAAATCAGCAAGGGCGCTTATTTTTAAAGTAGGAGTGATAAGATAATCACCGTCAACTTCCAGACCGTAACTTGCTCCCGAACTGCTCTTATCTAACGTATAGGAATATTCTCTAGAGTAATCGCCTTCGGCGCTGCCTTCTCCGTACTCGTCGATAAGTCTCTGCTGGCCTATCTCCGTTTCAGCTTCGATAATTTTTTCATCAGTGTTGGTAATCATGGAAAAATTTGCGGTTAAACCCAGTTCCAGGTCAATTTTATCAAATTGTTCTCTAATAGTGGGGTTGGCTTCAAAGCCGCTTCTGGCTACCACATGGGAGCTTTCATAGTCCCGCTCCTCCCAGTCGTTTTGATCGTCTTCATTTTCAAATTTATAATTATAACTGCGTTCTATGTTTTTGTCAGTATGAGTGAAATGTCTTAATTTAACACCGGTATCCGGAGAATTATAGAATTCTCTGGCGGCATAAATATTAATATCGTGACTGCTTAAATTATCATAGGCTGTGCCGTTTTCAGTAAGTAGTTCATTATTAGCATTGTCTTCCTCTTCATAATCATATTTTCCGTCCCGGGAGGCTAAAGGAGTTTCAAGAGTACTTTCATCTTTAACGTAATTAGCCGGGCCGGTATCCGAATAGTTGGTAATATCATAAAAATTTAAAGTCTCTTCTACTTTTTTCCGGTCCGCCCATAATATAGGGGCAATTTTAGTCATTTTATCAAAAGGGGCGACGCCGCCAAAAAGTAACTGGCCCGTGCCACTGCCGCTGCCCAGGGGATTTTCTTCGGTGGGCGTTAATCCCGAGAGGTTAGTGTAAAATCTATATCCTTCTACGTCGAGAAGTCTCACAGAATTGGCCCGGGCAAAATCGCTGTACTCATCGGAAACTATTCCCACTAGACCGGGGCCGATTCCTTCCATCCTTTTAGAAATCTCACTGACTTTGTCGTCTGCTTCCGCTCCGGCAGAAATATTTACTATAATAAGTAATGCAAAAATCGATCCTAATAACTTCTTCATATTTTTCCTCCTGATGTATCTTACTTTTTGATTTAATTTTAGAGAATTATACAATTTAGCATGGGAATTTGTCAAATTTTAAGTTCTATCGATGATAACCGCTATTTGAATTAACAGGATATAATATATATAATTTACACCATCTAATTAGGAATAAAATATAAAAAAAATGGATAAAAAAGTTAAGAAAAAAATTGAAGAATTAAAAAAACAGATTTTACCGGTTTTAAAAAAATACCATATAGAGCATGCCGGAGTTTTTGGGTCTATTGTCAGGGGAGAAGATTCTCCGGATAGTGACATAGATATTTTAGTAAAACTGCCCGAAGATAATGATTTAAGTCTTCTGGATTTTGCGGGGATAGAGATAGAATTAGAAGAAAAACTGGGGAGAAAAGTAGATCTCTTAACTTATGATTCCATACATAATTTACTTATAGAAAAGATATTAAAGGAAGAAATTCAGATAGCATGAAAGACGATAAGGTTTTCTTGTAACATATTTTGGAAAGTATAAACTACATAGAACAATTTACTGAGAATTTTTCTAAAGAAGATTTTCTGGAACAAAAGGAACAGGAGTAATTTTGTGACAATAAAACTTTTAAGTAAAAATATTTTAGGTTTTTTAGCGTTTGTTTCTTTATTGTTTCCGGCAACCGCAGTAAATGCAGCCAGCTTAAATATAGGGGAAGATATAAATTTTGAGTACCGGTCCCTGAAAAGGGGGGACACGGAAAGTACCCAGTTCCGCCAGGATATTAAACTTTACCTGGAAGGTTATCTAGAGGACAATATAGAGATAGGGGCCAATTTAAGGTCAGCGGGAGTGATGAATTCCACCGCCCCTAAAGTAAACTTCGAAGGGGCCCGCATAAATAACCGTATCCCGTTTATTGAAAATGCGTATATAAAGATAAATGACTATTACGGTACGCCGCTCACTCTAATTTTCGGGAAACTGAATTTAAACTGGCAGGACGGTATCTTAATAAATGACAACCGGCAGGGCCTGCCGGGAGTAAGGCTTAAATACGCGGCCCCGTACGGAGTCGATATAGAAGGGTACTATACCAGAGCGGAAAAAAACTTTTACGGTATTTCGGATATCCGGGGCAAGGGCCTAAGAGCTGTGAGGGATTTTAATTTCAGAAACCTGGAACTTAACTATATAACCGAAGATTACGAGTCAACGGCAGAAGTTAGTCGCCGGATATACGGAGGAAGATTCACCCGGAATATGCACAGGGGTATGGAATATTCTCTTTTTGGTTTTTTAATGGATGGAGAAAAAAAAGATGAAACCTTTGACGGCCACGCTTTGGGGGCTTACGGAAAATTCGAAGGAGTGGTTGATCCGATAGGGAAGGGCGGGGCGTGGATAGAATATATTTTAGGTACCGGAGACAGCAATGACGGGGAAAAAGGGTTTATGCCCGTATTATCTTCGGTAGAGGCGGATTTAATAGGGGATTATTACGGACGTAACCGGGAATACGCCTACATAAATGGTACTAAAACACTTTCCCTTTCCCATACCATAGCCGATTTATCCTTAATGAGAAATGCTCTTTACGCTACGGTACTGGAGGATTTTCACCTGTTCTGGATCCGCTCGACGTATAAATCAGTGGAATTAGATCAGCCCCTGGGGGGAGCTATAACTTTTGGGGGAACATATAATTACAGTTTCATTGATTTTGAACTGCGATATACCAAGTTTTCCCCCGAAGAGGAATATGATTATTATTCCGGGGATAAGTCAACCGAATTTATAACCGGGAGCATCAGTGCTAAATTTTAAAATTATTCCTGAATTACAATGCCGGCCCTGAGCTCTGAATTATTTTTTGGCATTCCGGTGGGGATATTTATACTGGCCCTGGTCGGATACAATTTAAACTACTCTGTAAAAAGATACCTGCGAAACGGAAAAAATTTAATATTTCTTTTCTATATGGTTTTTCTGGGACTTTTTGTATATCAACTTATTGCCTTTATGGGCATTGTAGTTGAACTG
This sequence comes from Elusimicrobiota bacterium, assembly GCA_051745145.1. Taxonomy (GTDB): domain Bacteria; phylum CG03; class SLGR01; order SLGR01; family JAGXOG01; genus CAYZAK01. The sequence goes on from JBNJDT010000078.1 coordinate 3,909, forward strand.
GGTAAAGCAAAATCTTTTTTTTAACCAAAGCAGGGCAGCTATATCCTAATTATCTTTCCATTTAATTTTTAATAAACTTATCAATAAGAATTTCCAGAAAATTTTAAGCTTACCGGGATTTCTTAAAATACCTTTAACAATGCTTTAAAAAGTAAGCATGCTAAAAACTCCCGGTATCAAACCCCTAAGGAAAAATAAAAACGCTTTAAAACGGATATTTTTTTAAAAGGGCAAACAATGTCCGGGCCTTTTTATCACTTTAACTAAATAAGTTCATCCCCGATAATTTGCAGAAAAGGGTACTTTCAAACTTCTTTTTATCTTTCTATAATGTCCGATAATATATGTTATGTTAATTTTTAGGGGGAAAATATAGGTTAAAGTAAATTCTTACATTTACATTTATTTTACAGTTATAATACTAAATATAGTAATTTTTCTATAAAATATTTTAGGTATTTATGGTGTGCTGAAATTTTCAAGAAAATAATTTTTTAAAATTTTAATATTTTTTTGGGTATGGGGTAAAATACTGCCCTGTTTTTAAAACGGGTGTATTTAAATTAATTTTATCCGGCAAATTGCAGCTGTATTTAAAATTATCTTTTTAGTTAGTTTGAGATTGGAATTTTATAATATCTGAAATTCAG
>JBNJDT010000079.1:0-4541 GCA_051745145.1 Elusimicrobiota bacterium
AAAGGCAAATAGAGTTACTGAACCGGTCCCTTTTTCTATAATAGTTCTGCTTACAATAGAACCCTCCTGATAATGTACCATATCTGAATATTTAAATGGTTGTGATATAAATTCTTTATCTGTCATAATACTCCTTATTTATATTTTCTTGCCGGTAAAATACTAATTTACTTAATTATAACAATAATTTGGTAGGAATTGAAGGTCTGTAATAAGATCGGGAATAAATACAGTGAATTTATGTTTTTAAGTTTGGCCGGAGATAACTTCTTTTTGCAGCTGTATCTTTATATTTTCGGATTTATTCAGATTCTGGTTTAAAAATTCAGCGCCGAAGGAACTGTATATTAACGGAAAACCGTAAAATCTCTGTGATTTTCTGTATACATAGGGAGAGTTAAAAGTTTGGGTTGACTTTATTATATTACTGGGATTGATATCCATATTCAGCCATTTAATTAGCCGGCCGGCTATGGGGGCGGCGTATTTAGGCCAGGATTTACCGCCGATATGAATGATCCGGGGAGCGACGGCCAGCCCTAAGATAATAAGAGGCATGGTGGGAATTACTTTTCTCCGGGCGATTTTCTTGAATATATTGTTCTTATCAATTTTTATTTTTTTAGCATCTGAATATGGAAATTCGAATTGATTATTCTTATAGGTCACCGGAACCCGGCAACCCTTTTTATTAATTCCTTCTACAAGAAAAGTCTTTTTTTTGTATTTGCTAAATTCTTCAGGTACCGGCAGCTCCCAAAAAGGATATCCATTTCGGGCAAGTTTAAGTAAAATTTTAGATAGTAACTTAGTTGGATATGTTGAAAAAGCAGTCTCCGGCACCGGCTTAATATTAAGTAGGTTAAAAAAACTTTTTCGGATATTGCGAATTGAATCCACCGGGGAATCAGAAGTTTTGTTAATCTGCTTATTAAGTATGGAATGTACTTCGGTTATTCTCTGTTTAAATATTTTTTGATTTTTATCCGGCAGACTGAAAAGAGTATTCTGGTTATTTTTTAAAATTTTTGAATAATCGTAGTGCAGAGTTTTTTGAAATGAATACGGAACTTCAGGAGACATTATCCGGGGGTTTATCACGCCATATTGAATGCGGTGGCCTTTAGGAGTGTCGTTGGAAGGGATGGCGTTATCGTACATAATATTAAGTATATTGCGGTTTTCTAACCGGTTCCGGCGTCTAATTTTGAGCAGAACGGCGTTGCTGTTTATTTCATTAATATGGAGGTTGGGATTGGCGTGAGAAAATGAAGTTATAATTTTCAAACTGCCGGTTAACTCTTCAATACCGGGAAATTTTGGTGAATAATTGTATTTTAAATGGCTGTTGAGTTTATTTAAGTTCATTTGTCTTATAATAAAAAATATTTTATAATGCTGCCGGACCTGCTGCTGACTGGACAAATTGTAACAAAAGTTTAGCGAAAAACGAAGAAAATAGATAATAAAAAAGTTTTAATTAAGGAGAAAATAAAAAATTCAGGATTTAATAGCATTAGTTTTGTTGGATAAATTTTTTAGAAAATATATAATGAGCAAATGAATACTGGAAAAAAGCTAAAACGTGACCTTAAATTTGTAGATATTTTTAGTATTGCTGTGGGATCGATGATAAGCTCAGGACTTTTTGTTCTTCCGGGCCTGGCTTACGCAAAAGCGGGACCGGCGGTAATACTCTCTTATTTTTTAGCTGCCTGTCTTGCCATACCCGGTATGTTTAGCCAGGCAGAACTTGTATCGGCAATGCCTAAGGCCGGCGGAACTTATTATTATATAACCCGCAGTTTAGGGCCGGCCGTCGGTACTATAGACGGTATTGTTACCTGGCTGGCCATAACTTTAAAAAGTTCTTTTGCCCTTGTGGGACTGGCTGCTTTTGCGCAGATGCTTGGACCGGTAAATTTAAAAGCCGTTAGCTTAATCTTTGCTTTGGCTTTTATCATTCTTAATTACACCGGCGCAAAATCTGCGGGACGCGCTCAAACTGTGCTTGTCTCGGGATTATTACTGTTGCTTACTTTTTTTATAGTCCGGGGTATAGGAACTGTGAGAATAGAGAATTTTGCAGATTTTTCGGCCAAGGGAGTAACCGGAATTATTTCTACGGCGGGTTTTGTATTTATCTCATACGGAGGGTTGCTTAAAGTAGCCAGTATCGCCGAAGAAGCCAAAAACCCCAGCGTCAATATTCCAAAGGGAATGATCTTTTCTCTTATTGTAGTATCTGTATTTTATGTTCTTACGGTATTTGTAACCACCGGTGTACTTGAAGGCTCGGTGCTTAATAATTCTCTTACCCCCATAACCGATGCGGCGGCTGTATTTATGGGGGAGCCGGGACGTATTATCCTTGCCGCCGCGGCCGTTCTTGCTTTTATATCTACTGCAAATGCGGGGATAATGGCTGCTTCAAGATATCCTATGGCTTTAAGCCGGGATAAGATGCTGCCTGGAATCCTAAAAAAACTTAACCGGTACAATGTACCTGTAAATTCACTTTTACTAACCGGTATAGTTATATTTATTTCTCTATTTTTGGAGCTGTCAGTTTTAGTTAAAGCGGCTTCAACGGTAATGATTCTCTCTTTTATTTTTGCCTGTTTCTCGGTTATTATACTCCGGGAAAGTCATGTGCAGAATTATCAGCCGTCCTTTAAAACTCCGCTCTATCCCTGGCTTCAGATTATTGGGATCGTCACCCTGGTTACTCTTCTTTTTAAAATGGGCCTTCCCGCTCTTCTGGCTACTTTATTATTTTTTATCGGGGGGTTTCTTGTCTACTGGTTTTATGGAAGAGAGCGCGCTGAACAGGAATACGCCCTTATTCATCTGATAGAAAGAATCGGGGATAAAAAACTTACCGGAGGACTTTTAGAATCGGAGTTAAAGTCAGTTATCCGGGAAAGAGATGATATAATTCACGACCGATTTGACAGGCTTATTGAAAACTGTGATATACTGGATTATGACCGTAAAGTGGGAATGAAAGAATTTCTCAGGGAGGCTTCCCGTAAATTATCTCCCGATCTTAATATTTCTTCCGATGAGCTGTATGAGGCCTTTCTTAAAAGAGAAGCTAAGACAAGTACTGTTTTAAGTTCATTCCTGGCCATTCCTCATATTGTAGTCGAAGGAGAAAATATTTTTGAAATTTTAGTTGCCCGGAGCAAAGATGGAATAGAGTTTGAAACTTCTGAGGGGACTAAGACGGTAAATGCGGCTTTTGTTATGGTGGGAAGTGAGGATGAAAGGAATTTCCATCTTAAGACGTTATCGGCGATCTCCCAGCTGGTGCAGAATCCGGATTTCACAAAAATGTGGATGAGTGAAAGAAGTAATACTAATATAAGGGATATAATTTTACTCGGCGAACGTCTCAGGCATGAGAGCGGCTGATATTTTAGTTTTACATTTCCAGATTATTTTAAAATACTGCTATAAAAAATAGAATATATATATTGCATTGTAAAGTAATTTTATTGTAAAATATAATTTATGAATTACAGAATTATATTTATGTGGTGTTTAGTATTTCTTTTAAGTTTTTCCGCCGGTAAAATAGAAGGGGGGCAATGGCTGCGGGGAAGAATAAAAAACCGGATAGCTAAAAGAATAAGAGCAAAAAAATCAAAAATTGATATAGAATCCGACCTTAAATATATAAATCACCGGGACAGGGACCGCAGCTATTATATTTATGAACCTCCCGGCTGGGACGGGCAAAGCTCTTTACCGGTGGTTTTTCTTTTCCATGGCGGCGGAGGTAATGCTAGAACTGCTTTATACTACTATGATCTGGAAAAAACTGCCCGGAAACACAATTTTTTACTGGTTGCTCCTAATGGCTCGGGGGAATTTGACGACGTACTTTTGACCTGGAATGTCGAATTTGGTTTTGGGTATGCATATAAAAATGATGTTGACGATATAGGTTTTATTAAAAAATTAGTTAAAAAACTTAATCAGGATTACCCGATTGACGCCCGCCGGATATATGCTACCGGTTTATCGAACGGAGCAATATTTTGTCACTTACTTGCAGCCCAGCCCGGGAATCGGTTTGCTGCCATTGCTCCCGTAGCCGGCACAGCAGGGGGAAGTGTCCCCGGAGAGAAAAAAATTATAATGCCTCCTGACCCGCCGGTGCCTGTGGCGGTATGTATGATACATGGTTCTCTGGATAAGCATACCCCTGTAGAGGGGGGAATACAGAAAAAATCCGCCGGGCCAGCCCGGTATATGCTCTCTGCTGCCGACTCACTGAGGTGGTGGGCCGGGGCAAATGAGTGTATCACCCCGCCCGGTATAAAGTATGATTCAAAATTGAACGCCACTTTAGTTAAATACGGGGCCGGATTAAATTCAGCGCCGGTTACCGGTTATCTTATTCATAACCAGGGTCATGCCTGGCCCGGGAGCTTTGAAAAACCCTACCCGGGAGCGGATAACCCGGCCCCCCAATTCCCGGCAAATGAAATAATTTGGAAATTTTTTAAAAATAATCCCCGGAATTTTAATGG
>JBNJDT010000080.1:0-4492 GCA_051745145.1 Elusimicrobiota bacterium
ACTATCCTATAGTAAACAGATCTGTTCTTACGGTAACTCCCGGTGAACCATTTATCGATTGGGTCGTGGATTGCAGCAAAAAGTATGATAAACCGGGAAACAGGTTGAAACAGTCCAGTATAGAAACGGAGGGTTTTGACTCAAAATATATCTATCTTATACCGGACTTTGATAACAACGACAGATACAATAAGTTCATGCAAAAGCACTGTCCCGATATATTTGAGGATATTCTCGGCGGATGGTATACAATTCCCAAGTTCTGGCCTGAAAAAAGAAACTGGCGGGTATTCAAGAAATGGTTTAGATACGAGATAAATACAATGGTCCAGGATTTATCTTCTAACAGACAGCTGGGTTATTATTAAATTACAGGGTAATAAGTATGAATGAGAGAAATATAATTGATTTAAAGCAGTATGTAAAATCCGGGGATAGCATCGCCGAACTTGTAAAACCGGAAACCAAAGAAGAGGAATATTACGGCAAGATAGCTTCTTTTGGTTCATCCCTGGAGCCGCAAAAGAAGAACCACGTGCCTCTTCAGTATATTAAGAATTTTATGTTCAAAATATGAATTTGTTCACGAATTAGTGAACATTAAATAAAATTGAACATGTGTGTATTAATATACTAAATATTGACTTTTTGTTAAAATTATTTTATTATTAAAATAAATGAACAATAAAAAATAATGAACAAAAGGGAAGTATTATGAATAAAAACAAAAATAATATATTTGAAAACGCTATTAAAGAATTTAAAAATAATATTGATTTACCGATCACAATATATGAATTAGAAAAAGATCAGCAGGTAAAGGCGGCAGATAAAAAGATAAAAATAGAACTGCATGATTTTGAACTAATTTATAATGTTGTAATTAAAAAAGTTGTTAATAAGGCAATTGTAGGACAGATAAAACTGAAAAATAAAAATTTACAGCACCCCAATTTAATAGTGACTGATTATATTGCTAAAGAAATGGCAGAAAAGTTAAAAGAAAAGGGAATTCAATTTATGGATGTTGCAGGAAATGCTTATGTAAATCAGTTTCCTTTATATATTTTTATAAAAGGCAATAAATTAAAGAAAAAATATAAAACTCCCCAGCCAAAACGTATTTTTAAAACAACCGGGTTAAGAGTATTATATAATTTATTAATAAAACCGGAATTAATAAATAGAACTTACCGGGAAATAGCTGAGAAACTGGATGTGGCATTAGGTACCGTGGGGTGGTTGATGAAAGATTTGGATAATTTAGGTTTTCTTGTAAGGGTTGAAGATGGTAAAAGAAAAATAATTTTCAATAAAAAGATTTTAACTGACTGGTGTACAAACTATCCTGATAATTTAAAACCCAAACTGCATTTGGGGAATTACGAATTTATTAAAGATAATAACAACTGGCAGGAATTTACAAAAAACAATGGATTATGGGGCGGGGAACCTGCTGCAGCTAAAATGACAGATTATCTGCGGCCGGAAATTTTAACAATATATGTGGATAAAAAAGATTTAAATAAAATAATTATTGATAATAGATTAAATAAGGAAGAAAACGGGAGAATACAGTTTTATGAAAAATTCTGGGATACTACCGGAAATAATAAGGATACAGTAAATCCCCTGTTAGTTTATGCCGATTTATTAGCTACAGGAAATGATAGGAATATAGAAACGGCAAAAATTATTTATGAACAACACCTTAAACATTTCGAATAAAATAAATTCTTCTGATAAAAAGGCCATTGTCTTTGTAAAAGAAATTGCGGACAAGTTAAATATACCTTTTTTTATTATTGGTGCCAGGGCAAGAGATTATATATTAGAGTATTGTTATAAAGCAAGAATAACAAGAAAAACGGAAGATATTGATTTCGGAATTAAGGTTCCTACGTGGGAAGATTACGAAAAATTTGAAGAAAATTTAGTTGATAATGAAAAATTCAAGAAAGGACGTAAAATAAACCGATTTATATTTAATAATGAAGTATTAGTTGATATTATCCCTTTTGGCAACCTTTCCGAAGAAGGCAGAATTATTTCCTGGCCGCCGGAGCACGAAATTATTATGACAATTTTAGGTTTTGATGAGGCCTATAGAACAGCTTTAAAGGTAATTATTAGTGAAGATCCTAAAATAGCGATAAAAGTACCGGCGCTGGCAGGGTTAACTATAATGAAATTAATTTCATGGTATGAAAGTATAGATAGAAGGGAAAAAGATGCCAGAGATATTTACAAAATTATGACTAATTACAATTATAACGATAATATAGATCGTCTCTTTAATGAAGAAAGAGAAATTAATGAAAATGAGGAATGGAAAATTGATAATGCAAGTTTACGTTTATTAGGAAAAGATATGAAAAAGATTGCTTCAAAGAAAACAGCCTCTTTATTAGAAGAAATTCTCAAATTTGCTTTAAACAGTAATAAAGGGTATCCCCTTGTTGCTGATATGAGAATGGTATCTGCTACAAGTAATGATTCTGATATAAAAGAAATGTTGCGATTATTGACAAAAGGAATGAAAGATAAATTATAAAAAGAGGGATATTCTATTAAATTTCCAAAATAACAAAACAAAGCACCAAAGCACCTCGGAGACGGACTTCACCGTACTGGCACAGTGGCGGACTTATTCTAAAAAAGTGAGGTTCTATTTTATCCGGTAATTTTAAAGTGTTATATACTAAAAAAATAAGTTCAAACATCGTACTAATATAAAAATCACTTAAATTTGTATTATTTCTTGAATTAATCAGGTAGTTAAAATATTTTCCCTATTTGTGTAAAAAGTTGCAAAAACTGTCATTTTCTATTAGAATATGTATAAAACTACACAAATAAGGAAAAAGAAACAATGAAATTAAAAAAATTTATTGAACAGTGCCAGTCAAAAGGCGTTTATTCATTTACTACAAAAGAAGCAATAGAAGAAACCGGCATGACCGAAGCGGCTTTTTATAATGCGGCTTCCCGGTTAAAAAGCGAAAATAAGTTGATACATCCCAAACAGGGCTTTTATGTAATAGTTCGGCCTGAAGAAAAGGCGTCGGGCGGACCTTCACCGTTTAATTATGTTGAAAGATTAATGGAGTATTTAGATTCTCCTTATTATGTAGGTCTCCTATCCGCTGCTTTGATACACGGAGCTACCCACCAGCAACCGCAAGTTTTTCAAATTGTTACAAAAGACCGGATACGTTCAGTCCGTACGAAAGCAGTTAATATCCAATTTGTTTTCAATAAGGATTTTGATGAAATTCCACTGATTACCAAAAAAACCAGGTCGGGGTATATAAAAGTGTCCACCTGTGAAGCAACGGCTGTAGATGTTGTATATTACAGTAAAAAAGCCGGAGGGCTTAATAATGCGGCCAATATATTAATCGAGCTGGCCCGGGAGAAAAAACTTGCTCCTGATAAACTTTTAACTGCAGCTGTTGATATGCATAGTCAGGCAACTTTGCAACGCTTGGGTTTTATGCTGGATAAGTTCGGATTTACCGGTATTACCGGGCCTCTTTCAGATTGGGTATCAAAAAATACGGTTTCGCGCGTCCCTCTATTAAGTAACGGTAAGCGAGCAGGGGTACCTCAAGACAAAAAGTGGAAAGTAATGGTCAATACGGAGATTGAACCGGATGTTGTATAGGAACGGAAATTATGCTGCCTGAAGATTATATTATTTCCTGGAAAAAAGAAGCTCCGTGGAGGTTAGATTCCCAGGTCGAGCAGGACCTAATTCTGAGCAGATTGCTGGTGGAACTGTTTTCGAATGAAATTATATCTAAAAGACTTATATTCAGAGGCGGAACTGCTTTGTACAAACTGTATTATAAAAATCCTGTCAGATATTCTGAGGATATTGACCTTGTTCAAAAGGAAGCCGGACCTATAGGAGAGGTAATGGGGCAGATAAGAAAAATATGTAACCCAATTCTCGGTGAGCCTACCTGGAAACAGACAAAAAACAGAGTCACTTTTTACTACAAAAGCCGGTCTGAAATACCGCCTGCCGTCCCGTTGAAATTTAAGTTAGAGATAAATACCCGGGAGCATTTTACGGTATTCGGCGATAAAAGGAAAAAGTTTTCTGTGGATTCAAGGTGGTTCCGGGGAGAAGGTGATATAGTAACCTATGCACTTGAAGAACTATTAGGTACAAAGATGAGAGCGCTTTTTCAGCGGAATAAGGGGAGAGATCTTTTTGATATATGGTACGGCTTAAAATACAAAAAAGCAGATATTGAAAAGATTGTTGAAGTTTTCAGTAAATATTTAAAGTCTTCAGCTGTATCAAAAAAAGAATATTTTAATAATCTCGATGAAAAAATTACCGCTCCGGGGTTCAGGAAAGATACTGACTTGCTCTTGAATCCGGGTATTGATTATTCTCCGGATAAAGGATATGAGTTATTTGTCGAAAAATTGGACGGTTTTAATAATAAATTTAAGTTAAATCAAAATTAAGAAAAAG
>JBNJDT010000081.1:0-4449 GCA_051745145.1 Elusimicrobiota bacterium
TTATAAACTTCCAATAAACATTATTGCCCCAAAGAGTGTAATTATAACGGCTCCGGTAAGTTTTATTAAATTTTGAAAAGTACTAACCAGTTTTGGTTTTTTATGTAAAAATTTAAATACTCCTTTTTTAGTTGAAATTGCTGCAATACCGGCTAGAGAAATTGTAAGTGCCATACCTGCGGCGATAAAGAATGTCATAGCAATTCCCAGTCCCAGCATATCCAGCGATAAAGTGAAAAGAAGTATTATAATAGTCCCGGCACAGGGAACTATGCCAACGGACAAGATAGCTGCCCTCATTTTATTTTGATTTATCTTCTGTTTTTTCTTATTTCTTTTTTTGAAAACTGATATAAAAAAATCGATGAAAAGATATATACCTAACAAAAATATCATTCCAAAACTGACTCTGGTTATTACAGTCCGGGTTGATTCAATAGAGATAAATTTTGTCTTATTTAATACAAAATACATTACGGATACAAGCAAAATGGCCGAAATAGCCTGCAAAAAAGCAATTGACGAGCCGGCAATAATCCCGGATTTTAGCCGGGAGTCAGATGAGGAGGCAAAGTAAGAAAAAGCTACTATTTTACCATGTCCCGGACCTAAGGCGTGAATAACACCGTACAGGAAAGAAAAAAAGAAAATAACGAGAAAAGTTCTTGGAGATTTGGACTTTTTTAATTTACTTGCTAAATTTGATAAATTTTTTCTTATTTTTCGTTGCAATGGGGCGATAGAATTAATTATTTTTTGAATAAACGCCGGAGAAGAAGGAGAACTTTTTTTAGGTTTATTCTTTTGTGAACTAAACGGTGAACTGGCAAAAGAAGTAAAAGTCAGAAAACATACTGATATAAAAACCAGGTATTTAATTTTTTTAGTCATAGTTTTTTAAATTTTATAATTATTTCTTCCGGGGAAAACTGTCCGTAATAAAATGATTTATCTTTATTTTTTTCTTTAGAATATGTGATATTAAAGTTGCTATTTTCTTCTGGAATAAAATTTACCGGCGAATCGCTGTATTCAACATCTACGTAAAAAGTCTCATCGTATACAGACAGGGCGATTTCTTTTGATTTTTCAGTTATTTCAATGGGACAGGGAACAAAAAAATTGTAAACAATTGCTGATGTAGATATCGTTGCCGTAAAATCCTTTACTTCAGTTATTTCAAATTCCTTTTGCGGGGTTCTGATGTGCAGAAAATAGTTATGATTTTTCAAATTGGAGAACATTTCTTCCTTTATTTTAGCTGTTTCTTTAGTGTCAAAATCACCGTCTTCATCCATGTCATAGTCATTTATAATAGAACTGCTGAACATCCTGTCAAACTCCCACTCCATATTAAGACCTTTAACGCCTTTCTCGTTAATTAAGATATCCATTTTATTCTTAATAAGTATATGGGGATGTCCATATACGGAGATGGTGGATAAGAAAAACAATATAAATAAAATAGTAATTTGAATTATATTTTTTTGGAAATTATTTTTTTTCATATTACAATATATATTATCTGATACTACTGATACATGTCAAATATTTTATTTTTTATAAGAATTTTTTATAAGAATTAGATTTGACATAGACATAAATTTTTTGTAAAGTTAGGTAAGACTAACAATTATTATGAAAAAGAAAAAAAGAAAAATAAGTTCAAGCGCGGAGGATTATCTGGAAACTATATATATTCTGGATAAAAAAAATGATAAGGTGCGCGTAAAAGATGTAAGTAAATTATTGAACGTTACTATGCCCAGTGTACATCAGGCCGTACACAAATTGAGTGAAAGAGACCTTATTGTTCATGAAAATTATGGAGGTATTAAGTTAACCGAAAAGGGAAGAAAAAACGGGAAAGAAATTTATCATAAACATAAGATATTAACTAAGTTTTTATCAGAAATTTTGGGGGTTGATGAAGAAATTGCTCAAGAAGACGCCTGCAGGATAGAGCATATCATCAATAAAAAAACTTTGGATCGGTTGGTAAAATTTATTGATTTTGCGGAAAGTTATCCGTTGCAGGAAGAACCGAACTGGCTTAAAAGTTTTAAATATTTTGTAGAAACCGGCGCTCGACCTCGTGAATGTATGGAGAAAATAGGGGAAAAACAAGAAAGATAAAAAGTTAACGTTAAAAGGATAATATTAAGTAAATAAGAGTAAATTAATAAGCGCAATTTATCATTAAATTTTAATTAAGGAGTATATAAATGACGGAAAAAGTTACACTTGCAAAAATGGAATCCGGGACAACCGGGGAGGTCAGTAAAATCCAGGGAGGATTTGGTCTGGAAAGAAATTTGGAAAATATGGGGGTCCGCCCCGGAACCAAAATTAAAAAAGTAAACAAACAGTTTATGAGCGGGCCCGTAATTGTACAGGTTGGAAATACGCAGGTGGCTATGGGGCATGGTATGGCTAAAAAAGTATTAGTTGAAATAGATTAAAAGGCTGTTATGATATGAAAAAAATACTTTTAATGGGAAATCCCAACGTGGGAAAGAGTGTTATATTCTCGCGTCTTACGGGAGCAAAAGTTATTGTCTCCAACTATCCGGGTACTACGGTGGAATTTGCCGAAGGTACAATGATGATAGACGGGGAGGATATAGAAGTTATCGATGTTCCGGGAACATATACTTTAGCCCCCGATTCAGAAGCTGAAAAAGTTGCCGTAAAGTTGATCAATGAATCCTCAGCCGATGATACTGTCATTGTAAATGTTATAGATTCAACTAATCTGGAGAGAAATTTAAATTTAACTCTTCAGCTGCTGAAAAAAAGAATACCTATGGTTGTCGCTTTGAATTTTTGGGATGAGACCTCGCATACAGGCGTGGAAATTGATCCGGAAAAGTTAAGTGAAATGGTAGGGGTAAAATGCATTCCCACCTGCGGCATAACCGGAGAAGGTATAAATAAACTCGTAGGGGCTCTTAAAAAAGCAAAAATACCTAAATTTGACTGCCAGAAGGGAGAAAAATGGCAAAAGATCGGTGAAATTGTGGATGAAGTTCAGAAAATGTTTCACCGTCACCACAGACTATCAGAAATACTGGGTGAACTCTCCGTAAAACCGCTTACCGGTTTTCCCATTGCCGGAATAATAGCTTTTTTTACTTTCACTATTATAAGATTTATCGGAGAGGGACTTATAGGAAATGTGGCGGAACCTTTATTTGAAACTTTATGGAAACCCCTGATGATGAAGCTATCGGTAATATTGGGTTCGGGGGGAGTATTTCACGATATTGTCATAGGTAGACTTATAGATGGGGGTATTGATTTTAATCAATCCTTTGGGCTTCTTACTACCGGGCTTTTTGTTCCGCTGGCCGCCGTACTTCCCTATGTTTTTTCTTTTTATCTGGTTCTTTCGGTCCTTGAAGATTCGGGGTATCTTCCCCGGTTGGCAGTACTACTTGACAATGCCATGCATAAAGTGGGGCTGCACGGTTTTGGCATTGTCCCTATGCTTCTGGGAGTAGGGTGCAATGTACCCGGAGCTCTCTCTTCAAGAATTATGGGAACAAAAAGGGAGCGTTTTATAGCTATGACGTTAATGGCTATAACTATACCCTGCATGGCCCAGATTGCCATGGTTTCGGGCTTAATCGGAAAATTCGGGGCAGCGGGTTTTATGCCGGTGTTTGGAACGCTTTTTCTGGTCTGGATAATTTTGGGAATAATTTTAAATAAAGGATTAAAGGGCCGTTCCCCCGAACTTTTTATAGAAATACCTCCTTACCGAATTCCTTACTGGGGTGCCCTTTTAAAAAAGGTATGGATGAGAGTAATATGGTTTGTAAAAGAAGCTGTTCCCTGGGTTTTATTCGGGGTTTTTTTAATAAATATACTCTATACGCTGGGAGTAATTGATTTTATAGGAAATTTTCTGGAACCGGTAATATCCGGTGTCTTGGGGCTTCCCTCCGGGGCTGTTGCCGCTCTGGTAATAGGGTTTTTAAGAAAAGACGTGGCCGTGGGTATGCTTGTTCCTCTTGATTTAAATTTAAAACAGCTTATTATTGCCAGCGTAGTACTTACCATGTATTTTCCGTGCGCTGCGACATTCGCTGTTATGATAAAAGAATTAGGCCTCAAAGATATGTTAAAAGCCGCCCTTATTATGGGAGTTTCTACCCTTACAGTAGGGGGGATACTTAATTTAATATTGTAAGCCTTAATAATTTTTTAACAGCTCTATTTTTCAAATCTCTTTGATAAAATCCGCCAATTTTTTTTATAGTATGTTATGGCCGTTTTACCAGAAATATGATTTTAAGTTAGATATAAGTTTTATTAATTTCAATAAAGAAGCCTTTCTTTTATTTTAAAAACTTTTCGAAATAGAAATAACTTGACAAGTAAATGATAATGATTATCATTAACATTAAAGTAAGTTTATTGAAAATCAAAAAATAAAAATTTTTG
>JBNJDT010000082.1:0-4345 GCA_051745145.1 Elusimicrobiota bacterium
GGATTTTTTACCTACAATAATTAAAGTGATAAGCTCCATATCAGAAGGTATATTTAAAACATCCTTTGCTTTTTCCTGGTCATACCCGGCTATAGCATGCCCAACCAGGCCCGCTTCTACCAGTTTTAAGAGCATAATTCCGGTGGACATTCCCGTATCAAAATTATAGTACTCCCGGCCGTCTTTTAAAACACAATCCAGTTCCTTTTTACTGACCACTCCTATTATCATGGAAGCCTCTTTAGCCCACTCGTTACCCTCCGAGAGAGTCTCTTTTAATTTATTCAGTACATCTTTTTCCCTGACAAAGACATATCGCCACGGCTGTTTATTGTAACAGGAGGGCATCAGTCCCGCAGCCCTTGAAATATTCTCTATTAGACTATCGGTTATTTTTACCGGTTCCAAACTCCGGTAAGACCGTCTTTTTCCTATAATTTTTTTTAAATCCATAACTACACTTTTCCTTTTATTTTGCTGACTAAACTAATCTATTCTCTTTTTTCAGAACATCATCCATTTCCCGGATAAGTTCTTCGGGATCCACCGGCTTTTCCAGTAATTTCTGAATCCCGCAGGCCTCCATAACTTTTTTATCTTCTTCCCTTAAAAATATCCCTGTGATTGCCAGTATGGGAATGTTTTTTGTAACTTCGGAAGTTGTAAGTTTATTGCCAACCTGAAAACCGCTTATGTCCTTTAACCGGATATCCAGGAGAATAATATCTATATCTTTCTCCCTAGCGTTAGAAATAGCATCCTTTCCGTTTGTTACCGAAATTACATCATATTCCCGGGCGTAAAGAGCAATTGCGATCTCATCCAAAAAATCTACATCATCGTCCACTACCATAACTGTTGTCTTTTCTGTATTTTTCATAATCTTTACGCTCCTCTTATTTTTTTCATAATTTAATTATTTCGCCCGGGCCTTAATTATTTTTACAATATTAAAAAAATGAGTTTCTATTTTTTCTATTTTCAATCCCGCTCTTTGTATATTTTTCACCGTTTCCCGGTTTATATTTGCTCCGGTCATTCTCACGGCCAGAGGATTAATATAATCCATAAACTTTCCTATAATTCTATTTTCACTCCTTACGTGCTCTAAAAAATATATATGGCCGTCACTTTTACATACCCTGTTTAACTCTTTTAATCCCCTTACCGGACGGGGAACAGAACAGAAGACAAATATGGACACAACAGAATCAAAATAATTGTCTTCAAATTTTAAATCCATAATATCCATCAGTCTTAAATCAATATTTTTAGGATTTTTCACGGCCCTTTTTTTGGCTATTGCAAGCATCCCGGGACTAAAATCTATTCCCGTAACCCGGGAGTTCTCGGGATAATAAGGAAAACTTTCACCGGTCCCTATTCCCACCTCCAGAATTTTCTCTCCCCGGACCATTTCCCATACTTTTCCCTTAAGATAATCAGTCATCATTAACCGGGACAATACATTATAAACCGGGGCGTTCCGGCTGTAAATTTCTTTAGTTTTCACCGGGTACGAAGTTTTCAACTTTTATCTTACTTTAAATACTCTCAATTACTTTCTGCAGTTTTTCCCTTACCTGTCTGGCTACATCCCCCAGCTTATCATTTTCAACGGCTTTCATAGAGGCCATCGGGTCCACCGCGGCAATTTCGGTCTTACCGTCTTTGGTAGCCTGAACCACAACGTTACAGGGCAACATCAGGCCTATCTTATCTTCTTTCTTTAAAGCTTTTAACGCAAATTTAGGATTACAGGCCCCCAGTATCCGGTATTCCCGGAAATCTTCATCCAGTTTTTTCTTCAGCGTCTTTTTTACGTCTATCCGGGTGAGAATACCGTACCCTTCTTTCTTTAACGCTTTTTCTGCTTTTCGGACTCCCTCTTCAACTGAACCTTCTACTGTCTTCGTAAAATAATACCTCATTTATCTCCTCCTTTATCAAATACACCCGGAAGATGTGTCCCGTCGCAAAACGGTTTATTCTTCGATTTACCGCACCGGCAAAGAGCATAGTGCTCTTTAGCCTCCGGCTTAGAACTCCTCTCATCTTCCAGCTCAACATAACCTTTTGCATTTAAGGGGCCGGACGGTTCTAATTCAACCGACGGCGGACGGTCATAATTCTTATAGTTTTTTCCGTCTATAGAATAACTCAACGCCCCGGACGGACATTTTTTAACCGTCTCTATTATCTTTTCTTTGGAAACATCATCCGGTTTTATCCACCGCCATTCTTCGGGTCTGAAAACTTCCGGTAAATTTTTAAAACAGGCCCCGTCGTGAGAACAGAGCAGCCGGTTGTCATTTATAGTGATATCCTCTCTTTTATACTTAACGGTTCTGTCTTTTTTTCTGCCGGGAAGTTTCTCATCACTGAAATTTATCTTATCGTGGCTCCCGTCACAGTATGGATATGCTTCTGATTCCCCGCACCTGCAAAGCGAAACTGTTCCGTCAACCTTAATCTCCTCACCGCTCCTGACCTGTATAGAATCCAGACCGGTAATTACGTAGGGGCCGTCCTTTATTACTTTAATTTTTGGCTCTGAAGTCATTCTATTCACAGAATATCTTTTTTCTTCTCCTCAAACTCTTCTTTAGAAATGTCTCCTCTGGCGTAACGCTTCTTAAGTATTTCAAGCGGACTGCTTTTTTCTTTTCCCCCACTTTTTTGGCCACCCGTTTTTTCTAACGAATAAAGAAATACCACTACAACCAGTATAAGAATTACCCACATAGTTATGCCTCCTCCGGTTTCCCTCCCCAACCACCGAAATTCATTGACTACCTCTCATTTTTTTAAAAAATTGTCTCAAACATAAAATATCCCTTTTGTCCGTGTTGCCGGTAATAATTTTCTCTGTTAATATGATGTTCCCCTTCCATCTGCAAATTTACCTGTAATCCTATCCCCAAAGCCGCGTTTTCAGTTAATTTCAACTTTACCCCGCCAAGCGCGTAACTCTCATTAACCTTATTGGCAAATCCTCTAAGCTCAACTACAGGATAGAAATTATGCCCGAACCGGCTTACTAAAGCGGTTTCGTATTTTAAAATATCTCCGTCAAAATTGATTAATAAATTGGAATCCCAGATCACTGCCGGAAACACTTTATACATAAAAGAAACCCCGCTCCAATAATTTAACTCTATATCAGTACTACTTACAGTCGGTACTTCCGCCGACGTCATTATACTTATTCCCCCGGGATTGGGGGATTTAAATTTATATATTGCGTACTGTAAACCCGTTACGGCAAATTCTTCGTGAATTAAACCGTCCGATCTAATATGTAATCCTAAATCCCTGTACAAACCCGCATCCAGATGAATTAGAAAATCATTTTCAAAATCAGTATCTTCAGTATTCTGTATTACTGCCGTTCTCATACTTACTTTTCCGGGAAGCTCGGGCAAAGATATTCGGGTTAAAAACGGATATACAAACCTGTCTTCTGGTTCCGTAAAGCTCCCCCGGCCCCGGTTCCACATCATAAATCTATGATGGAAACCTCCGTTATTTGCCCCAGCGCTTATTGCCGGGGCAAACAAAAAAACAACTAAACAGATAGTGATTTTTTTCATATTTTACCCTTTTCTTTGCCCGGACCGGGGTTTAACTGCTTTACCTGCCCATACCCCAGCTGCTCAGTTCCTGAAACTCTTCCCACTGTTCATCGGTGAATACTTCTTTATACCGGGATAACCTTTTCTTCCTCAACCGGAACATCTTTTTTTGCATATCGGCCACGTCTTCGATAAGTTCATCTACGGTAGATTCATCGGGATCTAATCTTTTCATTTCATAATTTAAATCGTAAAGTTTAACCCGGATATTATTCTGTAACTCCAGCTGATCTCTGTTTACCTTACGCATTTTTTGGGCCAGTTCTTTTCTTTGAGAATCTTCAAGGTCAAGACGTTCTGATATCAGGTTCCACCGGTAGTCTCCCCCCATCCTGCCCATACCCATCATTCCGCCGGACATCATGCCCATCATTCCACCGGGCATCATGCCCATCATTTCACCCGACATCATCCCCATCCCCGGACCAAATCCTCCCCGGTACATCATTTCACTTTGATTACTGCGGGGGGCGACTCGCCGGTTAGGTCCCATATTCTGTCCCATCATATTGTACCCCATCTGATGTTCTTCCCCCCTGACAGAAGCTAAACTCCCAGTCAAGATAAAAACTGCTCCAACCACTACTAAAAATTTCCTAAACATAACTATACCTCCTTTTAATTACAAATACTTCCTACTCTTCAATTTTTAAAAATTTAGCGTTTACAGCCACTATTACCGTACTTAAGGACATCAGAATTGCCCCGGC
>JBNJDT010000083.1:0-4124 GCA_051745145.1 Elusimicrobiota bacterium
ACTTTTTATGGTTATTTATGCCGGCTTTTTTTTATTTTATAGAGATATAGAAAGGAGAATAAAATGTTAACAAAAAAACAGATATTAAAGATGGATTTGCCTGAAGAGGTAAAAGATATTCTGAGAGACAGCCGGAAAATTTCGGTTGCCGACGACATACAGACTCTGGTGGACCTGTCATGCAAAGACGCCCATAACGGTCTACACGAGGTAAAATACGACGTGCCCGGAAAAGGGGAAGTTGTTGAAGCCAGAGTTTCCAAGGTAAAAAATGGAGTCGCGGCCAATTTTTTAGAACCTTACATGAGACGCAGAGATCCAAACTGCATGGTCATTGCCGACGATCAGCCTACGGATAAAACTACCTATAAGGAGAGGTTCGGTGAGGATTTTGAGGGGGTAAGAGAAGAGACTTTTAACTGGCTGAAAGACCAGGAGCTATGTGTCTATTTTTTTAAAGCCGGTCCATCGTCTTTCGGTCAGGACGGTATCGCTATAGCTCCCGCCAATGCCGGATTTTTTGCTTTGGGCCTGGCTCTGCTCCAGGGAATTCTTCCTCAAGAGGATATTGATGAAAATTTCAACCCGTCGGCTTTTGTTTTTGTGGCTCCTCCTTTCCGTCATACCCATTTTGACGGTAAACAGGTTGTAGTGCATAACCGGTTGCCCGGACAGTATGAATTATTCAGCTATAATTTATATCCCGGGCCCAGTGCCAAAAAAGGGGTATACAGCATGCTTATAAACCGGGGGGAACAGGAGGGATGGGTTACTCTTCACTGTTCCACCGTGGAGGTGATAACTCCGTATGATAATAAAGTAACTATATCCCATGAGGGAGCCAGTGGCGGCGGAAAGAGTGAAATGCTCGAAGATATGCACCGGGAAAGAAGCGGCCGGCTTCTGCTGGGAAAAAATACGGTCAATGACGACAGGTATTATCTGACTTTACCCCAGGGCTGCGGGCTGAGGCCGGTTACCGACGATATGGCGTTGTGTCACCCCCGGCTTCAAAAAGACAATGGCAAGCTCACTCTCATGGATGCCGAGAACGCCTGGTTTATAAGAGTTGATCAGATAGACGAATACGGCACCGAACCTCATCTGGAATCTATCACCTGTCACACTCCCGAACCTCTCTTATTTTTGAACATAGACGCTGCTCCTCACAGTACAGCTTTACTGTGGGAACATATAGAGGATGCTCCGGGAGAGCCCTGTCCCAATCCCAGGGTTGTTATGCCCCGTCACATTCCTTCTGATGTCATTGACGAGCCTGTAACTGTGGATATACGCAGTTTCGGGGTCAGAACTCCGCCGTGTACAAAGGAAAATCCGAGCTATGGGATAATAGGTCTTTTTCATGTCCTACCCCCCGCCCTGGCCTGGCTGTGGCGGCTGGTAGCTCCCCGGGGTTACGGTAACCCCAGCATATTGGAAGATGGATGGATGAGTTCCGAGGGTGTAGGGTCCTACTGGCCTTTTACCACCGGCAAAAGAGTGGAACAGGCCAATCTCCTGCTCCGGCAGATAATGGATACTCCCAAAGTTAAATATATACTCTGTCCCAACCAGCACATAGGGGCCTGGGAAGTGGGTTTTATGCCCGAGTGGATAGCCAGAGAGTATCTGGCCAGAAGAGGAGGGGCCTGGTTTACTGAAGACCAGCTGGTCGATGCTCGATGCTCGGTGCTGGGATACGCCTTAAAGGAAATAATGATTGAGGGTCAGATGCTGGAAAAAGAGTTTCTCAGGGTTGACTACCAGCCGGAAGTAGGCCAGCAAGCCTATGACGAGGGGGCAAAGATCCTGGAAGACTTTTTCAAATCAGAGCTTAAAAAATACATGGGACCCGATCTTGACCCCAAGGGAAAGGAGATAATAGAATGTTTTCTTTCCGGTGGCAGTGTGGAAGATTACTGTTCACTGTTAAAATCAGAACCTATTATTATTGAGCAGTAGTTTTATCCCGGTATAGTTTGGCTTAAATTTTATAGCACTCCGTATTGTAAATGGAATACTACAAAATAAATAGCGATAAGTTATCGGACGGGTTGATAAAAAAAGCCGCAGAGTTCATTATACAGGGTAAACTGGTAGCATTTCCTACAGAAACTGTTTATGGCCTGGGAGCCGATGCTTTGAACCCGGATGCAGTTCTAAAAATATATAAAGCAAAAAAAAGGCCCCGGGCCAATCCCCTGATTGTCCACGTAGCAAATATGAGCGATGTATTTAAAATTACCCGGGAAGTGCCGGATAGCGCTAAAAAATTAATGGAAAAGTTCTGGCCCGGTCCTTTATCCCTGGTAATGAAAAAATCAAAAATAGTACCGGAAGCAGTTACAGGTGGTTTAAATACAGTGGCAGTGCGCATGCCCCAAAGCAGAATTGCCCTGGAACTGGTCCGCCAGTCCGGCCGGCCGATTGCTGCTCCAAGCGCCAATATTTTTACGGGGACTTCTCCGACATCCGCAGAGCATGTCATCGATGATTTTGGAGATAAAATAGACGTTGTCATTGACGGCGGTAATACGGCTGTCGGTGTTGAATCGACCATTATAGATATGATCGGTAAACCTAACAAAATTCTTCGGCCGGGGGGCGTCACCCTAAAAGAGTTAAAAGAAGTGCTGGAAGAAGTGGAAAATATTTACGGGAAAGTTAAAGAAATTCGGTCCCCCGGAATGATGCCTAAACACTATTCCCCAAAAGCGGACCTTGTACTGTTTGAAGAAAAGAAAGACCGGATAAGAAATATGAAAAAAGAAGCGAAAAGATACAGGAAAAAAGGATCTTTGGTGGGGATTCTGGCCACCGGGGAAAATAAAAATAAATTCAGAAGTTTTAAGACTAAAGTGTTAGGACCGGGTTCCGACTATAAATCGTGTGCATCTAACCTGTACAGGTTGTTGAGAGAATTTGATAAGGAAAAAGTTGATATTATTTTAGCGGAAGGTCTTAACCGTGAGGGGGTTGGCGAGGCAGTGATGGACCGCCTGCAGAAAGCGGCGGTCTATTATCATTAAAGCCCTCTGTATTTTATTTATTTTCTAGTTTTTAGACGGAACAAGCCTTTTTGATATTTTAAAAATCATATATTACAATTGAGTTTACTTTATCTATTTATTTATATACAATCTTTTAAAAATTTATGAATGTAAATTATAGAAGTCGTTTAAAATAAAGTTAATCCACCAATAAAGAGAGGAGTATTAAGTTATTATTCTAACTAAGTTAAGGAGGAGCAAATGAAAAAAGTTATTTTAGCTATAGTAGGAGTATTTTCGGTTATAACTGCAGTTCAGGCCCAACAAATTAATTTTGGAGGCGTGAATGTCTCCGTGGGATATGATTCAGTTCCGGGAAAGTTTTATTACATAGAGAATGTAGCAGAATATGAAGATGGTTCAATATCAAAATCCAGGGAAACTCAGGGCGAGGAAGAATTTCGCAGCGGGATGGTTTCTCTAAGAGTAAGTAAAATGAGCTCAATAATGAATGCAACGCTTGATGAGAATCTTTCTGCGGGTATTGAAGTCGGAGCGTCTTTGCCTATATCCGGACTTGATAAATCCTGGGAATTGCCGGCAGATCCGGATAATGACTACACCGGAACGGTCCGGGGCCCTTCTACATTTTTGGCGACTGATTATAAGCAGACCAGGATTCAGGAAGCTGAATTAAGTATTTTTCCAATTTTAGGGAAAGTTTCCTATGGCATTAACGAAAATAACACCGATATAGGAGCAGATATAAATATTGGATTTGGTCTTGGAGCTTATATCCTTAATATAAGTGAAACAGTTACAGAGAGTGAAAACTATGTCCAAGATTCAGCAGGTGGAATAGAAAAACAAGGGGATGAAATTAAAGAGATATCCCCACGTGAGTATTCAGAAATTTCTCCCGGAGGTGAAATTAATCTTCAAATTTCTCAGGGTATCACAGAGGATATCTCGGCAGGAGCTACCGGAAGAGTAGGAATTATTGCAGCAAAAAAGTCATTATCATTTACTGAAAATACCGATTATTATCAAATTGACTGGACTCCGGAAGATGAAACTTTGACCACCATGAAAGAAGGAAGGGAATACGGTGGGATTTCCTATGGGTTCAATGTG
>JBNJDT010000084.1:0-3806 GCA_051745145.1 Elusimicrobiota bacterium
TTTATCTCCATAAAACTTATTGATGTATTGTTAGTAAAAGCGGGGTTATTTTAATGAAGACCGGAAAACATATAATTGTTTCGTTAAAACTTGTAATAGCGGGAATTATTATTTTTGCCCTGGTTTATACTCTTTTTCTTACCGGGGTGGGACAGCTTTTGTGGCCGGGTAAGATTCGGGGTAGTATTGTGAAATACGATGGAGAGAAAGTGGGCTCTGAAATAATAGGACAGAATTTTGCGGGTTCTAAATATTTTCATGGAAGACCTTCTTCTATAAACTACAACGCTTTAAAATCTGCCGGCGCCAATCTGGCTCCCAATAATCCGAAACTCAAAGTGCGGGTTCAAAACGACCTGAAAAAAATTGGGGCAACAAATATAAATACGCAGAAAGTACCGGCTGTTCTGGTAACGGAGTCCGGCTCTTCACTGGATCCTCACCTTACGCCCGAAGCTGCTTATTTCCAGGTACCCCGCATATCCGACGAGACGGGGTTAAAATCCGAGCAGTTAAATGCTATAATAAAAAAATATACCCAATCCCGGTTATTGGGTTTATTCGGTAATGAGCGGGTCAATGTACTGAAACTCAATTTAGAAATAGCGAATATTTTAAAAAATGAAAAATAAAAATAAAATCAGTAAAGGTTATGACAATATACTGCTGCCTCTCGGTCACAGGGACGATGTCAATAAATTAACTGCCCTTGCTCCGTTACTTCTGGATAAGAAAGAAAGCAAAATTCATTTACTTCACTTAATGATTGAGGGTAAATACAGCCAGCTGCCCCGGGAGTGGAGAACAGGTTCGAAAAGAGTAACCGCAAGTCATCATAAAATGATGAGAGCGGGTATTAACAGCAAGCCGCATATGATAACAGCAAAAAGTATAGAGACTGGAATAGTTAATCAGGTCCGCGAAAATAAATGTGATTTGGTTGTTTTAGGCTGGGGTCCCAAGCCAAAAAGTTCAATATCCGGACTGGTGACGAATATTATGAGTAATGTCGCCTGTGATGTTATTGTATTTAAGGCCCGGGGCAAGCCGGAGAAGATAGAAACTATAATTTATCCTTTCGTGCTTACCCCCAAGGAAAGCCGGCTTAGAATGATTAGTAAAATTATGGAGAATACAAAAGCCGAATTAACTTTTGCTCACGCTACCGGCACATCCAAGCAGGATAAAAACAGTGGCCGGGAAAAATTAGAAAAAGCGGAGGCCACGGCCCGGGATATAGGAATTAAATCTTCAACCTTACTCTTGCAGGGCGCCGATCCGGTAGAAAAGATCGCCGCCGCTTCTAAAAATTACGATCTTATGGTCATAGGTCCATCCCGGGACTGGTGGCTGAAGAGAGTAATTTTCGGTAAAAAGCCGGATGAGATAGCTGCCAAATCCGACTGCTCAATTCTTATGCACAAAAATTATAAGGAATAATTTCTGAAAAGATAATGTTTTTTTATCTCCGCTTGTAATTACCATATCTTTAATTTATAATATTTAGTAGTTAATAATAAAAGTTAGCTATATATGTTTTAAATTAATCCGGGAGGAAAAATTATGAAAATTTCTGTCATTACCCCGCCCTATATCCCCATACCCCCGCCTATGTATGGCGGTATAGAGATGGTGGCTTACGAATTGGTGGAAGGACTTACGGATATGGGGGAAGATGTTATTCTTTTTGCCCCCAAAGGGTCAGATGTCTCCTGCAGGCTGGTTCCCTACATAGAGGAGGATATCTATTTTGGTCTGGATTCCACACTTAGGGAAAAAAGGCTGGTCAGTATCCTGGCTTCCAAATTCGCCTACGCCATGTCCGCCTGGGAAGATGTGGATATAATTCACGATCACAAATTATCTTTAAATGAGGTTGGAATCCCCAAAATTCATACCCTCCACGGTCCGGCAAACGAACATTCGGTAAAACGGTGTGTGGAGCTGACCGAACAGGGAGATAACTATTTTGTCTCTATTTCCGACCGCCAGCGGGAATTATATCTGGATATAGACCAAAATATAAATTTTGTGGATACGGTATATAACTCCGTGGATGTTGAAAATACTCCCTGGAGCGAGGAGAAAGAAGATTTTTTTCTCTTCATAGGCCGGTCCAACTGGGAGAAAGGTTTGGATCTTGCGGTAAGGGTGGCCAACAAGGCCAGAGTGGGCCTGGTTATGGCCGTTAAAAAGAGCGAGGATTTTGAGAAAGAATTTTTTGAAAAAGAGATTCAGCCCTGGATAGACAGTTTTCCCGAAGACCTCCATTTTGAACTGCACGAAGAGATAGACAAAGACAAAAAAGCAGATCTTTACCAAAGGGCAAAGTGCACCCTGTTTACCAGCCAGTGGGAGGAGCCCTTCGGGATGGTTATGATAGAGTCTATGGCCGCGGGCACTCCGGTGATTTCTTTAAAAAGAGGAGCGGCTCCTGAGGTTATAGTGGACGGCAAAACCGGATTTTTGGTAGATACCGAAGAGGAGATGGTCCAGGCCACCAAAGAGATAGATAAGATATCTCCCCGGGACTGCCGAAGGCACGTTGAGAATAATTTTTCCAATCAAAAAATGGCTGAAGAATATCTCAAAGTTTACAGAGAAGTTTTAGGGAAAAGTTAATTAATTTTTTCTAAAATATCTCTTCTGAAAATATTTTTGGGAAAAGGGCCTACGGATTGGAGGGCGGATTCTGCCACCCGGTATCCAAAAAGGGCGCATTTTTTCAGGGGTAGTTTTTCTAAATAGGCTACTATAAATCCGGCGATGAATGCCGAACCGCCTCCTGCAAAATCTACGACATCTAATTTTTTAAGATCCTTAATTACTGTATTCTTTTTATCCGGATCCTGAGAAATTTCAATGTACCGGTCTTCAGCGGTGAATATGACTTTCCGGGCTCCCCACCGGTGAAATTTTTCTATAGTCAAATCTTTAAGTTTTTCTTCTTCCATGTTGTAGTCAAAAAGATGTCTGGCATTGGAAAGAGAGGGAAAAACCATTGTAATCCCGTCCGATATCTGGGCCAGTATTTCTATAGCTTCTTCCCTGTTGGACCACAGCTGGGGGTGATAATTCGGTTCTAATGTGAGAATCTTATTTGCCCCCTTACCTATCCTTAGAGCTTTTCGTATGGCCGACCGGGCCGGTTCTTTCCCCATTGAAGACAGGGAGGTATGAATTACTTTTGAGTCCTCAATTAAAAGGGGGTTAATATCCTTTATGTTTAGTTTGCTGTCCGCCGCGTGCATGCTCTGAAAGTCCGGTGAGCCGGGGGTCCGGGTCAGGAAAGCCACGGAAGTATCCTCGGTTTCGCTAAAAGAGATATATTCTGTACATACCCCGTATTCCTGCAGTTTTCTTATTAAAAATTCGCCGAAATGTCCGGTCCCCAGTTTAGTAAGGAGAATAGCTTTTTTACTGAGCTTGGAGGCGTACACCGAAACATAGGCCGGGTTTCCTCCCGGATATTTGGTAAATTTGTCTGAATCCAGAAGTGAATTTGTGGTGGTATCCGATATAAAATCCACCATGGCCTCTCCCGCGCACAGGATATCGTAGTGAAGGTACAGTTTTTTTAAAATTTTAAGAGAGGGTTTTTGATGTTTGTCCGGCTCTGTAAAATAGGGATGAATTTTTATTTTAAAGGGAGTTTCTTTCTCTGTATACTGCTTAATTACTGTAAGGTAAGCTTTTGCCGTTGCTCTCCAGGTGTATTTATCCAGAACTCTTTTGTATCCTTTTTTGGACATCTTTTCCCATTTTTCTTTTGAGGATACCAGCTCATACAGGGCCCCGGCGGTCTC
>JBNJDT010000085.1:0-3794 GCA_051745145.1 Elusimicrobiota bacterium
ATTTTGAAAACAGAAAAATTTTCCGGAAAAGATGCTATTAAATTTGGCTGGTATACCACTAAAAATAATATAGTTTTTTTTGTTTTTTTATTAATAGTATACGGTGCTTTAAATTATATCCCTACAGTTATTGCTGAGCAGGCTAAAGAGATAAGTTATTTTTTACAATTCAACGTTCAGATATTGGGGCTAATTTTAAGAGTAATAATGGCAATAGGATTTTTAAAGATTCTCTTAAAATTTTTAGACGGAAAATCCCCCCAAATAGTTGATCTTTTTTCGTATCCCCATCTGTTTTTTAAATACCTGGGCGCCCGCATATTGTATTCTGTAATGATATTCGCCGGTTTTATTTTACTAATTATACCGGGTGTTGTATTATCATTGAAATTCTTTTTATATAATTACTGCGTGGTAGATCAGGATTTAGGACCTATCCGGGCCTTAAAACAGAGTTCAACTATTACAGAAGGGCTTAAATTAAGTTTATTTGTATTTTTATTGAAACTTGCCGGTATAAATATACTTGGTTTTTTAGCTTTTGGGGTGGGACTTTTTTTTACGTTACCTCTTACAAGTTTGGCAATTGCCTATGTTTACAGGGAACTTGAAGAGAGTCTTCTTGGGGATTTTAGTAAAATAGAACCGGCGGAGAATACTGCACCGCCCGTTCAACCGGTCGGCTGATTTTTCGGAATTATTTTTTATCCAATTTTTTCATAATATAATATGTAGCCGGAATTGAAATAGCGGATCCTATTACCGGGGGAAATACAAGAATAATAGCCATCCACACCATCTCGAAATTAACTCCGAAGTACTCATCTAAAATGAATGTGCCTATTATAGTAGCGGCAAAACCCAGCAGGGTAGCCAGCCACCAGGCAACTATAAAGACTATAGTTCCTATAATTGGTTTTTTATAGACAGCTTTAATTTTAAATTTTCTCCTATTTAATAAAGTACAACTTTAATATTATTTTATCGTTATTTTATATTTTTACAAGAAAAGTTAAGTTTGAATTTGAATTGAAAAGAAATTTATTGCATTATAGACTATGGATATTATATTACTATCTATAGCATTTTTCCCTATAAGCATGGTAGGGGTCTCCACCGGCGGCTTATCCTTGATAAACGTCCCCCTACTTATCTTTGCCGGTCTGCCTCCCCGGCAGGCCATAGCCACCAATATGCTGGGGCTTACCTTTATGAGCATAAGCGGGGCGGCGGGCTTTGCAAAAGAGATAAAAAAGTTATCCGGGGCCTTAATCATAAAACTATCCCTGGTTACCGCTGTGGCTTCTTTTTTAGGGGCCAGAATCGTCCTGATGATAAATGAGAATGTTTTAAAGAATATCATTGCGGTTGTTGTACTGGGAGTTACAATTTTGGTGTATTTCAGTAAAAATCTGGGGGTAAAACAGCTTAAAACCGGTCGGGCCCGGCGGTTTGCGGGCTGGATCCTGGTATTTATCCTGGGTATATACGGAGGTTTTTTCAGCGGGGGTTACATAACCATGCTCACCTACGCCTTCCTTTTTTTCTGGGGTATGACCTTTGTCCAGGCAGTGGGGATTACCAAGGTTTTGAATATTTTCTCATCCGGTGCCGCCACCATATATTTTATCTATACCGGTACGATTAACTTCAGATACGGAATTCCCCTGGCCGCGGTAATGTTCGCCGGAGGGTATACCGGAGCAAAAATTGCCGCATTGAAAGGCAACAACTGGCTCAGGTACATTTTTCTTTCA
Source organism: Elusimicrobiota bacterium (assembly GCA_051745145.1). GTDB lineage: Bacteria > CG03 > SLGR01 > SLGR01 > JAGXOG01 > CAYZAK01. The sequence goes on from JBNJDT010000085.1 coordinate 1,758, forward strand.
GCAGCGGCGGCAATGGGAATTGCAATTTTAATATTTAAGTAAACCTAAAATTTAATTTATTCTACAATAAAATTAATTTGACAGAAATTTGCTAAGTATATATAATTAACAAATAAGTTAATTTAATATGTTTAGAAAAAAATTATGAACTCTAAAAAAATAAAAAAATTTAAAGAAAAGCTGTTTTTTAATGTAGGTGACGTGAGTAATATTTTAGATGTAAAACGGTCATCCGCCCGTGTGCTTTGCAATAGATATGTTAAAAAAGGTATATTTACCAGGCTAAAGAGAAATTTTTATATACTTAATAAAAATTTTAAAGATTATTCCAGGGAAGATCTTATGAAAATTGCCAATTACCTCCAGGTTCCTTCCTATATATCCTTAACTACCGCCTTAATGGAGTGGAATATAACATCGCAGGTTCAGGTAAATACTTTTGAATCCTGCTGTAAAAAAAGAAGTAAAGTTATAGAAGAGGATGGACAAAATTTTAGATATTTTAAGTTAAAGGATAAATATTATTTCGGATTTTTTAAAAAAGACGGTATTTTTATAGCCGGAAAGGAAAAAGCTTTCCTAGATGCTGTATATTTATATACTTTTGGTAAATACAGCCTGGATTTTTCAGCTCTGGAAGTTAACAAACTGGATGAAAATATAATTGAGAAATTACTTGTAAAATATCCGGAAAGAACACGCAAAAAGGTTAAAGAAATATGCGTGATTTAATAGAACAGGAAAAATTTGAGCTTGAAGTACTTGACGGTCTTAATTCCATAAAAGTCTTAAACCGCCTGATTTTTGTGGGCGGTTCCATGTTGAGGTTATGTTATGAACTTAACAGGTTTTCGGTTGATTTGGATTTTTGGATTTCCGGAAATTCCGGTTGTGACTACGAATCTTTATATATGAGAATAGAAACTTTTTTAAAGAAAAATTACGAGGTAACTGACAGCGCAAATAAATTTAATACTTTACTTTTTGAAATAAGGTCTGCTCAATATCCGAGAAGATTAAAAATAAAAATTCGAAAAAAAACATTCAATCAAGGCGTACAGGCCATAGCTTACAGTGAATTTTCAACAAAACAGGTTTTAGTAAATACTCTACCCTTAGAAACTATGATGAGTGAAAAGATAAATGCTTTTTTGGAAAGAAATGAAATTAGGGATATTTTTGATGTTGAATTTTTAGTGAAAAAGGGAGTTAAATTACAAGAAACTCCTGAAACGCTTAAAAAGTTACTTAATAAAATAGAAAAACTTTCCGATAATGACTATAAAGTGAAACTGGGCTCACTGATTCCGGGAGACCAGAGAAAATATTATATAAATAATAATTTTAAAATTTTAAAAAGAAAAATAAATACCTTATTATCATAGCTTATTTATGGAAAGAAAGTACTAAATTTTAAATTTAAAAAGAAGTTTCACATGAACCAAGTAAGTAATGCTATAATATGTTCTATAGAGGCAAACAGTGTTAATGTTTGGAAATAAGCCTGGCGTAGAAAGGTTAGAGCAAATTTGACATTTTTATATATTACTCTATAATATAAGTTAAGTAATATAATAGATTACTCTAAAATGAAGGTAGACAGTAATGAGGGAAAATGTATAAAAAAAGAAAATTAGAAAAATCATTAGTAAAAAGTTTGGATAAAAAAGAGGTAACTGTAGTCCTGGGGGCAAGACAGACCGGTAAAACTACATTATTAAAAAAAATTTATAATGATACAAATAATAGAAAAAGTTTTATTGATTTAGATATATTTGAAAACCAGTCAATATTCAGTTCCTATTCAGAAGTATTGAGGTATCTGAAATTTGAAGGATATGAGAAAAACAGAAAATTTACTTTATTTTTGGATGAATTCCACAAGGTAGACGGAATAGGAAAAATATTTAAAAATATTTATGACAATAACCCTGAAATCAAAATATTTGCGACAGGGTCGTCATCTATAGAAATTATAAGCCGGGTAAAAGAATCTTTAGCGGGCCGAAAGAGAATATATAACCTCTATCCCTTAAG
>JBNJDT010000086.1:0-3711 GCA_051745145.1 Elusimicrobiota bacterium
TATCTGTCCAATTATTTCTTATTATTTTTTATAAAAAAGATAAATATTAAAAATCCAACTACCATCCACAACAAAAAAGGCATCAGTTATTTAAAGTCATAACCGGTCTTTTGGGAAAAAGATTCTATTACTTTCAGGATATCCTCATCCAGTCTTTTCAGGATTTCTTTTTTTATGGATTTGGGGATATCTTCATAATAGGCTTCGGCTATGCTTCCGACTATGGCTCCCTGGGTGTCCGCGTCTCCTCCCAAAGAGATGGCTGTTCTTAGGGCGTCTTCAAAATCTTTTGAATCTAAAAAAGCAATTATGGCCTCGGGTACCGATTTCTGACAGGATACCTCAAAGCCATATTCCGGTCTTATCTTATCGGTTGTTCTGGATAAATTGTAGTTAAATTTTTCTTCTATGTAATTCTTTATCTCTTTTTTAGAATTACCTTTTCGGGCCATAAATACCCCGCAGGCTGTGGCCTGGGCGCCTTTTATGCCCTCGGGATGGTTGTGGGAAACTTCCGCTGAAGCCTTTGCTTCTTTTAAAGTTTTCTCTAAAGTTTGAAATGCCCAGCCGACCGGACTGACTCTCATAGCCGAGCCGTTTCCCCAGCTGTTGTAGGGTTCTATTTCATCTGTGGCCAGCCATTTTCTGAAATTACCCCCGTATCCGCTGTTTGGATATTTATTTCCCCATTTTTTGTAGGCTTTTCCGTAGCCAGAATCTTTCACTATGGCATCGGCAGTGGCCACGGTAAGGACTGTATCATCGGTAAACCTGGACTTTTGGGTAAATAAGGGAAACTCTTTTGTCTTTTTCTGTATCCGCGGGGATTCGTAGGGGGAGCCTATTATGTCACCGGCTATCGCTCCGAGCATCTTTTATTATTTTTCCCGGATTTACTCCAGTTCAAAAATCATTTCAAACAGTTCCGGATTGGCATTATTATCATACCGGTCCATAATTTCAATGAAGTATTTCTGACCGGGGTTTTCAAGATCAAAACTTACGGGAAATCTGGTTTTACCTTTCAGATTAACAGTTTTATTTTCATCCTCCGGATCCGGTTTAAAGAGACTGGCGGCAAGATCTACATTTTTGTAATCTTTTGCCTTTATTGTAAGCGTCCCCGCTCTTTTGGGGGTTATTTTAAAAAAGTCCCTGTCGCCTTTTGGAAATATAGCCAATTTTACGGGAGTTTTTAATTTTATATCTTTAGCCTGCGTAAAATCATCGTTTGGTTCATATCCGTCTATCTCCGGTAAAAAATCAATTCGCCAGGTAAATTTATCTTTTGAAGAGTTTTCATTATACCTATCTTTAAATACAACGTAATATTCTCCGGGTTCTCTGATAGCAACATTAAAAGGTAAACGGGTGGTTGACTTTATTGTATTTTCTTTTTCCTTGGCGTATTCGTCATAGGTAGCCACATAGGCCGAAAGTTCAAGATCTTCCGGTACATCTTTGGCCTTTATCTGAAGATAGCCCTGTTCTTTAACTTCGGTTAAAAACCAGTCTTCGTCTTTTTTTGGAAAAATAGCTGACTGATATTCTTTTTCAAACTCTAATTTATTCGCCTGGTCTACCTCATTATTGGATTCAAACTCATCAAATTCCTCTATAAAATTTATTTTAAAGTCAAATTTTTCTTTTGAAGCATTTTCATTATATCTATCGGCGACTTTTATATAATAAGTACCTTTTTCTACCGGCGAGGCCGCGGGTAACTTTCTGTAATCAGTTAGGAATTTTTCTTTTTCTTCATTCCACTCGTCATAAGTTGCAAACCGGGCGTGTAAATCAATATTTTCAGGGACTTTGCGGGCAAGGACTTCAAGATAACCCTGTTTAGGCACCTCAACTTTATACCAATCAACATCCTCTTCGGGATGAATCTTCATCTTAAATTCTTTTCCCAAACTTACTAAACTTGCTTCTTCAATTTTGTTGTTCGGCTCTCCGGCTTGTTCATCCGAAGAACAGGAAAAACTAAACGCTAAAAAGAATAAGATAAGGAGTAACTTTGTTTTTTTCATGATGTAACCTCTTTTTAAATTTATACCGACAAATAATAAAATAAAAAAAACACCGGCAGCAAAACCGGTGTTCAACTAAATTTACGTAAATTTTATGAATATATATCTCATATCTTTAATTTATAAAATAGGAGAATAATTGTCAACTGTATTTTTTTCCATTTATAGAAACTACTGTAATATCCGGTTGCATAATAAAGACATATCCGGCATGGCCCAAAATAACATATAAATACCGGGTTTTTAAATAATTTCATAAACACGAGATTTATTCTTAACTCCCATAAATTTGCAAAGCAATTTTTATTTTCTAAAATTAAACTGAAGAAAAGTTATTATATTAAAAGAGACGAGGCCTGTTATTAAATATGAATTCTAAAAAAAAGAATAAGAAAGAACAGATATCTTATCTCTCCAAGATTTCCGAAGCTATTACCTCGGATAGATATCTTGAAGAGATTCTCAATCTCATAGTCTCAATGACTGCAGAACTTATGGGATCAAAAATATGTTCTATCATGCTCTTAGACGAGGAGAGTAAAGAACTGGTGATTACCGCCACCCAGAGTTTAAGCGATGAGTACCGGAACAAACCCAATATTAAAGTGGGAGAGTCGGTAAGCGGCATGGCTTTGATAAATAAAAAGCCGGTTACCGTAAAAGATGTGACCAAAGATCCCGCTTACATGTACCCCGAAATTGCAGCCAGAGAAGGTATTGTCTCCATGCTTGCCGTCCCCATGAGCGTACAGGATAAAGTCATAGGGGTGGTAAACAGTTATACCGACAGTGAGCAGGAGTTTAACGAATCCGAAATCAATATTCTCCAGGCAGTTGCCAACCAGGCGGCTGTGGCTATAGAAAATACCCGGCTTCGCAATGAAGTGCTCAAAGCCAGACAGGAAATTAAAAACCGGAAAAAGATAGAAAAAGCAAAGGGAATTTTAATGAATAATCTTGATATAAAAGAAGAAGAAGCCTACAGGAGAATAAGAAATAAGTCCATGAATTCCCGAAAATCTATGGCCGAGATTGCCGAAGCTATTATACTGACCTTTGACCTGGAAAAATAATTTTACAAAATATTAAAAATTTGACAAACCCCGGTTTATTATTAAAATACTTCACAAGACAACGAAGTCTTACCCGGCAAAGCTTGCCTTTTTTAGTCCAGACAATGATGTCTTCTGTTTATTGAACTTATAAATAACAGGAGATTTTAATATGAAAAATAAAGGGTTGTACCACCCTTCCAAAGAACATTCCAGCTGTGGAGTGGGATTTGTAGCTAACATAAACGGTAACTATTCCCGTAATATCATAGAGGACGGTTTAGACTTACTTCAAAACCTGGTCCACCGCGGTGCGGTAGGAAGTGACGCCAAAACCGGAGACGGCGCAGGGATAAAAGTCCGAATTCCTCACGATTTTTTCAGTTCAGTACTTGATTTTCGGCTGCCAAATCCGGGGCGCTACGGCATTGCATCGCTTTTTATTTCCCGGGATAAAAAACGGCAGAGTTTGATACTTAACCTTATCCGGGAGGTAATAAGAGAGGAAGAAGGCCGGATTACAGGTTCCAGAAAAGTGCCGGTAAATCCAGATTGTCTGGGCAAAACCGCTTTAGATAAAATGCCTGATTTTATGCAGCTTTTTGTAGAATTCCCCGGTTTTAGCG
>JBNJDT010000087.1:0-3698 GCA_051745145.1 Elusimicrobiota bacterium
AGTTTTTTTAAAAGTTCTCTATCCCGGGTGGGTAAAATAATACAATTCTTCTTTACAATACTTTTTTCAACGCCAAATGCTTTTTTAAACATAGTATAGGAAAATCTTATTTAAAGAGTTTGTCCAGCTCTTCTCCGGCTTTATCCTCTAATTTTTCCTGGGCCTGCTTAGATTTTTCAGATATGACTTTTTCAATCTCTCTTCTTTTAGCTTCTATTTCCTCTTCTATTTCCCTTTTCTTTTCTAAAACTTTCGACTTTTCTCTATTTAAATTTTCTAACTGCTTCTGCCTAAAATCTTCAATATTTTTTTCAACTTTTCTTTTACGGCTGTTTACTTCCCGGTCCACTGTCTTTTCTACTTCTCTTCGGACTTCTTTTATTTTTTCGTCAAGTTCCTCTTTTAACCTGTCTGAGATAATATTATCCAGGTTGGAACGGATTGAAAACTTTGGAGAAGACATCTTTCCCGAAACCTGAATCATAATATCCACCACCGGATCTTCTAAATCAAGATAATTTAACCAGTTTTCCGGCATTACTCCCCGGCCGGTCCATTTAATATCAGAATCTATATTTTGACCCGAGAACTCTCCATTCAAAGAAAGTTCTCCTTTTGCCCCGCCTACTTCAAACCGGTCGTGCTTTAATTCTAAAACTTCTCCGGTTTTTTCCGGCAGACGGTAAACTCCCAGCCCCAATTTAATCTTATTCGAAGCCACATCAAACCTTACGGGTTTTCCATGTATACCGGGAGTTGTTGTATAGTCACTTATTTTTATATACTGCTCATCCGGACCGGTTAACTGTGCTTTTTGAATTAAAAACGGGGGATACATTTTTTCCCGTTTAAATACAATATCGGCCCCCTTCTCCCTTTCCTTCTTAACTTTTTGTTTTTTTTCTTCTTTTTTGGGAGGAATATATTTGCGTACCAGTTTTACGTAATCCATTACCCTCTCGAAGTTTGTAACTACCGGATCTCCAAACACCGTCTGGGCTATATCTTTAACACCTATGGAGGGCAACTGTAGTTTTTCCATAATAGCTTTATAGTCTTCGCGGCGGGCCTTATCTATTGTATTAAGCTTCCCTGACAATTCGGTAACTGTGTTTTTAAAATCAGCTATCTTTTCGTTGGTTTGACTGATAAAATCTTTCGCATCCTCCAAATTGTCATTAGCTTTCTTAATTCTATCCCTGGCCTGTAAAATATCTTTTTCATTCTCTATTTTAATGGATTTTAAATCCTGATAATCTTCTGCTAATCTGTCTATATGTTTTGACCCGTCGGGAAGCTCCATATTTTCGTATTTGGCTTTCGCATCTTCTAAAGATTCACCGGTCTCTTTTACGGTTTTTACTGAAGAAAGCTGGGGAGTTTCAACCGCCCCGGAAACATCAATCTTTTCTTTTGCCCGGCTGCGAATATTTTCCAGCCATCCGGTCATCTTCTCCTTCCATCTGGATTGGGTTTCTTTTCTTTCTTCTATCTCTTCTTCAGGTAAAAACCCCGACTCTTCCCTGTCGGTATTAAAAGCTAAACCCTGTCCGGAAATTTCTTCGATATTGATTTTTTTCTCCAGCAAAGGTCTAATTAGAACAGAAATATTTAAACTGTCCACCTGAAATATATTCTTAAATTCTTCATTCCTGCTGGCCACTTTAAAATCATCTATTTTCATTCCCGGAGGTGACCAGCTAAGACTGAGATCATCCATCTCAACTTTTGCTCCCCAGATTTTCGTACCGGCGCCGGTTATAGATTTTTGGAGCACCCCGTCAAGAAAAAAAAGAGCTCCCCCGGTAATAAGGGCTATGAGAACAGCTAAAGTTATAAAACCTTTCCACCTCATACTTTTACCCGCCTGTAAATCTTATAAAGTTTAGAGGCCTTAAGTATTTTTACAATTTTAAGCTTCTGTACCTTTTCCTGTATATCTTTGCGGTAGGATTTTACCAGTTTTTTAACTATAAAATACAGGGGGATCATCAGTATTAAAGAGATAAGCAGGGTGCCCATTACCACAGTATTATTAAATAAAGTTAAAGGTATTACCGGGGTATTGTAAAGGACTGTCCACAGACCTTCCAGGCTCCCGGCAGTAAGAACCGCTTCCCCCAAAATATGGGCTGCCGGATCAATAAAATAGCCTACTATCCCAAATATAAGGGCGCTGAATATAGCTCCGGATACATTAACTTTTAAAACAATTATAAGAGCTATTATAAAAAAATTGGTAAGCGTAAACAGGGGGGTAAGACCTATTACCATACCCAGAATCACCCCGCCGGCTATCTCTCCCGGGGAAGCGTCGGCATTTAAGGCTTTAAATAATTTTTTTAATAACTTTATCCACAGCATAGCGTTAGTATTTTACGTAATATATTTCAGGTAGTCAATTTATTGTATAAATCCCCGGGCAGACGGACCGGCCGCATTTTTTCGTTTATGACTCCCAGTTTGGTACTTCCGGTTACCAGTAATTTTCCGGTCTCCCGGTTAGTTATCCTGTATTTAAAATTTAAGCTCACCTTCCCTATCTTATCGGGTACGGTATCCACCAGAATTATATCCTGGTACCTGGCCGGCGCTTTATAGTTAAGATGGGCGTCTTTTACCACAAACAGTATCCCGTTATCCGCCGCCTGTTTTACCGAAACGCCTTTATTTTCCAGCCACTCGGTCCGGCCCATCTCAAAATATTTAAGATAATTGGCATAGTAGACCACGCCCCCGCAGTCAGTATCTTTATAGTAAATTTTAATTTCCATATTAATCCACCTCTAATTTCTTTCTTAAGGCCTCAAGATTCTTAACATCTTCGTAATTATACTTTAAAAGTGTCTCCAAAGCTTCCCTGCGTCCGTATTTTGAATACTCATCCCACAATTTCATAGCTACTTTCCCGTCTATACCTTCCGTTTCCCGGCCGATATCCAGAATTTGTTCTACTTTTTTCAGCCCCCCTTTAAGATTATTATCCCAGCAATCGTACATCAAATCCCGGGTATCCGCAAAACTTTCAATATCAAAACCGGTGCATTTTCTTATTACCGGAATATCAAACCGGGATCCGTTATAACTGTAAGCCCGGGTATTTTTAAAAATCTTTGATAACTTGTAAGGAGTTATCTCCCCCTGGACCAGCTGAACCAATTTGCCGGTTTCGTAATATACTCCCAGGACGGTAATTTTCCGCCTGTAGGAAGTCTCTATATCAAAATAACATCTTTTTTCCTGCATAAAATCTCCTATTCTTTCGCCGGTAAATACTGTTAACCTTTTTAGGGTTTACTAAAGCTTTCTATTTTAGTATTATACAGTATAATCAGATGAAAATTCAAGTAAAAAAAATAAGAGATGTACAATTACCGGACTATGCTCACCCGCAGGACAGCGGGATGGATTTGATAAATGCCGGGCCCCCTGTAACAATAGATTCCGGTGACAGAGCACTTATCCCCTCGGGAATAAAAGTGGCCGTACCCGAAAATTATGAAATTCAAGTCAGGTCCCGCAGCGGATTGGCCATAAAAAAAGGTCTTTTTGTACTCAACTCTCCGGGTACCGTAGATGCGGGCTACCGGGGGGAAATCGGGGTAATCCTTTTTAATACTTCAGGAGAATCCGTAAAAATAAAACACGGCCGGAGAATTGCCCAGATAGTCCTTCAGAAAATAGAAAAAATAGAATGG
>JBNJDT010000088.1:0-3603 GCA_051745145.1 Elusimicrobiota bacterium
GAAGTAATGCTTTTGCAGAAGTTTCGCTACAATTACCGTGATTATGATGATGTGGTAATACCTAAAGTAAAAGATAAATTATCCTCGGACACTTTAATAGTGATGGAATATATAAAAGGAAAGCCTCTGGCTAAAAGTTCGCTGGATGAGAAGGAAAGCGAAGAAGTTTCTAAACTGCTTATAAATGTTATTATCCGGCAGATTCTGAAAGACGGAATTTTTCATGCCGATCCTCATCCCGGAAATATTCTCTATACCGAAGATGGGGAAATATCTTATCTGGATTTTGGCATGGTGGGGAGATTAAGCCGGAAAATGCGCAACCAGTTAATTGATTTACTGGAGGCCGTAAGATCCAGTGAACCGGAGTGGATTTTGCAGGAAATTATAGCTATTTCGGAAAATGAAATTGAGGTTGACACTGAAACTCTTGTCCGGGAGATTATGGAGATTAAGGACCGGTATATCGGAGTTTCTGTTAAAGATATATCTGTGGGAAAAGCTTTCCTGGAGATTTTTGATCTGGTTAGAAGATATAAAATTCTTATTAATCCGGGGTATACTTACGTGGGAAAGGCAATTTTTACCACTGAAGAAACAATACGAAATTTAAGCGGGGATTTAAATATATGGAAAGCCATAGAACCGCAGCTTAAAAAACTCTATAAAGCCCGTTTTGCTCCTAAAAATATATGGAAGGATTTTAAAATGCTTGCAAAAACAGCAAGCAGGTTTATAGGGGGATTTCCGGAACAGGCCAGAGTAATAATGAAAAAATTAAAGACGGGTAAGCTGGAGATAGAATTCCGGCATATGGGGCTTGAAAATTTAATAAAAACATTGGACAGAATTTCTAACCGGCTTTCTTTCAGTCTTATTATATCAGCTCTGATAGTAGCCTCTTCACTTATTATTCAGATTGAAAAAGGACCTATGCTTTTAGGCATTTCCGCTTTTGGCTTAGTCGGGTACCTATTTGCTACTTTACTGGGTGTATGGCTGTTGTGGTCAATTTTAAAGTCCGGCAGGCTTTAATTTACCGCCAGCAATAAGATTAACTATTCTACTTTTAAAATTCCAATCCGGTTTATGAGATTTAAAAAATATACACCATGAAAAAAGAAATTATAGATAAATTTCATGGGGAAGAGGAGAATTTGAAATTATATAAAAAATTAGTTATTATTATCAGGAAATGAAAGATAAAGATATAATAAAATACGTACTTGAAAAAACAGAAATTTTAAGAATGCCCAGTCAAAAGCTTTCTACTTTTGGAACAACAAATATAACTTATTTTCTGTTGAGTTCTTTAGAGGGCATTACCCGCCTGCGCAAAGGTAAAGTCGTATCAAAGCGGCCGGAAATTATACAACCCCCTAAAATAGATCAACTTTTTGAAGGTTTTGGGGAAGACTCCGAGAAATACGCCCGGGAAATTTATGAACAGTTTGGAGAAAACCCTAAGATACTAAATTATCAGTTCAAAAATACTACTTCTTCGACATCGGAAATTTCGCAATCTGTTGAGGAAGTATATGATAAAATTTTAAAACAGATTAAAGAGAAAGATAATAATCTCTATGCTATAATTAAGACCGAAGATAAAATTTGGCAGATTTCCATGATGAAATTTATAGTAGATTTAACTCTTGAATCGGCCGAGGGAAATATTGCCGATCTTAAAAATAGAGGAATGTTTACGGATAGCGCTGGTATTCCCGAAAATGTGAGAAATAAAATACAGTATTTATTTAAGGAAGCAGAAAATAACAGGGAAAAGATGAAAGAACTCGGTAAGCTACTCAATAAATATGATCTTTTTGAGGAATACGAAGATAGATTCTTCGGATTGATGGACAAGTGACCAGAGAAGAACAAAAAGAATTAATTGATAAACTTTCCCGGAGCCGTAATGCCATTCTCAAGCAGCTTGATAAAGTTATAGTAGGTCAAAAGCGGATAACTAATTTACTTTTAACTGCTCTTTTTGCCCGGGGACACTGCTTGATAGTCGGGGTACCCGGACTGGCTAAAACTAAGATAGTAAAAACCCTGGCCCAAATTTTGGACTTAAAATTCAGCAGAATACAGTTTACCCCTGATCTTATGCCCTCGGATATTACCGGCACCGACATTATAGAAGAAGATCAAACAACCGGCGCGAGGGATTTCAGGTTTATAAAGGGCCCGCTTTTTGCAAATGTAATCCTTGCCGATGAGATAAACAGGACCCCTCCAAAGACCCAGGCGGCTTTGCTCCAGTCTATGCAGGAATATAAAGTAACCTGCGGCTCTCAGACTTATTCTCTGGAATTGCCTTTTTTTGTTTTGGCCACCCAGAATCCTATAGAACAGGAGGGAACTTACCCTCTACCCGAAGCCCAGTTGGATAGATTTTTCTTTAATCTTAAAATAGATTATCCCGACGCTGAAGAGGAACAGGAGATAGTTAAATTAACAACTTTTGGAGAAGAAGAACAGGTAGATAAAGTTTTAGATTCCGAAGAAATTATAAAACTGCAGGAGATTGTAAAAAATATTCCCGTATCGGATGAAGTAATAGAATACACTGTAAATTTGGTAAATAGCACTCGCCCGGGGGGAAAGGATCAGTATATAAATGATTATGTTTCCTGGGGTGCGGGTCCCAGAGCTTCGCAAAATTTAATACTTGGAGCAAAAGCAAGAGCAATCTTAAATGGGAAGTATAATGTATCAATAAAAGATATAGATGCTCTTTTAAAACCGGTTTTAAGGCACCGGATTATAGTTAATTTTAATGCCGAAGCGGATGGGATAACTTCCGAAAATATAATCCAACATTTGTTAGATAAAAAGTGACTCTTAAACTTACTCCCGCCTTTCTTAAAAAAATTTCTTCCATGACCTTAAGAGCAAGATATGTAGCCGAAGGTGTAATAAGCGGTCTGCATCAGAGTCCATACAGGGGGTCCAGCCTGGAATTTGCCCAGCATCGTCAATATGTTCCCGGGGATGAGTTGAAATATCTGGACTGGAAAGTTTACGGCCGGACGGATCGTTATTATGTAAAACAGTTTCAGGAGGAGACTAATTTAAGAGGCTACTGTATATTAGATTCTTCTGCTTCTATGGGGTATAAATCAAATTTGTCGGATGTGACAAAACTTGAATACGCCACTTATTTAGCTGCAGCTTTTACTTATCTTATGATAAAACAAAGAGATGCCGCCGGCCTTATAACGTTTAATGATAAAATCCGGGACTATATCCCCCCGCGTAACTTTAATGAGCACATGCATCTTATAATGGATAAATTAGAAAATCTAAAATCGGAAAACACAACTGATTTACCAAAAGTTTTAAAAATGATTGGTAAAAGGATAAAAAAGAGGAGTCTGTTGGTAATATTTTCAGATTTTCTCTCCCCGCCGGAGCCCCTTATAAAAGCCCTTAAATATTTTCCTTTTTTAAAGAATGACGTAATTGTATTTCATATTCTCGATCCCGAAGAGTTGAAACTTTCCCACAGCGGTCCGGTTATTTACCGGGATTTGGAAAGCGGCGGTAAAATAAAGACCCGGCCTGAAGTTATACGCCGGGAATATAAAAAGAAGTTTA
>JBNJDT010000089.1:0-2985 GCA_051745145.1 Elusimicrobiota bacterium
TCACTTTAAGTCTTATAACTATGCTTGATTTTATTAATACTAAATCCATAAAATGGCTTATTCTTTCAGGAATATTTGGGGGTTTGGCTTTTAGTATGAAATACACCGCTGTATTTTTTATTTTTGGGCTTTTCTTTTTACTATTTACTTACAAAGGCAAATTAACTAAAAAGCTTAAACATGCCTTTATATGGTCAGTTATAGTGATGGCCGTTGTATCCCCCTGGCTTATAAAAAATTACGTTGAGACTAACAATCCTATACACCCATTTTTAGAAAGTAAATTTAATGTACCTTTACAGCACCAAATGGCCCCCAAAAACCGCAAAGGCGACAATATAATATCTAGCCCTTTAAGCCGGCTTAACCGGCTGAAGAAGCTCCCTAAAATGCCCTGGGAATTGGGAACTATGGGGGGCGGTACTAAAAAATACGGATCGCCTGATTATTACATGACTGGGGCTGTATTTTTGGCTATCATTCCCCTCTTATTATTTATTAAAAGTAAATATAATCTAGACCTATTAAGATTACTTATCTTTTCCCTGTTGTGTTCAATAGCCTGGGGAATGGCCGCTCTTCCAAAGGTAAAATACCTGGCCCCCATATTTCCGGCTTTAAGTTTAATGGTTGGCTTTGGGGGAGCTAAAATTAACAAATCTGAAAAATACTTTGGAAAATTTATCTTATTAATAATAGCTATACTTGTTCTGTCTAACTTTTTATTTATGGTACCCCACGCCCATCTAACTTATAAACCGCTTTCCATACTTACAGGTACTACATCTAAAGATAAATACCTCGCTACTTCGAAACCCGGTTACCCTAATCCTTCTTACGGGGCTTACAAATTTGCCAATGAAAATCTTCCAAAAAATTCTAAAATTTTAATATTTGGTGACGCCAAATGCTACTATTTAAAAAGAAAATTTACTGCTTTTGCGGCTAAGGGCCGGAATCCCCTTATAGATTATATTCAGAAGAGTTCGGATGCCAAAGATTTTTATGATCTTCTTAAAGAAAAAAATTACACTCACTTAATCGTAAATATCCGTGAAGGGATTAGGACAGGAAATTACGGTAATCTTTATTTTACTCCGGATGAGTTAAAAATTCTTGATAATTTCTGGAAAAAATATGTAAAAAAAGTATATGATAAAAATCATGTATATCTTTATGAGATAAAAAAGGATATTGACCGGGACAAACATCCTGTTCCTGAGAATACCCCTCAACTGACTTTTATTCACTATAAATTACCTAAAATCCAAAAGTTATTAAAAAATAAAAAGCCACAAGATGCACTAACTGAACTTCAACCTTTAACTGAACTTAAAATAGAAAATTACAATATCTATTATCTTGCCGGAGTAACCCACTATTATCTAAAGAATTTTAAAGAATCAAAATCGTATCTGGAAAAAGCCCACCGGATTCGCCCGAGCGAAGAGATAGAAGAACTTATTCAAAGAGTGGAATCCCGGTTATAATGTGCAATATAAAGTCCCTTAAAGGTATAAGGTACAACCCCAAAAAAGTCAATACAAAAAACTGTATTGCTCCCCCTTATGATGTATTTAACTACGGTGATTCTATTGATACGGCTCTGCGCAGTTATCCTGAAAATATAGTACACATCCAGAAACCGGCCGGGAAAGGTGATACTAAATATCAAAATGCCCAAACTGTATATGAAAAATTTATAAAAAAGAATATATTAATTCAGGAAAAAAAGTCCGGATTTTACATTATTAACCAGTCCTGGTCCGATAGCTCCCGGACCGGATTTATGGGACTGGTAAAACTTGATCCCCATTACCAAAGAATTAAACCTCACGAAAAGACAAAGCCCGGGCCCATTACAGACCGGTTGAAACTTACAAAAAGTACCGGTCTTAACATCGGTCCTATTTTTGTAATTTTTGAAGATGATAAAAGAGAAATCGCCGAGCTTTTAGCTAATTCTGAACGGAACGGAGATTTACTTTATAATTTTAAGTTCCCAAAGAAAATAAAGAACAGAATAACTTTTTCTCAAAATAAAGATATTCAAAAGATTTTGAACGATAAAACGCTTTATATAGCCGACGGTCATCACCGGTACCGGACTATGCTGGATTACAGAAATATTATGAGAAAAAAAGATGAAAATCCGGACGGTGAAAAACCCTACGATTACACTATGATGTTTTTGGTGCCCAGTTCGGAGGTGAAAATTTTAGCTTATCACCGCCTCATACAAAACGTAAACCCCGAAAAATTACAGGCCTTAACTAAAATTTTATCAGAAAATTTTAATCTAACCAGAAAAAGCAAAATATGCCGGCCTGATAAAGGAAAAATTGGATTTTATTTTAACGGCGACTATTATGTTTTTACTCTTCCCCGAGGCCAAAAAAATCTGGTTCCTCCCCGGTTTTTACAGGATAATATTTTAAGTAAATATCTGGATATCTCGGATAAAAAAATGGCTGAAGGCGACTGGGTCCATTTTAAACCGGGTACTGAAAAAATATCAGAGATAAAAAAAGAGGTGGATAAATCAAAATACCAGGCGGCCTTCATCTTAAACCCCCTCCGGTTTGGGGATATTAAGAAAGTTTCCGATTCAGGCGGCACATTGCCCCCCAAGTCAACATATTTTTATCCTAAGATTCCTTCGGGTATTGTTTTAAATAAGGTAAGTTAAACTTAATCTTGTCCGGACGGAGAAGTTATTACCGTTACCGGATTATTAAAATATTTATCTACAATACTGTTAATATCCTCTCTGGATACTTTCCGTATCTTTTGTAGATATTTCTCATCAAAGTCGTAACCGAACCCCAAAAGCTCATTAAGAGCATAGTTCTGGGCTTTTGCACCCGGAGACTGGCGGTTTAATTTCTCTGCGGTTATTATCTGCTCTTTTGCCCGTTTTATCTCCTCATCCGTATATTTTGCGGCTTTAAGGTCATCTATTACTCCTTCAATTACAGCGAGCGC
>JBNJDT010000090.1:0-2843 GCA_051745145.1 Elusimicrobiota bacterium
CCGTTCCATTTTGCGTATTTTAGGTTATCATTCGCAGCATCACGATAAGAAATATGGGGCTCGTCATTTGAATCCAGGGCTATAGAAGTATCTCCGCCATCATCAAATGAGCCGGTTGAATCCACTGTATCGGTTGACCATGAAACTCCGTCCCCGGTTGCGTATTTTAGGTTATCATTTGTATCATCAAGATAAGAAATATGGGAATTGTTATCTGTAGCAAGGGCTATGGAATTATACAGTCCCACGTTACCGTCTGAATCCACTGTATCGGTTGACCATGAAACTCCGTCCCCTTTCGTCGCGTATTTTAGGTTACCATTCATACTATCAAAATAAGAAATACGGGGATTGTCATTTGAATCCAGGGCAATGGAAGTATCTCCTCCCGAATCCGCTGTATCGGTTGACCATGAAACTCCGCCCCATTTCGCGTATTTGAGGTTGGCGAAGGAACTAAAATCAGTATGAATATAAGCAATATGGGGATCAGCATTTGTATCCAGGGCCATGGAACTATATACTCCCACGACACCGTCATCTGAATCCACTGTATCGGTTGACCATGAAACTCCGTCCCCGGTTGCGTATTTTAGGTTATCATTTGTATCACCAAGATAAGAAATATGGGGATTGTTATTTGAATCCAGGGCGATGGAAGTATATCCTCCCACATCACCGTCTGAAACCACTGTCTGAATTTGCCATGTCTTTTCGTCAGGCTCTTCTTCTTCTGGTTCTTCTTCTGTTTGGTCTTCCTGTTTTGCTTTTTTAACTTCCTCATCCATATCCTCTTTAACTTTTTCTTCTACTATAGAAGGCAAACCGAGACCGAATTCTCCGTATATATTTACCGCTGCAAAACAGACAAAAATTATTAAAATTGCCGTAATTTTAAATTTTTTCATGGTTACGCTCCTTATTTAAAATAATAATTCAAGCCGATATTTCCCATCATCTCAAAATAATTTTCTGAAACATCGTAGTTTTTATCCGCAAGGATCATAAATACCGGACCTATGTCAAGCTGTAGAGTTATATTTTCCAGACCCTGCATTTCCAGTCCTCCGTACACGGAAGCTGCCATGCCGGATCCCTCGCTTATTTCTCCCTTAAAAGATATATAATCCATCTCCACACCTGAATAGATAATTTCGGTAAAATAATAATTCCCTCTTATTCCACCGGCAAATACATTATCGCCGAACTGTATTTTCGGTTCAACGCTTATTTCTTCATTTACAAAATATTTAAAACTTAAACCCGGGTAATTTATTCCCGCGGCCATTTTATTACCCGACCAGGCAAGCGCGGGGATAAAAAAAACTATACTCAATATTATTAATACTTTCTTCATTTTAACCTCCTGTTTAATCTATGTTATATTCACAAAAAACTTATAAAAATACAAAAACCCGACCTCTGGATTTACAAGGCCGGATAATCTGTTAATTATTTTTATGTGGAGCTAATTTTTTTGAATTTGGTTTAATTGTTTTCTCCATGTTTATAAATTATTCTAAAAATACTATTTTAATTATTCATTACCAATTAAAGTATTTTTTGTCAAGAAATAGTATAAAATGGATTTTGTTTTTATTTAAACTTCTTTTTCGTAAATAAAAAAGAATTGCAGGCCGGTCTTCCGGTACGGTTTCAGGATTTTTAGATGGATAAATAGCAATATATATAAAAAATTAAAGATAAACTCAATGATAAATTCCTATGTTCATAGAATAGTTAATACGTCAGCTGCTTTTGAAGTAAAAAATATACTCTCCCTGTTTTTTTTATATCTATAAAGATATCCTGATTGTTTATAACTTTTTTAAAATTATCAAAATAAAAGTTATAAACAAGACCTAAACTAAATATTTAATCTATAACTATTTCGCCGCTACTAAAACTTACGAAATCATATTTATTCTCCATATTGCGAATTTGCAATAATTAAAAATTAGAATAGAAAATCTCTACCGGGTAAATCGTCTTTTCGGGAATTTTCAGTAATATCACAGAGGATTATGAGATTTACAGGCTAGTTAAGAAAGGAAATTTATGATTTACGGAGTTATTAACGGGTTGCAGGGTCTTGTGATTAATGAAATCATGTATTTTCATACGTTAAATATTTTTCGGATTTTATTTATTGAGATATCTTTTTAGGTCTCTATAGAAATTTCCATGTCCCCCGATCGCTGCAAATATAATCTTTTCTTTCTCCTCATTTACTTTGTAAGCTAATAGATATAGCTGATCAAAAAAATTAAATTTGTATATTCTTATCCCTTTTAGATCCCCTCCTTTTTCTTTTCCTATCAAGGGGGTTTCAGCAACTTTGTTCTCTGCTTTATTTAACCTTTTTTTTAATGGGTCGGGAAATTTTTTCTTTAGCCGGTTATATTTTGGATATGCTCTTTGCCGATATGCCAAAAAATCAACCCTTCCAAACCGGCTCCGGCTTTCCGGACTCTAAAGAATCTTTTATGTCTTTGATAAACTGAGAATGTAATTCATTTTTAATTTCTAACCATTCTTCCAAAGATTTATTTAATTGGTTGCTCAAAGACCGTTTTTCAGATTCAGCAATATCTTTTAGAATCTTTTTTTCTATATTTTTGCTAATCTCTGTATACTACATATTAGGAGTATCTTCAACTGAAATTTAGTTTTATATAGTTCTGAAATAACTGTTTAAAAAGGTGTGGCTGGGGAGTTGGGACGGCTTTAGAACTCTATCCTGGATTGTTTCCATAAAATATCCATCTCGGAAACAAGAAAAAGTTAAAAACCTCATTGATTTAGTTGTTTAATGACTTTTACATAATATTTGGGATTGCCTC
>JBNJDT010000091.1:0-2803 GCA_051745145.1 Elusimicrobiota bacterium
AGCGTTTGAATCCCCCACAGTATCTATTTTCCAATCAACAGTTACCTTATGTTGATCCGAGTCCGTGTTCCCGGCGGCATCATACGCTTTGGCCGTTACCGTGTGAGTTCCTTTATCCACTGTTCTGGTATCCCAAGAATAATTAAATGAAGAAGAAGTATCTGTATATTTTGATATACTGTCTACAAAAAATTCTACCTTATCGACTCCTGTATTATCGGAAGCGTCAGCTTCCACCGTTTCTATCCCATTTACCGTTGCTTCATCCGCAGGAGATGTTATTGAGACTTGTGGGTTTGTATCATCTGATATTTCTTCCTTTTCTTTTTCTTCTATCTCTTTAATTTCCTCATCCATATCTTTAGCTTTTTCTTCAACTATAGATGGCAAACCCAAACCGAACCCACCATATATACCGGCTGTTACAAAGCAGATAAAAATAAATAATATTGCGGATATTTTTAGTTTCTTCATTTATTTATTCCTTAATTAAAATAATAATTCAATCCGATATTTCCTATTATTTCCACATAATTTTCCGATACATCGTAGTTGTTATCCGATAGAAGAATAAAAACCGGGCCAATATCAAGCTGCAGAGTTATATTATCCAGACCTTTCATCTCCAGCCCCCCGTACACAGAAGCTGCCATACCGGAACCCTCGCTGATATCTCCTTGAAAAGATATATAATCCATCTCCACACCTGAATAGATGGTATCAGAAAAGTAATAACTCCCTCTCAGACCTCCGGTGAATACATTATCACCAAACTGCATTTTTGGCTCAATGCAAATTTTTTCATTAACAAAATACTTAAAACTCAGGCCGGGATAATTTATTCCCGCAGCCATCTTATTATCTGCCCGGGCAAAGACGGGAATAAAGAGGAATAAACTTAATATTAATAATATTTTTTTCATTTTATTTTTTTAATTGCAATCTATAAAATTATCATTAATTATACTAAAACTATTTCATAAAATAAAATTTCTCTTAACTTGAAGGGGGGAAGGGCTACAATACTTCTAAAAGTGAAAGTAAATTGTTTTTAAAAAGGGATGGTTCTAATAATATAGGTAATTTTCTTGACTGGATAATGACAGGATGCTATATATAATATATGAATAATTTTAAAATAGTTACAAAAAAACCGGACCGGAGTTTTTAATTTGCATAAAAAAGTCTATGTGTTTTTTTACATCGCCTGTATTTTGTGATAAAATTTAAAATAATAAATTAATAATAATTTTAGTTTTCTGTTTTAGGAGGATTTTAAATGAAAAAAAGAAAGGGAAATAATAAATCAAAAATCAGGGGATATTGCCAACAGATCATTTCTCCCCTGAGAGAACCGGCTTTAATTTTAAATAAAGAACTGACCATTATTTCCTTCAACCGGGCGTTCTGCTCTAAATTTAAAGTTTCAGAAAAAGAAATTCTGGGGGAACCGCTTGATAAAATAGGAAATAAACAGTGGGATATACCGGGTATACGTAAACTTTTAAAAGAAAACCTCCCCGAAAAAGAAAAGGTGGATAATTATAAAATCACTCACAAGTTTGACGGACTTGGAAAACGAACGTTACATTTGAATGCCTGCCATCTGAGGCTACCTGACAGAAAAGAAGCAGAAAAAGAAGAAGAACTGATACTCCTGACTATTAAAGATATT
This sequence comes from Elusimicrobiota bacterium, assembly GCA_051745145.1. Classification (GTDB taxonomy): domain Bacteria; phylum CG03; class SLGR01; order SLGR01; family JAGXOG01; genus CAYZAK01. The sequence goes on from JBNJDT010000091.1 coordinate 1,676, forward strand.
ACCGGCCGTAAAGAAGATAAAAAAAGACTGGAACAGTACAAAAAAGCGGTGGATGCAGTCGATAAATCCATTTTTATGATAGATAAGAACTACCGGTATGTTTTTGCGAATGCGGAACACATTTCAAGATTAGTGAAAGTGGGACATATAACTGAAGAAAGTGAGGACCTGGTAAACGATAAAAAAATTAGAGATATTTACCCCAAAAAAGTTGCTGAAAAATTTTTAAAAAACGTTAAAGAAGTTCTTGAAACCGGCAAGGTCTGTGAAAAAACCTCCAAGAGTTCGAAAAGCGAGTCCTGGTGCAGCAGGACATTCAGCCCGGTTAAAAATCCAAAAACGGGAAAAGTAGAAGCCGTGGCGGTTATCTCAAAAGATATCACCGAACAGAAAAAAGCTGAAGAAAGAGAAGAATTCCTCCACTCACTTTTAAGGCATGATGTCAGAAATGAGAGCCAGATAGTTCAAGGTTATCTTGAACTCTTAGGAGATTTTGATATGCCCGAAAAAGCCGGGAAATACTTAAAAAAGGCCAAGCGGGGAATTAGGGAGAGCATGGATATAATTGAGAAGGTGAGCATGCTCAGAAAAGTTAAAGAAGAAGAGGTCGGTGCAGTTAAAATTGAACCGATTATTGAAAGAGTGGTCGAGGAAAATCAAACCAGTGCTCAAAAAAGAAATATGAAGCTTGAAATAAATTTGCCGGATTTTAATTTTAAAGTTCAGGGGGGAACTCTCCTCAAGGAAGTTTTCGCGAATCTGGTGGGTAATTCCATCCGGCATTCCGGGGGGAGCAGGATAAGAATTAGAAACCGAAAATCGGGTAATAAAGTAGTCTGTATTATCGAAGATGACGGGAAGGGGGTTTCGGGTACGGATAAGGAACAAATTTTTGAAAAAGGTTATACTACGGACGCGGAGCGGGGGACGGGAATAGGGATGTTTCTCGTAAAAAGACTCCTGGATATTTATGGCGGGAGCATCGAAGTTAAAGATTCCAAAATGGGCGGCGCCAGATTTGACATCCATTTACAAAAAGCATGAGTTTTATGAAAAATTATTTAAATCTTTTCTGAATTTTTTCGGAGGTTAATTCTTTAACAACTTCTCCGGAAATCCATTGCGAAG
>JBNJDT010000092.1:0-2717 GCA_051745145.1 Elusimicrobiota bacterium
ACGCCAAAAGAGAGATTTACCACTGAATAAGCGCTGGTCCACCGGATCATAGCATCACCGTGTAAATTATCGCCCAGACCCATTTTATAGCCGTAAGCGGCAGTAATACCCAAAGTTGTTCTTGTGTCTGTATTTGTATATTGGAAATATTCGTCATTTGTACTATCCCATTTAGGTTCTTCATAGGCATGGCGCCAGTGATAAAAGCCCAGGCCGGTTGTAGCGTAAAAATAAGAATTTTCATCCGGGCTGCCAAAACGGTAACGGACCTGACCGAGTATGGGGATGACGCTGTATTTGTGACTGACATAGCCGGAGGAGGCGGTATAATCCCATTTATAAAGCGGAATATAACCGGCTTCCACCCCGTAATCAAGCTCATAGTCCTTACCGTATTTAAATTTCCCAAAATAACTCCGGGCGGTAAGGCTGAGTCCCCCGGCTTTCTCATTTCGAATAGTGGAGTAATAACCGTAATCCCACATGGGAAGCGCATAGCCCGGTGATGCGGTTATCTCTATTTGGTCCATGGGCTCAATAACTATTTCCTGGGCATTTACTGAGTTAACAGTAAAAAAAATTCCTAAAAATAATATAACGGATAAAAACTTTTTCATAATAATACCTCCTGATTAATTTACGTCAATATTATATATTATATTTATTAAAAAAACAAGTTCTGTATCGTCGGTAAAACCAGAATATATTTAAAATTTACGCGTATTTGTTAAAAGAGACTATATCGTCCATGGATTTTCTATTTTCCGAGCCCGCCCTTTTTCTTATGGGATCTTTATCTTTGTAGTCTTCCCGGGGATATCCCATGGTTATAAGAAAAGGTATCTCCAATTTTTTAGGTATTTTTAGAACTTTTTTTATCTTTTTGGCGTTAATCCAGCCCACATAGCAGGTTCCCAGATCCTCTTCGGTTGCCTGCAAAACTATATGTTCTGAAACTATACCTATATCCATTAAGTAAAATTTTGTATTTCTGACCAGGGAGCCGGCTTTAGACATAAAACTGCCCCTGTCTGCAAGCACTAAAATTAAAACCGGGGCCTCCTTTATAAATTTACTGAATGAATAGGCTCCGGAAGCGGCGGCTCCGGCAACTTCCGCCCTCTTTTCTTCATCGTCTAAGACCACAAATTCCCAGGGCTGGGCGTTGCAGGCCGAAGGGGCCAGCCTGGCGGCTTTCAGGCACCGGTCAATTTTTTCTCTTTCAACGGGTTTATCCTTGTATTTCCGGCAGCTGTATCTTTTATTTACCAAATCTTTGAAATTCATAATATCATCCTCACTTTCCGTTCTTCTATTTTTTAAAATATCAAAAATTGCCGATAAAAACAAATCCAACAATTTTTGAAAAAACTTGATTGTTTAACTCTCTTTTACTAAAAATATATTATGGACAAAGAAAAATTAAAGCTTCTGGAAATATCCGATGAATTAAACTCCATAACTGATCTGGACATATTATTGAAAAAGATACTTAAAATTGCCAGAAAATTCACCGGTGCGGATGCCGGTTCTATCATGACTGTTTCTAACCGGGGTAAACTTAATTTACAGTATGTCCAGAATGATACGCTCGCCCGCAAAGGAATATTTAAAAAAGAGAATATTCTGGTTCATCAAACTCTGGATATTAATTCTAATTCCATAGTGGGTTACGCAGCCCAAAAAAAAGAGCCGGTACTTGTTAAAGATGCATATAATATATCTCCGGGCCGGCCTTTTTCTTTTAACCGAAGTTTCGATCAAAAAACTTCCTACAAAACTCAATCAATACTGGCCCTTCCCCTTCTTACAAATAAAAACGTTCTACAGGGGGTTATGGAAATTATCAACAAAAAAGACCGAAACGGTCATACAGTACCCTTTGACAGTCAGGATCTTCTCTATGGAAAACACTTTTGTAATATTGCGGCCGGGGCCATCGAAAGAGCCAGTCTTACCCGAGAAATAATACTCCGGATGATAAATATGGCCGAGATAAGAGATCCCAAAGAAACCGGCCCCCACGTAAGCCGGGTGGGAGCTTATTCCGTATCTCTTTACAGCAGGTGGGCTAAGCAGAATAATCTGTCTGAAAGTAAGAGAAAGAAAATGGAGGATAATTTACGGCTTGGGGCAATGCTTCACGATCTGGGTAAAGTGGGAATACCCGATAAAATTTTAAAAAAGCCGGGAAAACTTACTCCCGGCGAACGGCGTAAAATGAAGCATCATACAATTATCGGAGCCAGGCTTTTTAAAAATAAAACTTCCCGGCTGGATAAAATAGCGGCAGAAATTGCCTTAAATCATCATGAAAAATGGGACGGCAGCGGCTACCCGGGAAAAATAGATAATATTTATTCGGACAAAGTTAAAATCAGCAGTACCGGAAAAAGCAAAACAGAGATTCCCCTGACCGGTAGAATTGTAGCTATAGCCGATGTATACGACGCTCTTATTTCCAAGAGAAAATATAAGGACGGTTGGCCGGAAGATAAGGTTTTAGAACATATTAAAGACCAAGCGGGAAAATCTTTTGATCCGGAGCTGGTTGATTGCTTTATGGATATTCAGGATACCGTAAAGACTATAAGAGAAAAATTCAATAATTAAATTTGCTTATAATTATAAGGAGGTCTTAACCCCGTGAAAAAAGAAATTTCAGGTGTAACAGTTGAATGTATTAAAGGGAACATAGCTTCTCAGGATGATATGGA
>JBNJDT010000093.1:0-2656 GCA_051745145.1 Elusimicrobiota bacterium
TTTTTAGCTTCGTTTAGAAACGGAAGAGGTACTATTCCTAAAAGATAAAAACCTATAATAAAAAATATTCCGGCCACAAAATAATTTCCAAATCGCCCTACGTCTCCCAGCATTCTACCCAAAAGACCGGTAATAACTCCTACTAATCCTATGGTAATAAGTATTCCTGTTGAAAACAAAAGTGAAATCCAGAAAGCCCTTTTTGTAGTTATCTTACCCTGATCATCGATAAAGCCCACTATCAGAGGAATACTGGCCAGATGACAGGGGCTAAGTAGTATACTTAAAACTCCCCAGGCAAAAGAACCGGCCACCGCTATGGCCGGTGTAGAATGAAGAGAACGTGATAAAAAATCAAATAGCCCCCCTATCATTTCTCAATGCCCTGGCTTCTTAAAACTTTCTCTATCTCTTCTTTGGGATAGTACCCCCTGTGCCGGTGAAATTCATTACCGTTTTCATCTAAAAAAATCTGGGTAGGTATTACCTGTATGCCGTATTTTTTGGCGTAAGGTTTTCCCTCTTCAGACTTTACATCATAAAATACAACTTCAACTCTATCTTTGTATTCATTCTCTATCTCTTCTATTATGGGTTCCATCTTCCGGCAGGGAATACATGTTACCGAACCCAGTTCAATAAAAGTAATTTTAGGAACAGTAGAAATAGATTTCTGCCCCGGCTTTACAGCAGAAGTTGCCTCACTTATTTTTACAAAATTCGGGGTATTCTGTTTTTGTTTTTTATCTACAGTAGTATCAGCTTCACAACCACACCCCAAAAAAATTACCAGAGAAAATATTATCAAACTGCTATTTTTTAGTGTAGTCATTCACCGGCTCTCACTTTGTCTAATTCCTTTTTCTCTGTTGTTTAATAAATGAGGTATCACTGCAGGATTCGTATTCAAACTGTAATGTGGAATGATAAATACCAAATTTTTCCTTTAATATTTTCTCTATAGAATCTTTCATATTACAGCTTTCACTCAGTTTTATATCATCTTCGGTATCAATATGGGCTTCAAAATGTATATTATTTTCCGTTATGCTGCGCACATGAACATGGTGTACGTTATCGACCCCGTCAATTTTTTCAATAGTATTTTTTAGCTTTTTCAAGTCTATATCTGTCGGAGCAAAATCTAAAAGAATACTTACAGAGTTCTCCACTATTTTATACCCTTCCTTTAAGACATAGAGCCCGATAAGAATAGTAAGCAGCGGGTCCACCCAGTTGACTTCAAAATAATATATAGCTACTCCCCCCAGTATTACAGCAATCGAAGAAAGCACGTCCGAAAAAAGATGCATATAAGCGGCCCTGATATTCAAATTTTGATTTTTTCCTTTATGCAAAAGCCAGACCGAAAAACTGTTAGCCGCCAGACCGATAAAAGCTACCCCTATCATAACCCCGCTGGTAATATCCTGGGGATTGATAAATCTTTTAATGGCTTCTTTAAATAGAAAAAAGGAGACAAGTATCAAAACGGTGGCATTAAATAGGGCCACCAGAATCTGGACCCTTTTATACCCGAATGTTTTTTCCTCGGTATTCTCTTTTGAAGATAATTTTAAAGCGACATAACTTAAAATAAGGGCCCCGGCATCGGAAAAATTATGCACCGCATCCGATATCAGGGCTAAACTGCCGGATACTATGCCTCCGACTATTTCCACCCCGGTTATGATAAAATTTAGCACAATAGCTATTAACAGCTTTCCGGGGTTATTAAAATGATGGTGATGTTCATTCATGATATTTTATTTTCAACCGTTAAATTAGATTGTTTCTATCTTTATATAAATTATCCTTTATTTTCAAGTCAACAAATCTTTTATTTTATCCTTGCTGAGTACTTTTCCGGTTGTTTTTACATCCCCGTCAATGGCCAGACCGGGGGTAACCATAACTCCGTATTCGGTAATTTTGTTTATATCCGTAACTTTAACAATTTCACCATCTACATCGACCTCTTTTAAGGCCTCTTCAGCATTTTTAGTAAGTTTTTTACACTTTGGACAACCTGTTCCTAAAATTTCTATTTTCATTTTTCTTCCCTTTCTTTATTTATTTTTTCTTACCCAATAACTATTAATTAACTAATAATTTTTAGCAAACTATTAATTCTTTTACCTAATTTCTTTGTTGCCTGAATTGCCTCCTTATCATGTAGAATTCCTTTTTTCTCAAAAGCAATGCCATTTACTCCCCTATTAGCGGGAATCATTTCATGCTTAAGATAAAAAGAGTTTATAGCGGTAATAGCGCTTTCAGCTCCGTATTTTCTACCCACTACTACTGTCCCGCCTATTTTATTTTTAAGTTTCCCTTTAATAGCCCAGGTTCTGTCAATAAATGATTTAAGCTGCGCAGATACATTATTAAAATAAACCGGACTGCCTATTATAACTGCTTTACTTTTTAGAAGTTCCGGAATAATTATTTCAGTCATATCATCCTTAATAACACAATTTTCTTTCTCCCGGCATTTCCAACATGAATTGCAAGGCTGAATTGAATAATTACTTAATTTAATTAATTTACCACCATACCGGTCCTTGAGAATATTCAACAAATACTCTGTATTACTATCTTCCCTGGGACTTCCTGAAATATAGAGATACTTCATAACTTTTATTTCCTTCTAAAA
>JBNJDT010000094.1:0-2569 GCA_051745145.1 Elusimicrobiota bacterium
CAACAATATTACCAGTACCAGAGAAGCTTTTTTAAGTTTTTTATCTAAATTCATATCATAAAGTATAGTAAATAAATCATATCCAAATCAAATGACTTGTCTGCAGAGAGGCGAGGCCCCTTTAAAGTCTGAAACCCTATTGAAGTTATCAATGTAATATACCGTAAATTTTTTTCAGAAGTTCGGAAATATCGTAGGGTTTTTGTAAGAATGGTATCCCCTGTTCTTTTATCTGTTTCCACCGGCTTTTTTCATCCATGTATCCGCTGGATAGAAGTACGTTGGGGATCTCTTTAATATCATTCAATTCTTCCAACAATTCAAGCCCTATCCCGTCCGGGAGTACCATATCGCTGAATACCAGGTCAATATTCTCTTTTTCCCTCTCGTAAATTTTACGGGCCCGGTCAATATCTTCTGCTTTTAAAACGTTGTAATTATAATTTTCGAGCGTTCTTTCAACAACATTTAATATGGATTTTTCATCTTCGATAACCAGGATCACCTCACCGTCTCCTTCCTTTATAGCCGGTTCCTCAGCCCCCTGTTTCTCATCGGCTTTCTCTATTTTACCCGCTATCCGGGGTAAGTAAATACTTATAACAGTGCCTTTTTCCGGTTCGCTGTAGACGTTAATTCCACCGTTGTGTTCTTTTACTATTCCAAGGACCACGGAAAGCCCCAGCCCCGTTCCCTTGGCCATATTTTTAGTGGTAAAAAACGGATCGAAAATTTTCTTTTTTGTTTCTAAATCCATTCCTTTCCCGGTATCCTGAAAACTCAATCTGACAAATTTACCGGGCTCCACCCGTCCGAACATCAATTTTGCCGTATTACTTAAATTTTCTCTTTTGCAGCCTATTTTTATCCTTCCTCCCGAGGGCATGGCATCCCTGGAATTAGTTGCCAGGTTCATTAAAATCTGACCAATTTTATTTTTATCGCCCATAATCCAGCACTGACTGCAATTAAATTTATCCGGGCATTTGCGGTCCAGGCTTATGTCAATATTCTCTCCCACAATCCTGCGCAGCATTTTACGGATATTTTTTAACTCATCAAATACTATTAAATTTTTAAATTCAGACGGTTTCTTTCTGCTGTACAAAAGAAGCTGGTTTACCAGGTCCCTGGCTCTTTTTGAACTTTTAAGAATTTCCTCTATCCCCTCTATTTTTCCGCGCTCCTCTATGATAAGCTGGGCTTCTGCGATAATGGAAGTGAGAATATTATTAAAATCATGGGCTATGCCGCCGGCAAGTTTGCCTATTGAATCCATTTTCTGAGCCTGAAAATACTGCTCTTTCATATTCTCTTTTTCTATTTCCATCTTTTTTCTTTCGGTAATATCTACAGCAACGCTTAAAATATTGCGGCGGCCTCCGGAATCTCTTTGGAGAGGGGTGGAACTAAAAAGCCAGATTCTCTCTTTCCCGTCTTTTGTTCTTACTACAAATTCCCCCTCTTCTTTTGTCTTTTTTAATTTATATAAACTATCTATTTCCTCCTGCACTATAACTTTTCTTTCACCGTAAGCTTTTTCTGTCCAGGTAGCTATATCGGGTATATCCTCAAGGGTGTACCCCGTAATCTCTGTCCAGGCTTTATTTACCAGTATCACTTCCCCGTCTTCCGCGTGCACCATCTGGGGATAGGGAGAATCCATTATCATGGTTTTAAGCCTTTCTTCGGTTTCCCTAAGTTGAATTTCTGACTTTTTCCGGTCCGTAATGTCCTGCACGAACCCAATCGCTTCTACCGCTTCTCCTCTATCGTCAAAAGTAACCTCTGCCTCCTGGTGGACCCATTTTATCTTTCCCTCAATAAGAAGCCGGTGTTCCACGCTGTATTCTTCCCCGATCATTGCCGCTTTCCATTTTCTGTCCACCTCATCTTTATCTTCCGGATGAACCCGGTTTAAAAAACGCTCATATGTAACTTTACTTCCCCGGGGAATTTCAAAAATACGGTAAGTCTCATCGGTCCACTCAAGAATATTATCCGCCACATTCAGATGCCAGCTTCCTATACGGCCCATTTCCTGAGATTTTTCAAGATAAATTCTGTACTGTTCCTGCTTTTGCATAAGTTCTTTCTTTTGGGTAATATCTTCTCCGGAACAGAGTAGCCCTATAATCTTACCGTCTTTTTTTATAGTAGTATTATGCCATGTCATAGTGCGTTCATTTCCCCGGGCTGTTACAATCTCGTTTTCAGTATACACTACACTCTCTATATCACCTGCCATTGACTTTTTAAATTTAGATTTCACCTCACTTAATTTTTCTTCCGGGATAAAATTAGCAAACCAGTTTTTTCCGATAAGTTCTTCCTTTGTTGACTCAAGGATCTGGGCGCCCTTTTTATTTATCAAAGTAATATCCCCCTCCGGGTCAAGAGCAATTATCATAACTCCGGCTATATTTAAATATTTTTTTGCCCGGTCCCTCTCCTTTATTATTTTTTGGTTTAATTTCTCGAGTTGCTGTTCGGTGGCTTTTAGCTGTTGATTCTGGGCGTCGAGCTGCTGGTTGGACGCCCGTAGCTGCTGTTCGGTGGCTTTTAGCTG